>JAFPBK010000014.1 GCA_017424105.1 Kiritimatiellia bacterium | reverse complement strand
GTTTAATATATCCTTAATTCGTCAGTAGAATTTCGAATTAAGGATTATCGTACGGGATTATCGTACGGAGTTGTAGATGGATTCTAGGGCGCGAAGGTTGCGCTCTGTAGAGCAGTCGCTCTGCTCAAATGCTGCTTTGGCCGCTACACCTAACTCTGCGAGTTTTGACTCGTCACTTAACAGCTCTGTAAGTTTTTCTGCTAAATCTTCTGTGGAGCCAGCCTTGAAATAGCGTCCAGATATGTTATCTTGGACGATTGGGAATAGGTTTACTACATCTGAAATTAGTACTGGCGTGCCGATAGACATTGCTTCTACAGGAGAAAGACCAAATGTCTCGTAGCATTTGGAAGGAGATATTAGAAGCATTGAGCTGCTCATTTGCTCAATAGTTTTGCTCTTTGGCAATACTCCGACAAAAGAAATACTGCTATCTTCAGAAGCAAGTTTTTCCAGCTTTCCTTTTTCTGCTCCGTCACCAATAATTTTCAATGTAAATCCATATTTGTTTGGTAAAGAAATCCATGCTTTAATAAGCGTATCTGCACCTTTCTCTGGAGAAAGACGCCCTGCGAATATAACTTGCTTTGTTTTAATTGCAGGTGTAGTTAAAATAGCAGGAATAGGATTCGATTTTACTGTTATTTTATCAGCAGGCAAAAACTTGCTAAAAATATTTTTGCCAAAGTCTGTTAGCGCAATAAACTTGGTAACTTTTTTGCGGTATGTTCCTAAAAACCGGTGAACCATAAGCATTGCTGCAACGGTTGCTGATGCACTAAAAGAATTACGATAGCATTTTTTGAAAATTCCTCGTATTGGGGATTTTCCTAAACAACGCTCACATAGAGCACACTCTTGCTCTCTGAATAGGTATCCATTTAGACAAGTAAGTCTATAATTATGCAATGTTTGAACAACAGGTACTCCTGCTTTATCGCATGCATAATAAATAGATGGAGAGATTAAAGGAAATGTGTTGTGGCAGTGTACTACGTCTGGCTTAAATTCTGCTATGATTTTAAGAATTGTCTTAAATGAAGATTTATTCCAAATTGTATTTAGAAAAAGCTTTATTTTTGAGGTGTTTTCGCCAATGGAATCGTTTGTAACCTCGTAAACCTGCACAGTATGTCCACCAGCAATGAGCATATCGCGCTCAGCTTCAAAAACACTATCCTCGCCACCACGTAGCTTGTAACGATTGTGTACAAGCAGAATGCGAAGTGGAGTAGAGCCTGTATTTTCTTTTTGTGCGAGTGCTTTGTCCATTGTATGCACAATTTATTGATTATTTGGTTTTAATTCTTCCTCGTAGGAAACAGCAATTCTTGGTGTGATTATTGTCACATTAGGAAAACCTTTATAAACAAGAAATTGACGTGCTTCAACCAGTGCCTTTTTCTCTACATTGTCTGCTGCCTTAATGGTTACTGAACGTCCCACACTTGCACCAGCCTTTTTGAGAATTCGAGGAAGATCATCGCGGTCAACAATGTCTCCGATATATGTAAAAGTTCCATCCTGATTTAGTGTAACCTGAATGGAAAGATTTCCCATATTTTGCTTGTTTGATAGGGAGGTGCGTGTTGTTGTGGTACAACCTGAAAAACAGAGCATTCCCACTAGCAATAGTAAGCAAATAGAATAAAGATGTTTTGTCATTTATTTTTATCTCCCTAAAAAATGGAAATAAGCAAATTGATTTTGTTATAGCATTGCTTTGAGAAGAAACGAAATAGTTTCTTCCCAAAGCAATTATTGTATGCTAATGATTAAGCCTTTAGTGACTGTAAAAGCTTTGTTTGACGCTCGATTTCAGTAACTAGCTCTTCGCGGCGGTCCTTCTGCTGCTTGATAATAGCTTCAGGAGCTTTGTTTACGAAATTCTCGTTAGAAAGCTTTGCCTCAACAGTAGCTAGGAATCCGCGTAGCTTTGTTAGCTCTTCTTCAATACGAGCAGCTTCCTTTGCAACGTCAATTAGACCATCCAAAGGAATACCGATAGAACCAAGTGCGCAGCTAGCTGTTGGCATACCAGAAGAATTACCCTCTGTTGAAATTTCAAGCTTTGTTGCACGTAGAGCAAGCTTTAGAGCTTCAGCATCGCGAGTCAAACGCTCAACTGTAATTGCATCCTTAGCAACGATTACAGCAGTAATTTCCTGCTTAGGATTTAGCTTGCACTCTGTACGTAGTGCGCGACCTGTTGTTACAAGCTCATGACGATTTTCTACATATTCAAAGATTTCATCAGAAAGGCCTAGCTCATTTGCAAGAGCATCTGAAAGCTCAGTTGGCCATGGAGCTGTCATAATTGACTCATCATCGCCAGCATAGCCTAGCTGATGCCATAGCTCTTCTGTGATGAATGGCATGAATGGGTGTAGGACACGGATTAGCTTGCCATATACGCTTGCAAGAATAGCAAACTTCTGTGCGCGGCGCTCTGCATTGTCACCACGTAGCTCTGCCTTTGCACCTTCAAGATAGCGGTCACAGAATGTGCTCCAAGCAAAATCATAAGCAGCCAAGGCAGCATCCTGGAAGCGATACTTCTCAAGTGATGCAGTAACATTTGCTATCATGCGAGAGCAAGCAATTAGCAGATGACGATCGTCGTCATTTAGTAGTTCTGGATTTAGCTTAGGCTCTGCAGTAGCAACCTCGCGCCAAGGAATTGTATCGCCAGAATTTTCTGCGCAAGAAATAATGAAGCGAGCAGCATTCCATAGCTTTGTACCAAAATTACGGCCTAGCTCAAATTTCTCTTCATTGATATAAACGTCCATACCCGGAGATGTTGTTTGCATCAATGTGAAGCGTAGGGAGTCAGCGCTGTACTTTTCAATGATATTCAGTGGGTCAATTGAGTTGCCAAGAGATTTAGACATCTTGCGGCCCTTATCGTCACGTACAACTCCATGAAGTACAACATTGCGGAAAGGAACCTCATCCATAAACTTGCAACCTGCCATAATCATACGAGCAACCCAGAAAAAGATGATGTCTGGAGCTGTGCATAGATCGCAAGTAGGGTAGTAGCGCTTTAGGTCTGCACTCTCTGTCTCTGGCCAACCTAGAGTAGAGAATGGCCATAGCCATGATGAGAACCATGTATCAAGAACGTCTTCATCCTGCTTAATAAATTCTTTTGTAGCACCGCACTTTGGACAAACCTCAGGAGCCTCAGTTGCAGCCCACTCTTGGCCGCACTTATCGCATGTGTAAACAGGAATACGATGACCCCACCAAATCTGACGTGAGATACACCAATCTCTGATGTTCTCTAGCCAATTGAAGTATGTTGTTTCATAGCGTTTTGGTGTGAAAACAATCTTACCTGTGCGTACAGCCTCAAGTGCTTTTTCTGCAAGTGGCTTCATGCGTACGAACCACTGCTTTGAAAGACGTGATTCTACAACTGTGTTACAACGATAGCAGTGACCTACAGAGTTTTGGTAATCTTCAACCTTTACTAGGTAGCCACCTTTTTCTAAGTCTTCAACAATCTTCTTGCGGCACTCAAAGCGATCCATTCCTTCATAGCCAGAAAGCTCATTCATTGTACCGTCGCCATTCATAATGTTTACCATTGGTAGGTTGTGGCGGCCAGCAACCTGGAAGTCATTTGGATCGTGAGCTGGAGTAATCTTTACTACACCAGTACCAAATTCGCGCTCTACATAATCGTCAACAACAATAGGAATCTCACGATTAGATAGAGGAAGAAGAACCTTCTTTCCGTGTAGGTGAGTATAGCGCTCATCCTTTGGATTGATAGCAACAGCAGTATCGCCAGGTAGTGTCTCTGGGCGAGTAGTTGCTACTTGGATATATTCGCCTTCTGAACCTACAACTGGGTAGCGGATATGCCATAGATGGCCACTGTTTGGCTCGTGCTCAATTTCGTCATCAGCCAGCGCAGTACCGCAGCGTGGGCACCAGTTTACAATGTAGTTGCCACGATAGATTAGGTCTTCCTCATACATCTTGCAGAAAACCTCAGCAACTGCCTTGCTTAAGCCTTTATCCATTGTGAAGCGCTCGTGCTCCCAATCGCAAGAACAGCCCAGGCTACGCAATTGGCGAACGATGGTGCCGCCATATTGCTCACGCCATTCCCAAACGCGGTCAATAAACTTCTCGCGGCCAAGATCCTGGCGGCGTAAACCTTCTTTGCGAAGAGCCTTTTCAACAACATTTTGAGTTGCAATACCAGCATGGTCGGTGCCTGGAACCCACAATACATCGCGGCCCTGCATTCTGCGCCAACGTGTAAGTACATCCTGCACGGTATCGTTAAGAGCATGACCCATGTGAAGAATACCAGTAACATTTGGAGGTGGAATTACCATGCTATATGGTTCACCAACGCCAGAAGGGCGGAATTTGCCAGTTTTTTCCCACCAAGGGTACCATTTTGCTTCGATTGCCTTTGGATCAAAATGTTTATCCATATCTTTTTCTTTCTAAAATTATTATTTTTAAAGCTAATTGTACTTTTCTATCAATATGAAACGAGCGACAAATATACCAAAATATTGCCGCTCGATAAATGATTAAATTGGGTTGCCCCTAATTTTTTTGGATATATTAGAAGCGTAGGCCAAGAGTTCCATAGTAAATGGAGCTATCACCATAATATTCAAAGCCGCCAGTTAGGTATGTGTTATCAGTAAATAGTAGTGTGATACCACCTTTCATACCAAAAACACTGCCACTTGTCTGGTCAAGCTCATCAGAATTGATTACAGATGCGCAAGGGCCTACGAAAAGAGCATACTGATTAGGAAGAATTTCTAGACTGTTACCAGCATCTTCGTTGTGTAGTTGGAATGTAATTGCTGCATCAAACTCTGTCCATGAGTAATCTTCAAATTCTGCATAATAAACTTCAGCTTCTGCTTGTAGGCGATAGCGTGAGATTGTTGTTAAAAGTTCAAATTGGTTTGAATCAATTAGGTTAACCATAAAACCAGCACCAAATGTGAATGCACTGTTATTTTCTGCATTGAGAGTATAAGGCTCATCGCTGTCTGAAATCATTGTACCCATTGATGCGAAAATTGTGATTGAACGAGAAATGTCGTAACCTAAGAAACCAACATAACGGCTAGCATTGATGTCAATCTCACGTGAGTTTAGTTCCATAGCACGTGTGCCACCTTCTGCATGAACACCAAAGTGGAAGTTGCTTCCATCAACAGAATTGATAGCGAAATCCATGACATCTGTGTCACGAGTAACAGAAACACCTGCCATAGAAGCAGTAGTGAATGCAGCAGAAATTGCAAGTGCAGTTAGAAATTTTGATGTAATTTTCATTTTTATGGTTCCTTGAGTGTTGATAAAAACATGCAAATTGGGTATAATGCTAGGAAAAAAGCCTAATTACCCTTAAGGATTACTTATTATGTTACCTTATTTTAAAATATTCTCAAGTTTTTTTATGTGTAAAATTGGTTCAAAAGTCAAAAAAAATGCAAAAATTGCCATTTTAGGTGTTGTTTTAGTTTTTACAGGTTGCTCATTCCAGCAATCAGCACCTAAAGATGTTGTTACAACAACTACTGAAACCTCATCAATTGAGCAAGCTGCCAGTGTAGAATTTGTAAATCTTAGTGCTACAAATGGAGAAGCGAAGCCAAGCATATCAAATCTTCTTACGGTTGAATATCCAAAGGCAGAAAAGTTATCTTTACGTGGTCATATACTTGAGGTGTCTGATTTTGCTCTGGTTCAGCATATGGGAGCAACAATAACATATTTGGATTTGGCAAAGTGTGGGTTGGGTGCAATCCCTAGTGAGGTGTCTGAAGCAAAGTCTCTTACAACTTTATACTTGTCAGATAATAGAATTGGCGAACTTAGTGCTGATGTATATTCATTGGATAAACTTATCTACATCAATCTTGATAGAAATTCTATTACAAATATTCAAGATGGAATTTCTCAGATGAAGTCATTAAAGTGGTTAAGACTTAATGATAATAAGCTTTCCTCTTTGCCAAAAGATATGGCTGAATTAAAGAATATTAAGCGTCTATATTTAAGCAAAAATAATTTTACAGAGGTCCCAGAAGTCATCAAGAGCATGACTAGCCTTGAAGAGTTAAATTTGGGAGCAAATAGAATTACAGAATTTCCAGAGTGGCTTTGTGATATGCCAAATTTAAAGCGTATTGATTTATATGGAAATCCAATTAAGGAAATTCCTGACAAGGTTGTTGATATGCCGTCACTTACAACCCTTGTGATGGATAACTGTCAATTAGAAAATGACAGAAAGAAAAACCTTAATGAGAAGCTTGCCGATAAGCGAATTAAGTTTATCTTTTAACTATAAATAAATATTTTTTACGGATAAGAAGAATATCTATAAATGAATCTGTTGGAAAAACTAAAAGAAACAGCGCTTTCCGTAATCCCGGTAATGGTTATTGTTTTAATACTAGGATTACTTATTGAGCATACTGCAGAAAGCCCATATTGGTTAGGCAAATTTTTTATTGGTGGCATGCTATTGATATTTGGCTTGACCATATTTTTGTTAGGCGTAGATTTAGGTATCCAGCCTATGGGTGAAAGATGTGGAGCTGCACTCATGAAAAAGCGTAGCCTTTCGCTTCTTTTGATTTCTGCTTTTGTTATTGGTTTTATAGTAACAATTGCAGAGCCAGATATTCAGGTTTTCGCTGATACCGTAAAAAAAGCTTTTAATTCAGTAGATAAAAGGGCATTTACATATGCAATAGGCGGTGGAGTTGGGTTCTTTATGATGATGGGAATCCTTAGAACTATACTTAAGCTGCCTATAAAACTAGTATTGTTAGTTTCGTATTTGCTTCTTTTTGTTGCAGCATATTTTGCTAAACCTGAGTTTGTTGGTATTGCATTTGATTCTGGAGGAGCAACAACTGGACCTATGACAGTACCATTTATTATGGCTATAGGATTAGGTGTTTCAGCTGTTCGTTCAGATACAAGCAATAGCTTTGGCTTAACGGGTGTAACATCTGTGGGCCCTGTTCTATCTGTTCTTATTTACTCAATGTTTGTGGCAGATAATGCAGAAGGTGCAGTCCAGGCGTTAGAAACGCAAGGTGGTGTTTGCAGTGCTTCAAGTAACTATATAGCGATGCTTTTTAGTCCAATAAAGGAAAATTTTTCACATGTTCTACATGAGTCAATTCAATCTATTGCACCTTTATTTGTGATGTTTATAATTTTTAGAATTTTCCTTTTAAAGATGACAATGCGTCAGATGATTCGTGTAATTATCGGTTTTATTTATGCTTTTGTTGGATTGTTCATATTTTTAATAGGTGTTCAAAGTGGGTTCATGCAAGCAGGTGATATACTTGGACAAGCATTAGGACACAATGCAAATACACTTGGTGGGATATGGTATGTATTGCTTGTCGGTACAGGATTATTGCTTGGAGCAATAATCGTTTGTGCAGAGCCTGCTGTTTGGGTTTTGAGTGAGCAAGTAGAGCAAGTGTCAGGTGGTGCAATTAAGCGTAAGGCTCTTTTGATTTTCTTATCAATAGGAACTGCTTTAGCAATAGGTTTGGCAATGATTCGTGCTGTGGTAGGATTCCCTGTGTGGTATTTACTATTGCCTGGATACATTTTGGCAATGATTTTGATGCGTATATCACCAGATTTATTTACAGGAATTGCCTTTGACTCAGGTGGTGTGGCATCCGGACCATTAACCTCAACATTTGTGTTGTCCTTTACATTAGGAACAGCATCAGGTGGAAATGCTGGAGGTAACGATACATTTGGTGTGATTGCATTAGTCGCAATGATGCCACTAATTGCAATTCAATTTATGGGTTATTTGTATTCAAAAAAGAAGCAGAAGGTTTTAGGGCATGAATAATCAAAATTATAAGCTTATGCTTTGTATTGCACCTCACAATGAGGGAGAGGCTCTTTGTGCTATTGCTAATGCAAATGGAGCAACAGGTGGAACCTTGCTACTTGGTCGAGGAACTGCACAAAATGCCATTTTGCAACTTTTAGGTCTGGGAGATACTTCAAAGGATATCGCTTTGATTGTGGTAGAGGCAGAAAAGGCAGAAGTTCTTACAGCAAAGTTATGTGAGGAAGAGGCTACTCGTAAGTCTCATTTCGGTGTTTTAATAAGTGTTAATGTAAAAGATTTTTATCGTGCAGGTTCTGCCTGCTTAAGAAAAGAGGATTCGGTTATGGAAAAAGCAGCAACAGGCGTTGAGTTGATTAAGGTAATAGTAAATAAGGGTTATGCAGATGATGTTATGGCTGCTGCACGTAAAGCAGGAGCAACAGGTGGCACAGTTATAAATGCACGTGGAACTGCAAAACCAGATGATGCTGAGTTTTTTGGTGTGCAGCTTGTTCCAGAAAAGGAAATCCTTCTTACTATCGTAGAGAAGGATAAGGTAGAGGCTGTTTATGAGGCAATTTGCTCTCTTCCTTGCTTGTCAGAGAAGGGTAGCGGAATTGTTTGCCGTATCCCTGTTGATAGTTTTAATCTTCTCGGAAAGTAATTTTAAATTTACGTTGCCCTAGAAACTGTAACTGAATGTAAGTATGAAGGCTAAAAGTGTATCCATTCTTTTCACACTTTTAGCCTTCATACTTACATTTGGATTCCGTTAAAAAATTAAAAAGAGTGTAGGCCACGTCGGCTTACACTCTTTAAAATTTTATAGCATCAAATTTCTTAAATTAGAATGTATAAGTAATCTGTGTGATAAACTTTGTATCTGTTGTTTCAATTGTTGGATCATCAGCATCTGCCTCAGAATCATAATCTACAACATACTTAATTGCTAAAGATAGGGTATCTGTTAGCTTTGTCTCACCACCAACTTCTCCGTTGATAAGGATATTGTCAAAATCAGTAAATTCTGGGATGAATTCAAATTTCTGCCAAAGCTTAAGATTGTCATTAACCTGCCATGTAAACTCTTCTGTGAAACGTAGAGCAAGATAATCATCCTTCTCTGGAGCCTCTTCTGTAACGTATGCTAAACCAACAGAGATAGGGAAGCGGAATGCTGCCTCATCCCATAGATAAGCACCAATACCAAGGCTGGAAATGCTTCTGTATTTTACATTTGCGATAGCATCGTGAGAAACTTCCTCACCTGCATAAATAAAGAATTTACCAAATAGACGCTTTAAATCAGCCTTTAATTTAGCATTTCCCTCTGTCTGCTCGTCAATCTTTTTACCTTCAGCATCAGTTGTTGTATTCTCTTTGTATGCACCTTCTACAGAAGCATCAAGTCTCCATACACCAATATTTTTTGCTGTTGAGATTTTGCCAGAATAGCTCTCACTATCTGTATTACCATTGTTTAATTCATAACCAAGGCTGATTTTTGTTTCCCAGTTCTTGTTTTCGCTTAGAGCAGATTGATCTGCCATTAGTGCAGCTGCACCAGCTACGGCACCAGCAGCATCGTTAGCCATTGTAATTGTTGCGCTAGCAAAAAGACATGCTACTGCTGATAGAATTTGTGTTTTCTTTGTCATTGTGTTTTCTTTCGTTTAGTATTTTTTTAGTTAAAATAGTTATTTTTTCAAAGCGATGGAGCAAGGAAACATTGGGTTGTATAGCTTTTCTTTTAAATCGTATACATTATCAAAGTCGCTTTGTTTATCCTCTGCGGTTTTGCCAAATACACCTTCATTGATTAATGCATAAACAATAATCCCAAAATCGTCAGTCTTTGTTATGCCCCAAGTTGTAAGCACATGATATGCAAGATGACCATAAGATTCAAGTGCATATTCTGCGATTGCTTCAGAAAGCTCCTTGCCAGTAAAATGGCGATTCTCAGAGTCCTTTTTGTATTTCAATGTGGCAGTGTCTAACGCATCTCTTAAAAAATAAAAAGCAAGCGGATTGATGTGCTTATTCTTTCCATTTTTTACAATGCGATAAATTGCCTCATCAAAGCTTTGGTCGTTCATTAAAGAAGCTCCTCTTCTTTTACAATAGTTTCAATTGCTTTAGCAAGCTTTTCTGCAATTGCAGCTGCTTCACCATCTTCATATTTTGCGGCGCCAGATGTAAATACTGGTACAGAAACTGCGTCAGAACCATAGCGAGGAATTACATGAAAATGTAGATGGTCAACTGTCTGTCCAGCACATGCATTATTGCATTGAAGAATATTTGCACCAGCAGCAAAACCTGTGGAGATTACTGCACGAGCTGCTACTCGCACAATGTACATTAGCTCCTCGTAAACTTCAATCTCTTTCTCTGTATCAAGCTTTACCTCAGCAAGATTTTTCCAATGCTGCTTAGGAACAATAAGCATGTGCCCTTTTTCAATTGGATTGATATCAAGAAATGCAATTACGCGATCGCTTTCATAAACCTTTGTTGAAGGAATTGCACCATCAATAATTTTGCAAAAAATACAGTTGTCCATTTTGAACTCCTTATCTGAAAAATCTGAAATTAGAAATTGATATCGGAAACACTTATGCTTCCTGATCTTCAGTTACACGAAGAACCTCTTCAATGGTTGTAAAGCCATTGAATACCTTGTTCCAACCATCGTCACGAAGAGTTGTCATTCCTTCTTCTATAGCCTTAGCTTTAATGATTGATGAAGGGCGATGCTCCGTAATTAACTGGCGAAGTGAGTCTGTAACATTAAGTACCTCAAAGATTGCACCACGACCCTTGTAGCCAGATTTTCCACATTGCTGACACCCTGCCACATGATGAATGGTCTTATTTTTGAAAAGCTCTGGGTCTAGATGCATTGCACGTAGCAGCTGCGGATCTGCTTCTGCAGGTGCTTTACATGCAGGACAAAGTCTGCGCAATAGACGCTGTGCAAGAACAGCTGCTACAGATGATGCAACAAGGAATGGCTCTACATTCATATCAATCAAACGAGCAAATGCACCAGCTGCATCATTTGTGTGAAGTGTTGAAAATACCAAGTGACCTGTGAGTGATGCATTGATTGCAATTTCTGCAGTTTCGCGGTCACGAATTTCTCCCACCATCATAATATCTGGGTCTTGACGCAAGAATGAGCGAAGTACATTCGCAAAGGTTAAGCCAATATCTGGCTTAACAAGCACCTGGTTGATTCCTGGCATTTCGTATTCAACAGGCTCTTCGGCAGTAAGAATACGCTTATCCACTGTATTGATTTCGTGCAAGAAAGCATAAAGAGATGTTGATTTACCAGAACCGGTAGGGCCTGTTACAAGCACAATGCCGTTAGGACGATGAATTGCGCGAGTAATAACATCAGCATCACGCTCATTAAGTCCTAGCTGCTCCATGCGGACAATGCCACCACCTTTTTGTAGCAAACGCAAGCTTATACTTTCGCCATAAATGGTAGGGCAGGTAGATACACGAATATCAATGTCCTTGCGATTAACATGAATGCCGATACGACCATCCATAGGAAGGCGCTTCTCTGCAATATCCAGATTTGCCATAACCTTGATACGTGAGATAATTGCAGATTGGAGCTTATGAAGCTGTGGTGCCACATCAATCTTGTGTAGCATACCATCAATACGATAGCGAATGCGTAGCTCGTGCTCCATTGGCTCCACGTGAATATCTGTTGCACCCTGGCGGTCTGCTTCACCAATAACCTGGTTCACAAATTTAACAATGCTTGCTTCTTCGGACTCAATGGAATTGAGGTCGTGGCGGCTCATGGTGTCGATAGAATCGGCATCATAGCGGCCTTCTTCAATCATTTTAGCCAAAGTATCACCACCAACACCATAGTAGCGTTGAGATTGCTTTGTAATCTTTTCAGAAACACAAAGCACTGTGTTGATGTTATAACCTGTTGCAATGCGCAAGCAGTCTTCTAAATCTGTTGCGGAGAAAGGATCTGAAATAGCAACAGTTAATATATTACCATCAAAAGCAACAGGAACGGTGTTGTATTGATATGCAGTGCCTGGCTGAATTGTATTAACAATTTCTGGATCTATTTCACGAATTTCTGAAACATCAATATACTCAAGTCCTAGAACCTCTGCCAGCTTCTTTAGATAGTCCTCTTCTCCAGCAAGCCCCATGCGAACAATTGTAGCAGTGATGTTAGCATCATCAGTTACGTCCTCTGCTCTTAAACGATCTATTTCAACATCGTTGAATAGCTTTGTTTCGCTTATGTAGCTAAGAATCTCTTCGTCTATCTGGCGCATACAATTGTTCTCTCGGGTTTGTTATTTTGTTTGTTTGTTGGATTGAATTACTGAAGCTTTTCAATTACAAAAGCAGCAACAGCACCAGCATCTGCTGGAAGGTTAAACTTGCGTGTTGGCTTGCCTTTTAGTGCTTCGATTTCTGGAGCAGTAGCAAGATTAGATTCACCAGTTGCATCCTTAATTGCATCTGGGAATTTTGCAGGGTGAGCGGTTGCTAAGCAAATTACAGGAGTTGTTGGTGCCTTATCTAAGGCAACACTTACGCCAACAGCTGTATGTGGATCTAGCACGTACTTGCTATCCTCGTAGAAACGCTTGATTGTAGCAAGTGTCTTAGCTGTGTCAGCCTTGCCAGCAATCATAATCTCATCTAGTTCATCAGGGTTACCGATTGTAAGAGACTTTGTTTCTTTAAATTGCTGCATCCAAGCACATAGCTGCTCAGAATTGCGGTTTGCATGTAGGTATAGCCAGCGCTCAAAATTTGAAGCTACCTGAATATCCATTGATGGACTGATTGTTGGGTGCACACCTTCAACATTGTAAACACCTGTGTTGAAGAAGCGAGATAGGATATCATTCTCATTTGTTGCAAGAATTAGCTTATCAATTGGCAGACCCATTAGGTAAGCAACATAACCAGCAAAGATATCACCAAAGTTACCAGTAGGTACGCTAAATGAAATCTTATCTGAGCCTGTTTCTTTCATTACCTTTAGACCAGCATAGAAATAATAAACTACCTGAGCTAGCACGCGAGCCCAATTGATGGAATTTACTGCACCAAGTGAATACTTGTCTTTGAAATTCAAATCGCCGAAAAGTGTCTTTACAATTGCCTGAGCATCATCAAATGTGCCATCAACAGCAATATTGTATACATTTGCATCCATAACAGATGTCATCTGTAGCTCCTGTACAGCACTTACGCGTCCATTAGGGTGCATAACAAAGATATTGATGCCTTTGCGGCCACGAACACCATGTATAGCTGCAGAGCCAGTATCGCCAGATGTTGCTGCAATAATGTTAAGCTTTGCACCTGTCTTGTTAAGGATAAGCTCAAACATATTACCTAAAAATTGAAGGGCAACATCCTTGAATGCAAAGGTAGGACCATGGAAAAGTTCAAGAACATATACAGGACCAACCTTTTGGGTAGGTGTTATTTCTGGGTGACGGAAGGTTGCATAGCTCTTTTCAATAACAGAGCGTAGCTCTTGCTCTGTTAGATCATCAGCATATAGCTTCATGATTTCATAAGCAAGCTCAGTATATGGAAGGTCTGCCCATGCAGAAAGCTTATCCTTGATACATGGGAATTCCTCAGGAAGCATTAACCCGCCATCGCGAGCAAGTCCTGTCATAACAGCGTCAGAAAAATTAATTGGAGCGGTTCCACCGCGAGTACTAATATATTTCATTTTTTTATTAATCTTAAGGGTGATTCTCTAAACAATTAATATATAATAGCATAAATTTGCTTTTGTTCGCAACAATGTTTATTGTGCTTTTAATATAAATTCATATCTGATTTTTGGATTTACTTATATTGGTTTTTGCAGGGTTTTAGCAATAATTTTTGTTTTTCTTCCATAAAAATATCAGTTAAATCCTTAAAAATGATTTATGGTGCTGGTGATAATAGAGTTATGCGAATGAACCTCTTTGCCCATCCCATATCTCTTCCTCGCTCTTTTGTCCACCACACGAGCTCAGCGCACCCTAGCGTCCTTTGCGCTCTCTGCGTCGCTTTTTTTCGCACTTTTAGCCACCACGCTTACACCAACCAACTCTCGTTTTTGGCTAAGTAAGTAATTCAAGTTGATATTTATCTGCATAATAGGATATAATACAAGGTATTGTAACTAACAACGAATAAATATTATCTATGAATTTGCCACCTCGTTTTTCTTTAATAGATGTCTATCTTTCAAGCACAAGCCTACAGAAAGCTTCTGAGCTTATTATCTCAGCAGCAAAGCCTTCGCTTCCTTCTGTGTATGTTAATGTGTTTGCTGTAGATTCTGTACTTAAATGCCATAAAAATAAAGAGATAGCAGAAATTGCGAATAACTCATTCCTTACCCTTTGCGATGGTATGCCTCTTGTCAAAGTAGGGAAGCGTTATGCTGATAAAAATATGACACGCTGCTATGGCCCAGATGTGATGCTTGAAGTAATTGATAAAGGTCGTGCACATGGGTTGAAGCATTTCTTCTATGGTGGCGAAAATGAAGAGCTTTTAGAGGTGCTCGTTAATAAACTTTCCGAAAAATATCCTGGCTTTATTGAGGCAGGCCGCTATTGGGCTCCTTTTCGTCCTTTAACAGAAGAAGAAAAGCAGGATGTTGTAGATAAAATTATCGCTTCTGGTGCCGATGTTATTTGGGTAGGTATAGGTACTCCAAAGCAGGATTATTTTGTGGCAGAGTTCCAAAAGCGTTTACCTCATGGTGTGCTTGTTGCTGTTGGTGCTGCATTTAATTTTCACTCCGGTCGTGTAAAGCAAGCTCCAGCATGGATGCAAAAGCATTCACTAGAATGGCTTTACAGACTTTGGGCAGAACCTCGCCGCCTTTGGAAACGATATATTATCGGTAATCCTCATTTTATTTTGTTATTGCTTAAGCAATGGCTGTTCAGAATTCCTAAAAAATTAGGTTCTGCACCTGAAAAATAATAATTATCGAGGTGAAAATATGACAAAACTCATCGATAGATTTTTGCGTTACATAAAGGTTGATACGCAGGCAAATCCAAATTCAGGTGCACATCCAACTTCTCCAGGACAAAGAATGCTTTCTCATTATTTAGCAGATGAGCTTCGTCAAATTGGAATGGAAAATGTACGAACTTCAGATCAAGCATATCTCTATGCAGAGCTATCAGCTACACCAGGCTTAGAGAATGTTCCTGCTCTTGGTTTGATTGCTCATGTTGATACTTCTCCAGATGCATCAGGAAGTAATGTGCGTGCAAGCGTAGTAGAGTATGAGGGAGGCGAAATTCCTTTAGGTGATTCAGGTCGCATACTTTCTCCAGATGAGTTCCCTTCTTTACGTAGACTAGTTGGACATAGATTGATTGTTACGGATGGAACAACACTTCTTGGTGCAGATAATAAGGCAGGTGTTGCAGAAATTATCCAAGCAATGGATACAATAATTTCCAAAGGTATTCCTCATGGCAAATTGTGTGTTGCTTTCACCACAGATGAAGAGCTTGGTTACGGAGCAGATTTTTTTGATGTAGAAAATTTTGGTGCAAAGTATGCCTATACCATTGATGGCGGAGCAGTTGGTGAAATTCAATATGCTAATTTTAATGCGGCTCAAGCTCGCATTAAAATAGTCGGTAAATCAATTCATACAGGCTCAGCAAAAGGTATAATGAAAAATGCTTCATGTATAGCTTGTGAATTTGAATCAATGCTTCCTCCTGATGAAACACCACAAACCACAGAAGACAGGGAAGGTTTCTATCATCTTTCTTCTATGAAATCAGGTGTCGGTGAAGGACAAATGGTTTACTTGTTGCGTGATTTTGATAGAGCTATGCTTGAGGAACGCAAGCAGTTTATTTATAGTATTGCTGATACTTTAAATCAGAAATATGGCGATGGCACTGTCCTAGTGGATATTGAGGATCAATATTTCAATATGGAGGAAATTATTGCCCAACATCCAATACTGATTAAACTTGCTGAAAAGGCAATCTATGATGTTGGATACATTCCTATCTCATGGCCAGTCCGTGGAGGTACAGATGGAGCAACTCTTTCCTATAAAGGATTGCCTTGTCCAAATCTAGGTACAGGTGGTTATAATCCTCATGGAGTATACGAGTTTGCTTCGCTTAATGAGATGGAGATTGCTGTAGATATTATTTTGAATATCATCGATAGCCTCGCAAAAGGAATTACTGAATAATTCGTGGGGAAAGCAGCATTGCTTGTTTGTATTTTTTGAAAGTGATATAATTACCAATGCGCATTGAGATAGATTGCGGCATAGAGAAGTAGATTAGAAATTACAACGGAGAGTTTTTATGAATCATATCCAAATTCCAAAATTAGTTAAAGATGGTGTTGTTCTTGGTTTTTTGATGGTCAAGAGTGCAGAGGGAAAAAAGACCTCAACAGGGAAGACTTATATTGATCTTGTTCTAATGAATAAGACCGGAAGCATTCCAGCAAAGTATTGGGGAGAAGCAACACTACCAAATGCTGGCGATATATTGGATGTAAATGCAATAGTTAATGAATTTAATGGAAAGCTCCAGCTACGTTTGGAAGCAATCGTTTTAGCTCCTTCAGATGTTGATAAGGGTGAATTTTTGCCATATTCACCTCGTCCTGCAGAGGAAATGCTTCAAGAAATACTCGCCACAATCATGGAATTTCAGGATAAAGAGCTTCAACAATTAACCTCAGAGCTAATTGGTGAAGCAGGAGATAAATTTAAGGTTTTCCCGGCTGCGAAGCAAATGCATCATGCAGAGATTGGTGGTTTGTTGCATCACATTACATCTATGTTAAACCTTGCTAAAGGTATAGCATCAAATTACCCAGAGTTAAACAGAGATTTGCTTCTTGCAGGTGTGATTGTACATGATTTAGGAAAACTTCAAGAGATGGCACGCAATGAGCTAGGCCTGGTAACAGACTACACTGTAGAAGGAAAGCTTGTAGGTCATATTGTATCTGGTGCAATAAATATTGAGCGTGCAGGCAGAAAGCTTGGTATTTCAGAAAATACAATAATGCTTTTGCAGCACATGGTTCTTTCTCATCATGGTGAGCCAGAATTTGGTAGTGCTCAGCGTCCTTTGATTCCAGAAGCTGAGGTATTAAGCACTATTGATCGTCTTGATGCTCGTATGTTTGAAATGTTTGAAGCCTTGCGTGAAATTCCAGTGGGTTCATTTAGCGCAAGAGTTTGGGCTTTAGATAATCGTGAGCTATATAAAGCACGCGAATTTTAATGGATTTATAAAATGGAAATTACTTTAACAATTGATTCAGTTGCATATCGTGGTCCTGGTGTAGGACGTGCAAATGGTTGCGTATATTTTGTGCCTGGCACATGCCAGGGAGAGGTTGTTCGTGCTCGTGTAACAACACAAAAGAAGAATTATGGAGAGGCACGAGTTGTAGCAATAGAGAAGGCATCACCAGAGCGTCTACAGCATGCAGAATGTATATCTGGACGCTATCCGGTGCCAGGTTGCGTCTATGGACACATGAGCTATGAAGCAGAAATAAAATATAAGCAAGAGCAATTGCTAAGCTTTTTGAAGCGTCAAGCAAAGCAAGAAAATGCTGAGGAGCTTTTGCTTGAGCCATTTGCTTCTCCACAACATTTAAATTATCGTAATAAAATAACACTTCATTATGACAGAGGTTTTAAAGGACGTCCAGTATTAGGTTATTTTGGAGACGATAATGAAACAGTTGTTGAGGTCCCACAGTGCCCATTAGCTGCTCCAGAAATAAATGCAGAGCTTGAGGAACTACGCCAAGATCCACGCTTTACACGTTACTTGGGTGTCGGTGGTTCAGCAATTATTCGCCACACTAAGAAGGATGGCGTTCTAGTGTTACCTCTTTCAGTCAATCATCGTTTAAATGAAGAGGAATATCCAATGCTCCACGAGCAGATAAATGCTGGTGAAATATTGATTCCACCTCGTGGTTTTTATCAAGTAAATCCATATGTAAGTCCAAAGCTTGTTGAATATGTAATGGGCTTGGTAGAGCAAATTAAGCCAGACAGACTTATTGACATGTATTGTGGTGTCGGTGTCTTTGGCTTAAGTGCAGCACATATTGGTGTTCCTGCAATTATTGGATATGATTCTGGGCGCGATGTGATTTCTGTTGCACAGCAAAATGCTGCAACGCTTGGATTAAATGATACAAAATTCATTTGTGGTTTATCTGCTCAGATTGCTGATAGTGCATTAAGAAATGCAAAGAAGCGTGGTGGTAAAGCTACTGTAATTGTTGATCCACCAAGAAGCGGCTTAGAGCCAGAGGTAACAGCTGCATTGTGGGAGCATCCTGTAGAAAATCTAATTTATGTTTCATGTTCTCCAGATACACTTGCTCGTGATTTAGTGAAGCTTACATCTGATGGAACATATACAATTCGCAGTGTGAAATTGTTTGATATGTTCCCACGTACAGCTCATTTTGAGACAGTTGTTTATTTGAGCAGGGAAAAAGGTCTATAATCATTCTGGTTTTTTAGCTTTCGTCATTGTTTTATTCTCCTTTGGTTAGTTGAAATGTTTACTTTTTTAGCATAATGCAACCTAAAACTTGAATTTAGTGGAGAGAATAATGGGAAAGAAATTGTCAGAAAAGACATTGGAAGAATTATGAATAATTGAAATTGAAGTTGTGGAAGAAATATGAACATAACAGAGATGGTTATACAAATGCAAAAACAGAATTCGTAAAACGATATACAAGTAAAGCAAAGATTTTATATGCGGATAGGTACTAATAAACTTAATTCTGCGATAGCCAATACCCGTTAATCCTACAAAATCATCATGGATACATACACTAGCGATTGATTGCTGGTGTTATCTCGGAGTGGCTAGGCGTCGCCCTAGCCATCACACTTACATCCAACTGCCACTATTAGGGTAAACTTTAGCAAATAATAGAAGAAATTTTTCTGTAGTTTTTCAAAACCTTTTCTTGAAGCACATGCTACTTTTTTGGTATTATTTTAATAACAAAATAAATAACCCATCCTAATAGTAAAAAGGAAAATTTAATGAAAAGAAAAATTACAGAAAAGTCTTTTTGTTTGAAAACAAACAAAACAATGCTTTATTTTAAGAAATTGGGCGATGTTTGGACAATGCCATATTTTGGTGCTACAGTGAAGGATCCTTCTCAGATTGATGCTAATATCGGATTACATTATTTTGACGAGAAGGCAAAGAACTTTAAATATTGGAGACAATCATTCTTTAATTACGATTGCTCCGCTGGTAAGTCAACAATGGAAACATATCCTGCATATGGTTCAAATGAAACTTCCTACAATGACACATTTGCGCTACAAAATACAAATGGTGCTATTCAGGCTGTTCATGCAGATGGAGCTTGCTCAATTCAGTGGAAGGTTGTTGGTACAGAACTTTCTGTAGAAAAGGATGGCTCAGAGCATTTAGTTATTAAGCTAAAGGATAAGCTCTATGATTTTTATGCAAATCAGCATTTTGTTACTCGCCTTGGTTGTGATGTAGTTGAAACATGGGTTGTTTTGACAAACAAGGAGGAGGGTGCTGTTCGCCTTGCAAGAATGGATTCATTTGCATTTGAGTTCCTAGGTTTGGCAAAGGAATACTATTTGACATCCCTAAATGGTATGTGGGGTTCAGAGGCTAATCTGACAGAGAGTAAGATTGGCTGGGGTCAGGCTCTTAATTTGACTTCTCACTCAGGTATTCATGATGCTTGGGGCAATTCTCCATTCTTTATGGTAAGCCTTGGTGAAGCAACAGAAACAAAGGGCCGCGTATTTGGTGCAGCATTTGTTTGGTCAGGTGTTTGGAAGGGAACAATTGCACATCGCCTAAATGATCAGCTAAACATCAACATTGGTGTAGATAATCTTTCAGGTGCATATGTATTGGATGCAGGGGAGAGCATCACACTTCCATCAGTAGTTTTCACATACTCTGATGAGGGTAAGGGTGAGGTTTCACGTCGCTTCCATCGTTGGGCTCGCACATATCGTATGCCAAATAGAAACAAGATTCGCGATGTTCTTCTAAACAGCTGGGAGGGTGCATACTTTAATTTTAATGAAGATACCCTGACAGATATGATGGATGGCGTTAAGAAGCTTGGCGGTGAAATGTTTGTTATCGATGATGGTTGGTTCGGAGAGGGCAAATATGCACGTAATGATGACACAGTAGGCTTGGCAGATTGGTGCTGGAATTTTGAGAAACTACCACGTGGTATCAATTATTTGGTTAAGGAAGCTAAGAAGCGCGGTCTAAAGCTTGGTTTGTGGTTTGAACCAGAAATGGCAAATACAGAGAGTGCTTTTGTTAAGGCTCACCCAGATTGGGTATTGCAGGAGAAGGGCCGTACACTTCGCCAGGGCCGCGGTCACACACAGGTTGTTCTTGATATGACAAATCCTGAGGTTCGTGAAGCAATCTTTAAGCAGATGTGTAAGGTTATTGACGATGCAAATGGCTTGTCTTACATCAAGTGGGATGCTAATGCAGAGGTAACAAATCCAGGTTCTACATATTTGCCAGCAGATAAGCAGAGCAACTTCTGGTTTGAATTCCAGAATGGTGTTTATGAGCTATTCTCAATGATTAGAAGAAAGTATCCTAAAATTGTTATCCAGGCTTGTGCATCAGGTGGTGGCCGTGCAGAGCTAGGTGCATTGGGTTATGCAGATGAGTTCTGGGCTTCTGATAATACAGATGCTCGTCAGCGTATCTTCATTCAGTGGGGTCAGCAGCAGTTCTGCCCAGCAAGTGCAATGGCTTGCCATGTGACTGCTGTTCCAAACCACCAGACACATCGTGTTACACCTCTAAAGTATCGCTTTGATGTGGCAATGTCCGGTCGTCTAGGCTTTGAGCTTCATCCAAAGAATATGACAGATGAGGAGGTTGAATTTGCTCAGAAGGCTGTGGCAGAATATAAGAAGATTCGTGAAGTTGTACAGCATGGTGATTTGTATCGTCTTGTAAATCCATATAAGAACGATTATGCATCAATCATGTACACTTCAGAAGATAAGAAGAAGGCTGTAGTATTTGTATGGGGTATGAATCGCCTCTGCAAGGCAGATAGCCTAGCTCCACTAATGCTTGATGGCTTGGATGAGAATAAGGTTTATACAATTCGTGAAATCAATAGAAAGAACGAATGGGATAAGCATTCTCCATGCGTAGATCAGGTAGTTGGCGGTGATATTCTTAAGAAGATGGGTATGTATGTTCAGCTTGGTGCCGATTACGATTCAGCTGTGTTTGTGCTTGAAGCAAAATAATATTTTGAATTAGTGAATATTATTTCGCACAATTGTGCATTTAAACGGGTGGCACTGTCACCCGTTTAAATTCTAAAATTATAGCACGAATTATAAAGTACTTTGTATGATACGTTGCTAAGCAAAATCAATGCTATGGCATTTAGTATGGAGAAAAAGATGAGCGATAATGAAGCGAAAAATGTAAAATGGATTTGTGATGCGAATGCAGGGCTGTTGAAATATGCTGAGCTTGTGATTTCTTATGAGGAAGATAAAAATTACTCTGGTGGCATTGTCCTAAAAAAAGTAGTAAATTATCCAACTGGTGAGTGGTCGCTAAATTCATTAGTCCAAATAGAGACTGACACAGGCCTTGTTTCTACTACACTAGGTCCCGCATTTGTTGCTTTTAATAAGACACTTGTTTCTTATGATTTGCCAAAGACAATTCGTAAAATTGGAGCAGCTGCATTTTTCTTTTGTACAAAGGTAGTAAATCCACCAAATTTTCCAGCTGAATTAGATTCAATTGGAGCAGCTGCATTTTACTATAATCAATCAGCAAATGGTGCTTTAATAATTCCTCCTCGTGTTAAAGTTATTGAGAAAGATACCTTCGGTTGGTGTGCAAATTTAAAAAGCATAGCATTTGCTGAAGGTTCGCAACTTGAGCGTATTGAAGCACGTGCATTTAGGCGTTGCACAGGAGCTCGTTCTGGTGCCGTAGATTTTTCTCCATGTACAGAGTTATTCCATATTGATGGTCAGGCATTCATGAATGTAGAGCCTGAACGTGTATATTTTGGAGATATATACAATAAACGCAAGGCTCAACAGCTGGCAGAGGCAGATGCAATAACAGGCTATCCTCGTGCCTCAACAGATTGGTTGGCTGGTGCGTTTGGAATTGGTGTGCATTGGACAACTTGGTCAACAGATTTGAATGGAGAGAGAAACTCATTTGATGAGGCTGTTGATGCATTCGATATCCCTCGCTTTGTTGCACAACTAAAGCAAGCAAAAGCAGATTATATTATTTTCACATCTTCATGGGCAGAGCAGCATCCGCCAGCACCATGTCATGCCTTAGATAAAATTATTTCAGGCCGTACCACAAAGCGTAATCTTCTTTTAGAGATTGCTCAAGCATTAGATGCTGAGGGTATTCGCACAATTCTTTATTATAATCATGGATGTAATAGCGAAGATCCTGAGTGGATGAAGGCAGTTGGTTATACAGATAACCGATTAGAGGATTTTGGTAAAAATATTGTTTCAATTGTTCGTGATTTATCACTTAGCTGTGGTAAATATGTGAGTGGCTGGTGGTTTGATAGTTCTGTGTCAGTGTCCAATGCAGGAGTTCGCTCACCAGCAATTGTCAAACTTGGCGATTTTAAATATCCTTTCGATGAGGTGTCAAAGGCTGCTAAAGCAGGAAATAAGGATGCAATTGTGTCTGTAAATTCGCAAGGTGGTTCTATCATGTTTACAACTTGCCAGGAATATTATAGTGGCGAGGAGTTGATTTATTTCCCACTATGCGGACGTACCAATGCACAAGGTATGCAGATGCACATTTGGTTAACAATGGACAACAAGAATTGGGTTCATATGGGTAAGGAGTATTCTCCTTTACGCTTTAATGATGATGAACTTTCTCGTTTTGTTTCACGTCATAGAGCTGATGGTTGTGCAATTACTCTTAATGTTGATATAGACCGTTCCGGACAACTAAATCCTGAGGCAATTGAGCAACTTGCTCGCATAAATCTTGGTGATAAGAAATAGGTGAACTTTTAAAACAAACGTTTTTGTCTGTTTTTTGGTGATTTATGATTTAATAATGGGTTATTGATGAATATGATAGATACATATAAAGAAGATATCTACAAAGTTCGTTCTTATGAGTGTACCTCCACTGGTGCAATACATTTTCCTCAACTGTGCAATTATCTTCAGGAAATTGCTTCTAATCATGCAGATGAACTAGGATTTTCAAAGAAAGACTTTGTTGGTGAAAATCTGACTTGGGTTATGACCCGCCTTCGTGTAAAAATCACTCGTTACCCAACGTGGAATGAACCACTGAAAATTTTGACATTCCCATGGGGAGGTAAAAAGCTTTTTGCATATCGTGATTTTGTAATCTATGGCGGAGATGGTCAAGAGATAGGTGTTGCATCAACAGAATGGATGACATTGAATCTTGCAGAACGCAAGGCGGTGCCTATTCCTCCAGCAGTGCTTGCTGCTTCAAATACTGTACGCCAACCTGTATTTGGTGTTGCTCCATTTGATCGCTTTAATTATCCAACAGAGGTAGATTCAGAGGTAACTAACGAGTTTCCTGTGCGTTTCTCTCAAATTGATTTAAATGCTCATGTAAACAATGTCAGATACATAGAGTGGATGTTGGACTCTTCTCCAGAAATTCTTAACGGCAAGCAAGTTCAAGAGTTGGAACTGGTTTTTCGTACAGAAGCAATGCTAGGTGATGTTGTTTCTGCAAAGAGTGTACTTATTCAGGAGAATGAGCGATATCACAAAATTATAAGTGCTCAGGGTGTTGTGCATACACTTGCTCGCAGTAGATGGGTTTAAATTAGAATAGGAGGTCTCATATGAAAATAACATTTTTAGGTACAGGTGCTGCTGATTGGGATATTAAGACATATGTTCATGGTGAGGAATTTCGCAGATATTCTTCAGCTTTGGTAGATACAGAGCTATTGATTGACGCAGGTCCGCATATTTACCATTTTGCAGAGAATGAGGGTTGCCCAGAAATTCTTTCTCAGGTTAAGAATGCAATAATTACTCACTCTCATTGGGATCATTTCAGTCCTAAAACAATTCTTCGTTTAGCAGAAAATAATCCAGGTTTTACTTTATGGGGAGATTCTGCATGTCTTCGTGCTTTGCAAGAGGTTTTAGGAGAAGCTGCTGCTGTAATTAATTTTGTTGAGCTTCCAATAGGTGAAACACATGATATCGGTGGATACAATGTAACTGCATGGCCAGCTAGCCATATTACGAGAGACCCACAAGAAGAATCACGCGTATACATAATAGAGAAGGATGAGCGTATTCTTTTCTATGGATGTGATTCTGCTTGGATTCCTTCACGTACTTGGAATGCAATTATGCGTCTCAAAATCAATTTAATGGTGCTTGAATGCACATGTGGAGAGTTTGCAATCAATGATTGGCGAAGCTTCGACCATAACGATATTAAGATGGTTGAGAATATGGTTGATGTTTTCCGTAAATATAAATATTTTGCGGAAGATGTTCGCTTTGTTACATCACACATGGCACGAGAATTACATCCAGACCATGCCACAGTAGCTCAAAGCATGGCAGCATTTGGTGTGCAGCCAGCCTACGATGGATTAGAGCTCGAAGTATAGCCTTCTGCAGTTTTTAGGTGTAATGCCACCCAGCGCAAAATCCAATGTAAGCGTTATGCCTACTGCGAAAAAAGGGAAGCGGAGAGCGCTGAATTAGTGAATAGTGAATAGTGAATAACGAATAGATGAGGTAAAAAATATTTAAAGTGTGTGCATAACTGGGGTGTAGGACGTCCTCGTCCTACACGTTAACTGGGCTGTAAGACGTCCCCGTCTTACAGATTAACTGGGGTGCAGTACGTCCTCGTGCTGCTGAAACTTTAAATAATTCCACCTCATATATTGCTTCGCAATGCTTCATATGCCGTAGGCATGCTTCATGGTGCTTTGCACCGCTTCATAGCGCTTGCGCTGCTTCACCTAAATTCAACTACGAATTTAGGCTATTCTCCTCGCCTTGCTGAAACTTAAAATAATCTTAAGCTCCATATTTCCCTTAATTATTTAATTTTGCCACTACGCTTACATTAACTACTGTTTTAGTAAAGAATCTAATTGCTTTAAATATCGTTTCAGCAGGAATGTGCAAAAATATGGAATTGTTGTTATATTATTCGCTTTCCCAATATTTCCACGTACTAGCTTTATTCCTTCAATAATATCAGGATACCTTTCCGACGAAATTAAAGCCCTCAATGTTTTTGTAGATGAGTTGTTAGATTTTACTTCAACAGGTAAAAGATTTTGTGATGAACGTACAAAGAAATCTTCTTCTAGTGTTGAATTTTCACTCTTATAATAGTACAAATCAAAACCTGACTTTAAAAGTGCTTCAGCAACAAAATTTTCATAAAGAGCGCCTTTGTAAATTCCTAAATTTTTGTTTTTGCGTAAATCTTCACGTGCTTCCTCATCAAGCAATGCCATCAAAAGCCCGGTGTCAGCAATATAAAGCTTGAATTTTCTTTCATCATAATTACCCTTTAGTGGAAGCTCAGGGAAATTTAGACAATACGAAATAGATATGACACCTGCATCAAGAAGCCACTGGATGCATCCAAAATATTCTCTTGAACGAGCTCCCTTTGCAATTTGACTAAATTGGAATTTTTTATTTTCCTTAGAAAGCTGTGGCACTATATGGTTAAAAACTGAAAGAATTTTGGCCTTATCTAATCCAGATGCATATTTTTGAATATCTTCTTGATAATCAAGTAAAAGTTGGCCTTGTAGTTGAATAGCTCTCTCAAAAGTTTTTGTTTGGATAAAGTTCTTAACAACAGCAGGCATTCCACCTAGTATAATATAATCCATAAAAACAGAAAAATATTTATCAAGCTCTAGTTCTGTAAATGGTTTAATATTTATCAAATGGGCTAGCATATCTTCAGCAATATCATTTGGATAACCAATAGCCCATAAAAACTCTTCAAAATCTAAAGAGCGCATTGTATAATCTATTTTATAACCTACACTGTTGGATTCTATTCGTGCATACTGTATTCCTAATAATGAACCACTGCAAATTATATCAAACTTGCCATCTTGTTGGAAAAATTTTAGAGCAGTTGCAATCTCAGGAAATTCTTGAAGTTCATCAAAAAAGATAAGAGTCTCTTTTGGCAAAAATCTAAATTCTGGATTTATTCTTGAGATAAGCTTAACAATAGAATCAACATTAAAGCCTTCTTCTATAATTCCTTTAAACTGTGGCTGTTCTACAAAGTTAATCTCAATAAAAGATTTATATTTTCCTTTTGCAAAATGGCGGACTGCTTCTGTTTTTCCAACTTGTCTTGCTCCACGAATAATTAGTGGTAATTTTTCCTTGTTTGAATACCATTCTTCTAGGAATTTGTCGATTTTTCTTGTTAAATACATATTATCACCCATTAAATCAAATAGATATGCATAAACTAATAGATAAAAATTTTATAAATTTCACAAAATCTTGTAGTAAAACTAGGGTTATTATCACAAAATCTTGTAGTAAAATCAATTAAAAAATCACAAAATCTTGTAGTAAAACTAGGGTTATTATCACAAAATCCTGTAGCAAAAGAGCAGAAGCAATAATTTATCGTTTTAGGATTATTTTATTTTTAGGATTATTCTTATTTCTAATTCAAATGTTCCAAGAGGTAAATTTGATTCATTTACCAAATTTATAGTAGGAGAGCCATCCCAAGCATAGCGAATGTAACGTGGGGAGGTAATCGCTGTGCCTTCACGTGGTGTCAGTATTATCGCATTTGAGTCAGAAATAGTAGCGTCTGCCCATTCAAATACTTTGTTTTCGCCTGCCAATTGAAAGCTTTTTGGAGCTTCTCCATCTGTTGTCCTTAGTCCCTTGCTATGCTTTAATTGGAGTACAACATTCCCATCTTTGAGTTTAGCATTTAGTGGAGCTGGAGAAGCATATTCTTTGTCAAATTGCTTGCCATAGGTTTCTGCTAATGCTAACCATCCCAAACGCTTTCCAACATCAAGCTTATTCTTAGGATGTATATCACGTGGATTTCCTATATCAATGGTGGCGACAGTGCCACAATTTTCTATTGTTGAGCCAGCCATTGCTTGAGAATTACGTATGTGTGCCCAATTAGATTCGCATGGTTTTTTGCTTTCTCCTCTGTAGTTTGGTAGCTGCACAATATAAAATGGGAATTGCTTGTCGGTAGAAGAGGAACCACCATTGAAGTTGTTACGCCATGATTGAATTAGCTGTGAAAGGATACCAAAATATACGTCAGGACGCCTTTCGTTGCCACATCCTTGATACCAAATTGCTCCCTTGATTGCCATAGGAGTAAGTGGATAAATCATACCATTATAAAGATTGCCTAAAATATCTTTATTTGAGCTATCAATAATTTCTGGTCTTGGCTCTTCATTGTTATTTTTTCTTTTTAGATTGTATTTCCATTCCTTTGCCAGAGAAATTTTGCTTTCGCCAATTTGTAGAAAAAGTAAATCTGGTGAAGAAATAAATCCGCCTGAATTATTGGTGTCTTCTGACTTGATAGCAATTATATTTTTCCCAGCCTTGAGAATACCTTCTTTTATATTGTAAGAACGCTTTGTGCTCCAATATGATGTATTGCCAACTTTTGTACCATTAATGTATGTTGTATCCATATCATCAATTGCACCTAAAGAAAGAGTGGCAGACTGCATGGCTTGATCTTCTGTTAGAGTTACTTCTGTAATTAGCCAGATAAGTCCTCCTTCCCAATTTTCAAAAAGCGATTCAAATTTATTTGGAAGTTGGATTGTTTGCCATGTGGAGCTATCAAAGTCATAATCTTTTGGAGATGGAGTTTGAGCACCGATAGGATCGTGGTTAATTTCCCACGCTTTTAGTCGTTCTTCGTATGTGTTTTTACCTCCATTTTCCCAAAATGCAATATCATCAATACGTTTTTGTGCTTCTGCCTTCATTCCTGGTACATTTAGTAGATATTCAAGAGGCAGCCATGATTCTGCCCATGTACCGCCATATGAAGAACCAATTAAGCCAATAGGTATCTCTGGCATAGCTTGGCGAAGAGTATATCCAAAAAAGAAACCAACAGCAGAAAAACCTTTTGATGAATTTGGTGTAGCACAATTCCAATTTGCAAAAACGCGTTTATCTGGTTGGTAACTGCCGTGTCTGTGCATAGTCGCCATACGAAGGAATTTGTCATTATATTGTTCAATGATTTCTTTTCCTTCAACAAGCCCCCATCCATAACTCATATCCATATTGGACTGACCAGAGCAAATCCATATATCTCCATAGACAAGATTTGTTTTTGTTAAATTATCTATTTGTTTAAGCTCTCCATTTGTATCGCGAAAAGCCTGTATATGAATTGTATGTTCATCTGTTGATACTTTATGAGAAGGGAAGTTTGTATTCCATTCGCCAGCAGAATTTACAATTGTAGTTTGGATTTGAGTTGCACCACTGACGGTGTTAGAGATTGTGATAGTTACAGAGTCGCCCGGTGTTGCAGTTCCCCAAATTGGGAGAATCTTATCTCGTTGCAGTACTGAATTTGATTGAAAAATGTTACAAACGTTTAGTCTTGCGGCAAATGTAGGGATAGCCATTATTGCAAGTATTGTAGTAAGAAAATAGCGGTTTTTCATGGTTGACTCTTATCGTTAAAATTTATATTTTTCGAATTTAATCAATTTAAGTTTATAGTATCATAGAGATTATTGATTTTCAAGAGCTTGCTATTGACTTAGAAATGCGATAGTTGGTGAAAGCGTAGTGGCTAAATTAAATAATTAAGGGAAGTATGGAGTTTATGATTATTTTATGTTTCAGCAAGGCGAGGAGAATAGCCTAAATTCGTATCCGAATTTAGATGAAGCAGCGCTTTGCGCTATGAAGCGGTGCAAGCACCATGAAGCATGCCTACGGCATATGAAGCATTGCGAAGCAATATATAAGGTAGGATTATTTTATGTTTCAGCAAGGCGAGGACGCCATGCCGCCCAGTTATTCTGTAAGACGGGGACGTCTTACAGCCCAGTTATTGTGTAGGACGAGGACGTCCTACACCCCAGTTAAGCACACACTTTAAATATTTTTACCTCATCTATTCGTTATTCACTATTCAC
>JAFPBK010000141.1 GCA_017424105.1 Kiritimatiellia bacterium | reverse complement strand
TATCTTACAGATTGTTTCTCGCAACAAGATATTCTTGTGCTTGTTGCTCATATCCCTAGCCGTTATGCGGTTCAATTTATCAAGTGGTTTACTTACAGTGACGATACCATTGATGGCAAGAGTCGTACCAAAGCTTATGCTCTTTTTGAAAGCGGACTGCTTGCCAGTTTGGAACCTGGCACCGTAAAATGTCTGCAACAGATTCACGCTTACCTCTTTGGTGGACTTTATGATTTTGCCGGACAAATTCGAGATAAAAACATCAGTAAAGGCGGCTTTACTTTTGCAAATGCTCTGTATTTCTCCACAATTCTGCCAAATATTGAAAATATGCCTGAAACCACCTTTGATGAAATAATCAATAAGTATGTTGAAATGAATGTGGCACATCCATTTATGGAGGGTAACGGCAGAAGCACCCGTATCTGGCTGGATCTGATGTTGAAACGCACTCTTAAAAAGTGCATTGACTGGAGCAAAGTCAATAAAAATGCTTATCTTGACGCAATGCGGAAAAGCGTTATAGACAGTAGCGACTTAAAAGCACTCCTTGAGCCGGCGTTGACTCGAAAAATCAATGACCGTGAAATGTTCATGAAGGGCATTGATTACTCTTATTATTATGAAAGTGACGATTCAACGCTTGAACCCGACCAGAAGGAAATCTAAATAGCAATTTAGCGGAGTATCCTGATATAATTTGTAAAGTTTACCTTAACCATTCTAAATCAGGAGAAACAATATGAAAGAAAAATTGATGAAAGAAATTCAACAAGTTACTCAGTTGCGTGACGCCTTGCTTCCAAAGCTGATGTCATGGGAAATTGATGTGTCGGAAGTTCTGGTGTAAATTACATTTAGGAGAAGATTCTATGGCAAAAATATTTGTAAATACGATTGAAATCCGCACTTTGAAAATCAATGAAGAGGATTATATTTCTCTTACGGATATGCTCAAAGCGAAAGATGGAGAGTATTTTTTCTCCAACTGGCTGCGTAACCGCAATACCATCGAATTTCTGGGAATATGGGAAAAAGTTTACAATCCCAATTTTAATTGTGCCGAATTCGACATAATTAAAAGTCAGGCTGGGCTCAATAGTTATCGCTTAAGTGCAAAAGATCAGAACGGTTGCTTAAATTAAACAAGGTAGCAATTTCTCAGATGAAAGTGCTGTCAGAAGTAACCAGTAGAGCGATTTTCTCACCTGACCAGAAAGAAGTCTAAATAGCAATTTAGCGAAGAAATAGGGTGTGTCATATACGGAAAAATATCCTGATGGAGAATAAATCTATGCAAACAAAAGAATTAACCCACGAGGTAATAGCTCGTGGAATTATATGTCATAACGATAAGATATTACTTTGTAAGCCAGTAGGCAAGGCACGAAGCTATCTTCCTGGTGGGCATATTGATCCAGGAGAGACAGGTGCGCAAGCAGTATTACGCGAGCTGATTGAAGAGCTTGGTGTTACTGCTGAGATTGTACGCTTTTTAGGTGTGGCAGAGTTTAGTTATGGCGAAGGAGAGGATCGCATAGATGAAATAAATCTATGCTATGAATTACGTGTGGCAGAGTGGGCGGACTTGGAAGAACCGCCAGCAGTACCAAGCAAAGAGAGCTGGATTGAATTCTTGTGGGCACCACTTTCAGACCTTGCCACACCTGGATTTCAGCCAGCAATTCTTCGCTCTGCAATCTCACAGTGGCTTGCAAACCCAGCTCCGCAAAATATCATAAATTAGCCATCAAAAATGTAGTTTATTAACGAATAAATTAATAATTCTATAGGGCAGTTTTTATTAAAAATTGTTACACAAATTTTAACATTTTTTCTTTCAAAAATAGGTAAAAAAGTATATCCATTTAATGATATTATAATTAACAAGAAAAGGTGAAGTTAAAACCATTAACAAGTTTTAAGATAACCACTTGCTGAATTTAGGTTTGTTACACAAATCATAAAATTCAAAAAAATGTGATTTTTTTTTGAATTTGTGCTTCCATTTACCTCAAAAATATAGTATCATAAATAGATAATTTTTTACCGATTATAGGGTTTAACAGAATATAAAGACAAATTATGGATAAGAAAGTAGCAGTATTTGCAGGTCAGGGTGCACAGGCACCTGGTATGGGTAAGGATTTGGCAGCAGAGCATCCAGAGTGCGCTGCATTGTTTGCTGAGGCAGATGATATTCTAGGTTTTAAGCTATCAGATATCTGCTTTGAAGGTCCAGCAGAGGAGCTAACAAAGACAAATATTTGTCAGCCAGCTATTTTTGTAATGAGTGCTGCTTGCTATACAGCATTGAAGAAGATTAAACCAGAGGTTAGCTTTGATGCAATGGCTGGTCTAAGCCTTGGTGAGTGGACAGCTCTTTGGGCAGCAGGTGCAGTATCTTTTGCAGATACAGTTAAGCTACTAGAGGCACGTGGCCGTTATATGCAGGCTGCTTGTGAGCTAGAGCCATCAGGCATGGTTTCAATTCTACGCGTTCCAGCAGCAGTTGCTGAGGAAATTGCAGCAGAAACTGGTTGCCAGGTTTCTAACTACAATACTGCAGAGCAGACTGTTATTTCTGGAACAAAGGAGCAGGTTGCAGCTGCAGAAGCTCTTGCAGCTACAAAGGGTGCTCGTGCAATGGTTCTTCAGGTAGCAGGTGCATATCACTCAAAGTTTATGGCTCCAGCAGCAGAGAAGCTAGCTGATGTTCTTGCATCAGCAAATATCAATGCACCAGTTGTTCCTGTTATGTCAAACTTTACAGGTAAATATCATGGCACAGCTTATGAGATCAAGCAGGCAATGCTTCAGCAGATTTGTGGCAGCGTTCGCTGGCAGCAGAACATTGAGGCTTTGGCAGCAGATGGCGCAACAAAGTTTGTTGAGTTTGGACCAGGCCGCGTATTAACAGGTATGATTAAGCGTATTGCTCCAGCAGCAGCTCTATTCAATGTTGGTACAGCAGCTCAGGTAACAGCAACAGCTGAAGCACTATAATTATTAAGTATAATAAAACTATTTTGAAAGGTATTTGAAAATGAGTACAGCAATTGTTACAGGTTCTGCACGTGGTATTGGCAGAGCAATCTGCGAGAAGCTTGCTAAAGATGGCGTAGAGAATATCGTTGTATGCGATGTTAAGGCAGAGTGGTGCGAGGAGACTGTTGAGGCAGTTAAGGCTTTAGGTGCAAATGCAGTAGCTATGGAAATCAATGTTGCAGAAGGTGCAAGCATTGACGCTGGTGTAGAAGCAATCATTAAGCAGTTTGGTGCAATTGATATTTGCGTAAACAATGCAGGTATCACACGCGATGGTCTACTAATGCGTATGACAGAAGAGGATTGGGATTCTGTTCTAGATATCAACCTCAAGGGTGCATTCTTAATGACAAAGGCAGTTTCACGTCATATGCTACGTGCTCGCAAGGGTTCTATCGTTAATATCGCATCTGTAGTAGGTCTGATGGGTAATGCAGGTCAGTGCAACTACTCAGCATCTAAAGGTGGTCTTGTAGCACTTACAAAGTCTGCTGCACGTGAGCTAGGTGCTCGCGGTGTTCGCGTAAACGCTGTTGCTCCAGGCTTCATCAAGTCAAAGATGACAGATGTTCTAACAGAAGATGTTAAGAATCGTATGCTTTCAGCAATTCCAATGGGCAAGTTTGGTGAGGTAGAGGATGTTGCTAATGCAGTAGCATTCCTAGCTAGCGATGCTGCTGCTTATGTCACTGGTCAGGTTATCAGTGTTAACGGCGGTATGCTAATGCCATAATAAATACAAATCAATTTTCGCTGAATTTTTGCGCTAATGCGTAAATTCGCAACTAACAATAACAACTAACAAGTCAAGGACAACTTACCATGACACTAGAAGAAAAAGTAAAGACAATTATCTGCGAAACTCTAAACCGTGGCGCAGAGGAAGTAACTCCTGCAGCAGATTTCAACAACGATCTTGGTGCAGACTCTCTAGACCTAGCTGAGCTAGTAATGAAGATTGAGGACGAGTTCGGTAGCATGATCGATGGCTCTATCCCAGAAGAGGATACAGCAAATCTAAAGAGCCTCGGCGCAATCGTTGAGTACCTAAAGTCTAAGGGCGTAGCTGACGAGCTATAATTTTAGCTTACTAGCTATTACCTATTGCTAGGTAATTCTTATTATTGGAGCAGAGTACTTTATTGGACTCTGCCTCCATTTTCGCTTTCCCGGATTAATCGTGGTGCTGGGCAAAAAAACAACCACAAAATATAATAACGCTTTTAAGGAAGATAAAATAATGAAACGTGTAGTAATTACTGGTATGGGTGTTGTATCACCTCTAGGCTGTGATTTGAATACATTTTGGAATCGCCTAGTAGAAGGAACAAATGGCATTGGCACAATTACAAAGTTCGATGCTACAGAGTATCCTGTTAAGATTGCTGCTGAGGTAAAGGAATTTGATGTTAATGCTTTTATTGATCCAAAGCAGCAGCGTCGTATGGACCCATATACTCACTATGCAATCGCAGCTTCTCGTATGGCTGTTCAAGACAGCGGCATCAATTTCTCTGAAGAGAATCCATGGCGCTGTGGTTGTATCGTTTCTTCAGGTGTTGGTGGTATTTCAACAACAGAGAAGGAAGTTTTGGTACTTGCAGAGCGTGGTGCACGCCGTGTTTCTCCATTCTGCATTCCTCAGATTATCGTAAACATTGCTTCTGGTATGGTAGCAATTGAGCATGGCCTAAAGGGTCCTAACTATGCAGTAGTTTCTGCTTGCGCATCTGGTCTACACAGCATCGGTGATGCAATGAAGGCAATCAAGTATGGTGATGCAGATGTAATGCTAGCTGGTGGTGCTGAGGCAGCTGTTAGCCCAATCTCTATTGCTGGCTTTGCTGCAATGCATGCTCTTTCAACAACAAATGATGACCCTGCACATGCTTGCCGCCCATTTGATAAGGAGCGTAACGGTTTCATCATGGGTGAGGGTGCTGCTGTTCTAGTTCTAGAGGAGTATGAGCATGCTGTTAAGCGTGGTGCTAAGATTTATGCTGAGGTTGGTGGCTTTGGTGCTACTTGCGATGCATATCACATGACTGCTCCAGCTGAGGGCGGCGAAGGTGGCGCACAGGCAATGATATTCTCTATGGAGTCTGCTGGTGTAAACCCAGATCAGATTGGCTATGTTAACGCTCATGGTACTTCAACACCTATGAACGATCGCATTGAGACAGCAGCAATCAAGAAGGCTCTTGGCGAGGATAATGCTCGCAAGGTATCTGTTTCTTCATCTAAGTCTATGACAGGTCATATGCTTGGTGCAGCTGGTGCTATTGAGTCAGTTGTTTGCGCACTTGCAGTTAAGAATGGCGTAATTCCTCCAACAATCAACTATCAGAACCCAGATCCTGATTGTGACTTGGATTACACACCAAATGCAGCTCGTGAGAGAAAGATTGATTTCTGCTTGAATAACTCACTAGGCTTTGGTGGCCATAATGCATGTGCCCTATTTAAGCGCGTATAATTATCTCGCACTTTAATTAGGAACTCTTTCTAATATGGGAAGAAAAGCGAAGCATCCTAAGGCTGCGAATGCAGCCTCAGGATCCATACAAATAGCGCAAGACTTTAGTAATCGCACAATTAAGCGATTACCTCAGTACTTGCGCCTGTTGCGTCAGATGCAAGAAAAGGGTGAATCCTTTGCATCTGCCGCAGTTATTGCACACCAGTTAATGATAGATCCAATCGTTGTACGTAAGGATTTAGCAGGTACTGGTGTCAGTGGTAAGCCTCGCATTGGATTCCCTGTAAATGCATTGATTCTTGCGATTCAGCGTTTGTTGGGCTGGAATTTAGAGATGAATGCAATTCTGGTAGGTGTAGGGCGTCTTGGCTCCGCACTGCTAGGTTATCCAGGCTTTTTAAAGCATGGATTTAAAAT
>JAFPBK010000140.1 GCA_017424105.1 Kiritimatiellia bacterium | reverse complement strand
CGTTGCAATCGCTCAAGCTTTGTTGTTAGGTCATATTCTACCAAATCTTCGTTCATAACACTAGAGGAAATATCAGCTGCGGCAAATGTTTTTGCAGCAACATCCTCATTAAGTGCACGAGAAGCACTGCGAGGAACAATACCATGCTCTTTATTATAAGCCTCTTGAGCAGCGCGTCGGCGTTGTGTAATATTCATCATATGGCGAATAGAATCTGTAATATTATCCGCATATAGAATTACACGTCCATTTACATGACGCGCTGCACGTCCGGCAGTCTGCACTAACGAAGTAGTACTGCGCAGGAATCCCTCTTTATCTGCATCTAACACAGCCACAAGCGAAACCTCAGGCAAATCCAAACCTTCACGAAGCAGATTGATGCCTATCAAGCAATCAAACTCACCCTTTCTCAAGCGTGTGAGAATATCTACGCGCTCAAATGCGTCTATATCTGAATGAAGATATTCCACGCGAAGTCCTGCATCCCGCAAATATTGCGACAAATCTTCTGCCGTACGCTTTGTCAGCGTAGTCGCCAACACGCGATCTCCACGCTCGGAGCAAGCACGCACTTCCTCCATAAGATCATCAATCTGTGTGGCTAGTGGGCGCAGCTCCACAAGTGGATCAAGCAAGCCAGTTGGGCGAATTATCTGCTCAACAACCTGCTCAGAGCGAGCCAATTCATATTGTGCAGGCGTTGCCGATACATATAAAATCTTTCCTAGCTTAGAGGAAAATTCATCAAAATTCAATGGGCGATTATCCAATGCTGAAGGCAAGCGGAAGCCATGCTCAACAAGGACGGTTTTTCTTGCTCTGTCGCCATTATACATTCCACGTACCTGAGGTACAGTAACGTGTGACTCATCAATTATTGTAAGAAACTCACCTTGGAAATAATCGATCAGGCACTCTCCAGGAGTTCCTTCTGGGCGTCCTGTTAAATGGCGAGAATAATTTTCAATCCCTTGGCAATAACCAATTTCTCGGAACATCTCAATATCATACTTTGTTCGCTGAGATAAACGCTGAGCCTCAAGAAGCTTTCCGTGACGCTCAAACCAAGCGACGCGTTGCTCTAACTCTGCCTGAATATTTTCCAGCGATGCCTCCAATTTTTCATGTGGCATAACAAAGTGCTTTGCAGGAGAAATAATTACACGCTCCATGCGTTTAATTGCTTTACCGGTAGTAGCATCAATTTCTGAAAGTTCCTCTACCTCATCGCCCCAAAATGAAATGCGTACACCGACATCGCTCTCATAGGATAGGAAAATATCTACGACATCGCCACGCACACGGAAATTGCCAGGCGCTGCCTCAATATCATTACGCTTATATTGCATTTCTACAAGCCGCGAAAGCATTGCATCACGGTCAAGCTCCTGCCCCACTGCAACATCAAGCACCATAAGCATATAATCATCAGGTGAGCCTAAACCATATATGCAAGAAACTGAAGCCACAACAATTACATCATCGCGTGTTAAAAGCGAATTTGTGGCGGAAAGACGAAATCGCTCAATTCCATCATTTGTGGCAGCGTCCTTCGCGATATAAGTATCAGTCTGTGGAATATAAGCCTCAGGCTGATAATAATCGTAGTAACTGACAAAATACTCCACCGCATTTTTAGGAAAGAATGCCTTCAGTTCACCAAAAAGCTGAGATGCGAGTGTTTTATTGTGAGAAATAACAAGCGTTGGCAGCCCCATTTCCTTAATGACATTAGCCATGGTAAAGGTCTTACCTGAGCCTGTTACACCCTCAAGAGTTTGGAAATTCATTCCCTTACGAAAGCCATCGCAAATTCTTGCAATAGCATCCGGCTGATCTCCTGATGGCTTATATGGGGCTGCTAGCGAAAAATTCATTTTCTTCTTAGCTTACGAGTGTGTAAGCTACATTAGCAATTACACTTTTTGCAAACACCTTTGATATAAACGCGCTCTACATCAAAGCTTTCCTTATCAAGCACAACAATATCTGCTTGATAGCCTGGCTCAAGCTTACCTAGAACATCGCCAAGACCTAGCTCCTCTGCCTGATTATGAGCTGTTGTGCGAACAACGCGTTCAATTGGCAAACCTGTAACCTCAACGACATTCTTTAGTGCCATATTCATCTTCAGCACAGAACCGGCAAGAGCACCATTTGAAGCAAGGCGTGCCTGACCATCCTTAACAATAACATCCAAGCCACCAAGAGATGAAGGACCATCAGGAAGATGGCTTGCGCGCATTGAGTCGGTAATAAGAGCAATCTTATTCAAAGGTTTTTTAGCAAATGCAAGGCGAATCATCTCTGGGCAAAGGTGAATCTTATCGCAAATCATTTCAATCATTACATCATCATGCAAGAAGCCTGCACCAACCAAACCAATATCACGGTGGTGAAGAGGTGTCATCTGATTACAGAAATGTGTTAAATGGCGTAGACCACGCTTATTTGCTGCAGCAAACTCTGCATAAGTAGCCTTTGAGTGACCACATGAAGGAACAATGCCTTTTTCGATACAAGCATCTGCAAATTCGCTGCCACCCTCTACTTCTGCAGCAAATGATACTTGAGTTACTTTAAAAACAGAATTCAAGCGCATTACCTCATCAATATCAGGGCTGCGAACATAAGCAGGATTTTGAGCACCCAAGCAAGAAGGATTGATATATGGACCTTCAAGATGAACACCGATTGCTGTAGAATACTCAGATGTTTTTGCATACTCTGCCACATATTCCATGCTCTTTGCAAGAGTTTCTTCAGGAAGAGTAAGTGTGGTAGGAGCAAAAGAAGTGCAACCCTCAGCAAGCTTTGCCTTTGCAACTGTATAGATTGCATCTGGGGACTCATCAGTAACATCGGCACCAGCAGCACCATGTGTATGGATATCTATAAAGCCAGGAAGCACATACTTACCTTCTGCATCATAAACAATATCTGTCTCAGGGATTGGGTCATTACCTGAGTAAATTGCTGCTATTTTACCATCCTCTACAAGGATTGAAGCACCATCAATACGTAAATCTGGAGAAATTAAAGTTGCATTTTTGATTAAAAGAGCTTTCATATAGACATTCCTTAACAAAATAATAATTGAATAATTTTGTAAAATTATACAACAATAAGGAAAATAATTCCATACATTTGATAAATAATCCTAAAAAATAGCAGTAAAATAGCCAAAATGCGAATAACTTTCACACTAAGAGCATAGTTTATTTTAAATTAGTAAATTTGTTGCTCTCAAGTTTAAACCTAAATTCGTATCCAAATTTAGATGAAGCAGCGCAAAGCACCATGAAGCATGCCTCCGGCATATGAAGCATTGCAAGCAATATATGCGGTGAGATTATTTAAAGTTTCAGCAAGGCGAGGACGCCATGCCGCCCAGTTATTCTGTAAGACGGGGACGTCTTACAGCCCAGTTACCGTGTAGGACGGGGACGTCCTACACCCCAGTTAAGCACACACCTTTAAATATTTTTACCTTAATTATTCGTTATTCACTATTATCTATTCACTAATCCTGCGTACGCTCCCATACTCTATTATCTTGAGGGCCGTACACGCTAGCGATTGGCAGTTGGCGTTATCTCGGAGCGGCTAGCCGTCGTCCTAGCCTCCAACAACAAGCGCTGGCGTATCTTCCAGAACCACCACGCACGCCATCACACGAGCTCAGCGCACCCCAGCGTCCTTTGCGCTCTCTGCGTCCCTTCCCTTCGCACTTCTAGCCACCACGCTCGCACCACACTCGCGCCAGCCAATACACGTAAATCCTGAGAAATCATCTTGGTGCACAGCCAGGACGACGCCTGGCTGCTCCGAGATAATTGAATCATGCATCACGCGCACACAGCACCTAGCCACCACACTCACACAGCATCCGCACATCATCCTGTGCAATCCCGTAATCCTGTACCTTTTTTCGCACTTCTAGCCACCACACTCGCGCCAGCCAATACACGTAAATCCTATCAAAAATCTCACGCTTTTCTAATTTGGATATTTGCTCCTTGTTTTTGAGCATGATTTATGCGATAATATAAGGTATATGCAATCAATAATATTACCATCTCTTTTAGCGGCTGATTTTGGCCAGCTGACAAACGAAATTTTACGCGCAGAAAATGCTGGTGCTGATGCTATCCATCTTGACATTATGGACGGCACTTTTGTTCCTAACATCAGCTTTGGTCCCGCCATTGTAAAGCTTTGCAAAAAAACAACAAAGCTTCCTCTTAATGTACACCTGATGCTTTCAAGACCAGACCTATTTATAGAACCATTTGCTAATGCAGGAGCAACTACTATTCAAATCCATGTAGAGTCATCTTGCAACATCAAGCAAACACTTCAACATATACGCAGCCTTGGTGTTTCTCCGGCTCTTGTACTTAATCCATTAACCCCACATACTGCAGTAATTCCTTATTTGGAGCTTGTTGATGAGATTATGTATATGACAGTATTTCCTGGTTATGGCGGTCAAAAATTTAAGCCAGAACCTCTTCCAGAGATTAGAAAGCTACGCGACTATGCAAATGCAAATGGCTTTGATAAGCTCAACATCATGGTTGATGGTGGCGTAGATAGAAATACAATTTCACAATGCGCTCAAGCTGGTGCAAATGAATTTGTAGCTGGCACTGCTCTATTTTCTCAACAAGATATGGCTGCTGAAATTACTCTCTTTAGACAGCTAATTGAACAAAAATAACAATAGTATTCACAACGAACCGACTCTAAAGCACAATAGTTATGTTATCTAAAATCAGAAATTTTTGCATCATCGCACACATCGATCATGGTAAGTCTACACTCGCAGACCGCATTATGCAGCTTACCGAGTCTGTAGACGAGCGTGTATTTCATGACCAACTGCTTGACTCAATGGATCTTGAACGCGAGCGTGGTATCACGATTAAATCACATCCTGTATCAATGAACTATAAAGCAAAGGATGGCGAAACATATTTGCTAAATCTTATTGATACTCCGGGACACGTAGACTTCACATACGAAGTATCTCGTTCAATGGCAGCTTGTGAGGCAGCAATTCTTCTTGTTGATGCTGCTCAAGGTGTGCAAGCACAAACTGTGGCAAATACATATCTTGCTGTAGACAACAATCTTGAGATTATTCCTGTACTAAACAAAGTTGATCTTCCAAGTGCTGATGTTGATGGCTGTAAGCGTCAGGTTGAAGAAGCACTTGCTATTCCAATGGACACATGTGGATTGGTTTCCTCAAAGACAGGTGTTGGTGTGCCAGAGCTTATGGAGCAAATTATTGCTCTATGTCCTCCTCCAAAGTCAGAAAATATTGATGGTCCGCTTCGTGCTATTATTTTTGATAGTGTGTACGATGTATATCGTGGCGTAATCACATATATTCGTATTGTTGATGGCTCTATCAAGGATGGCGATTACATCCAGTTCATGGGAACAGGCCTGACAACACAGGTAAAAGAAGTAGGTATTTTCTCACCTCAAATGACTCCTTGTGGCGAGTTGACTGCTGGTAAGGTAGGCTACATCGTTGGCACTATCAAAGATCCGAAAGAGGTGCAGATTGGTGATACAATCACACTTAGAAATCGTCCTGCAGATGACCCATTGCCTGGCTTCAGAGAAATTCATCCAATGGTATTCAGCGGTCTTTATCCTATCTCAACAGACGAATATGAAAAGATAAAGACATCTCTTGAAAAGCTTCAGCTTAATGATGCTGCATTTACATATCATCCAGAGTCATCTGTTGCACTTGGCTTTGGCTTCCGTTGCGGTTTCCTAGGTCTGCTTCACATGGAAATCGTTCAGGAGCGTCTACGCCGCGAATTTGATTGCGATATTATTTCAACAAACCCAGCCGTTGTTTACAAGATTCACTATAGCGATGGCAAGGTTGAGGAAATTGACAACCCTACTCGCATGCCTGATCCTACACGTATTGAATTTATTGAAGAGCCAATGATTAAGGCTACAATCATTACGCCATCTGATTATATTGGCGATATTATGCGCGTTGTAATGGAGCATCGTGGTATTGTTGAAAAGACAGACAGTTTGGATGGTGTACGCGTTATTTTAACATGCATACTTCCTCTTAACGAAATCCTAATTGATTTTAACGATACGCTAAAGAGTGTCTCACATGGCTATGCTTCAATGGACTACGATCACTATGGTTATCAGCAGAGTAACATTGTGAAGATGGATATTCTTCTAAATGGTGATGTTGTTGATGCTTTCTCTTGCATGGTTCACAAAGATCGTGCAGTGGCTCGTGGTAAGCAAATATGTGCAGCACTAAAGGACTCAATTCCTCCTCATATGTTTAAGATTCCTGTTCAGGCAGCAATTGGCAGAACAATTATTGCTCGTGAGGATATTCGCCCATTCCGTAAGGACGTTACTGCTAAGCTATATGGTGGTGACGTTACTCGTAAGCAAAAGCTCTTGAACAAGCAGAAGGAAGGTAAGAAGCGTATGAAACAATGTGGCACAGTAAATGTTCCACAGGAAGCATTCGTATCTGTACTTCGCAGCAACACAGACAACTAACATTTAATTTAATTTAATCAAACAAAAAAAGAATGGAAACAACTTATGAAAAAAATACTTAGTACTTTGGCTATAACAACTCTAACAGCTTCAATTGCTTTTGGCGGAACTACTGTTGCTAAATGGCAGGGTGATGCAAAAGGTGCATTTTCTATGTTTTACGATGATGGTTGCTATAGTGCAATGACATTTGCAACCACAACTCTAAAAAAGTATGATGTACCAGGAACATTCTATCTTTGCATTGGTTGGATTGCACACAAGCCACAAACTATTAAAGAATGGTGCTCATTGGCAGACAACAAGGTAATCTTTTTAGGCAACCACACATATAATCATGCTGGTGTAAAAGATATTGAGAGCGCAATGAAAGAGATTGGCGATAATGACAAGGTTATTCGTGAAGGCCTTGGTTTAGGTCCTAAAGCTCTTATTTCTTTTGCTCAGCCAGGTGCTGTTGATTGGAAAATCACACCAGAGCAGGAAAAAGAAATTTTTGAGAAAATCCCATCAATCAAGCGTCAGACTGTAAACAAGTTTGGCAAAGAGAATGTTGGAAGCCGTCCTCTAAAGACAGCAGAAGACTTTATTCCTATTTTGGATGCAATTGAAAAGCATGGTATTTATGATACAGTTATTTTCCACGGAATTGGTGGAGATTGGTTCTACTTTGATGCTGGCGAACATGAGAAGCTATGTAAGGAGCTTGTTCGCCGTAAGCTAGAGGGAACACTTTGGACAGATGCTGCAATCAATGTTCAGAAGTACATTGCTGAGCGCGACACAGCTAAGGTTGAAGTTGTAGCTGACTTTAATGAGAAGGGACAGGCTTCACTTGAGCTAACTGTTACAACAGACCCAGAGTCATACGATGTTCCTCTTACACTTGTAACAACAACTCCTGAGGGTGAGTGGAAAGGTCTACGCATCTATCAAGAGAACTACACAACAGCAGTACCTATCGTTAATGGTGTAGCAAAGTACAATGTTCTACCAAAATCTGGTAAGCTTTCATTACAGCTTTGCAAGTAATCATTCTTATTTAACACTACAGGTGTAAAGCAAAAGCAGGTGCGCGTGGATTACTCCTCTCGCACCTGTTTTGTTTTTCTGAATCAGTTTATTTTAGATAAATAAAAAAATTGCCTTTAAATATTTGAAATAAAATTTTTATTCTTCGGTTGCAGGAGGTGCGCTTCTCTATCGTTCAGTGCTCCTCCTGCCCATTCATAACGTGCCAGCAAAATGCATTATATTTTTCATGGCGTACTAAAAAGAGGCACTGGTGCAACGCACTCGCGTAAGCGTTAAAGCTCTGTGCAAGGCGAGGACGCCATGCCTCCCAGTTATTCTGTAAGACGGGGGCGTCTTACAGCCCAGTTACCGTGTAGGACGGGGACGTCCTACACCCCAGAGGAAAACGATAGCCAATACACGTTAATCCTGCGAAATCATCTTGGTGCACAGCCAGGACGACGCCTGGCTGCTCCGAGATAATTGAATCACGCCTACCACGCGCACACAGCATCCGCACAAATCTAAACAAAATTATAGTCAATCCTGTCAAAAAACTTCGCACTTTTAGCCACCACACTCGCATCACGCACACTCAGCACCTGCGCAATCCTGCGCAATCCTATACCCTTTTTTCGCTCATAAGCCACGATTTTGTCAAACTTTATCAAACGTTTGACAATTTTATTGACTGCATAGCATTTTTTTTGATAATTTAATAATAGATTTAAATCAATAATACTATAGTATTAAAAATAAAAACAATGACGAAAAAAAGATCTAAAGTCACACTTAAAATGATTGCAAAGGACGTAGGTTGCTCTACATCCCTTGTTTCTAAAGTATTGTCTGGTCGCATGGGCAAAAGCTCTGTAAGTCTTGATCTTGGACTTGAAATTAAAGACCGAGCACTAAAACTTGGCTATAAATCTAATCCTATAGCCTCTGCCCTGCGTCGTGGCAGCTCCAATACAATCGGCGTTGTTATATATCGTCACGATGGCCAGCCAGGTAGCGAAAATGTTGTCAGCATAATCGATGGCATTACCAGTGTTATAAATAGCACACATTTTCATTTACGTTGGCTATTCTTCTCTAATGAAACAGAATTTATTAACCAGATTAAATCCTTAGAAGATGTTGATGGAATCATAATCAACAGAGCCTATAGCAGCATTATTGGTTCAGACTTCTACATCAACAAACTGAAATCAGATGGCATACCAACTGTTTCATTCACTGATCTTAATAATGGCATTACATTTGCAGACATCTCACAAAAAGGCGTAGGCTATATTGCTGCAAAGCATCTTCTAAGCATTGGCTGCAAAAAAATTCTACTATTTAAGAATTCTGGTATGCTGCCACGCTTTGAAGGCTATGTAGAAGCATTTAAGGAAGCCCAAAAGCCTATTGAAGAAGCAATTATCATAGAAGATAAAAGCTATACCCCTGACAATATTCCAGCTCATATCAAAAAGCTTTACCAAAACAATTGCGAATTTGATGGAATTATTTGTAATTCAGACCTACAAGGAATTACGGCAATGAAAACATTGCTGGCTCTTGGAAAAAAAATTCCAGAAGATGTAAAGGTTGTTGGTGTGGATGACTCCCCTTTTGCTCGATATGGCATAATTCCTCTCACATCTATCTCTGGTAGAACTTATGACAGAGCCATGTGGGCAGCAAATGCAATACTTAAGCTCATAAACAACCCTAAAATGGAAATTGAAAGCACAACATTTGAGCCAAAGCTAGTTGTTCGCACTTCAACAAAACAATTTAATAAATAAAACTAACAGCAATTCCTCTTGCAAATTGCGATAGGAATTGTAAAACAAGGAAAAACAATGAAAATATTATCAAAAATAAGTCAGCTGCTAGTAGCAACTGCAATAATATTCTCAACAGCTGTAGCTGCAAGAGCTGCTGTTGTTGAGCATGATTGGTGCACAATCACCAATAATGAAAGCATCAAGCCTGGTGAACAGCTTGTTGTTAAAATTAAAATCAAGCCAGAAAAAGTTAAGCCTGGCATGAAAATCAACTGCGACTTCCATTGGATGAAGAAAGATGGTTGGGGTGGTGTTACTGGCTTTACACATAACCAAACAGTTAAAGCTGGCGTAACAGAATACACCTTCACATCTGGCTTTAATTATAATGAGTCAATGGATCATATCGCTCCATATCTATTTTATTCAAAGAATGGCAACTTCGCTGACAAGATTGGAAATGCATACGGCAACAAGTTTCGCATTGCAGGAAATAAGCCTGCTGCTGCCGCACCTGCTCCATCAAAATCAGCTGAATTCAAGGGCAAAACAGTTAAAAACGAATTTGATTGGTGCACAATTGAAGCTGCTGAATCTATTGAGCCAGGACAGCCTGGTATTGTAAAGGTTACACTTAAGGGTGACAAGGTTAAGCCTGGCATGAAGCTAAGTTGCGATTTCCACTGGATGAAGCGCGATGGCTGGGGTGGAACAGTTGGTTGGAATCCTGCCCAGACTGTTGAGGCTGGTAAGAATACATATGTCTTCAAAAGTGAGTTCAAGGTAAACCAGACAATGGATCACTTCTATGGCTATGTATTCTACTCTAAGAATGGCAGCTTTGAGAATCGTATTAGCAACGCAAATGGTCCAAAAACAAAGTTTGATTTCTCAAATCCTGCAACATCAGGTATCACAAGACCTGCAACAGCTACATTCAAGAAGAGCTGGATGAAGATTTCTTTCAGCAAGAATGTTGTTAAGGTTGGCGAGGAATATGACTGCATCGTAGAGTACTACATTGACCCATCTGACAGCTGGGGCAACGGTACATCTCTTCAGGTAAATCCTTATGGTCCTTGGATTGATAATCCTGATGGCGTATACAACAAGCATCGCCACCACGTTCCATATCCTGGTCTTTGGACACAGACAAAGAAGGCTGAGGTAGGTAAGGTTGCTAAGCTAAGCTTCCCTCAGAAGATTACAAAGGCATTTGACTTCAATGCTACCCTATACGTTTGCCGCTTCATTGATTCAGATGGCAAGGGCTGGCCATGGGATTCACGTGCAGGTGGTCCTGGCGTTATCCAGACATATGACATCTTCTCTATCAAGTCAAAGGAGCTAGGTGGTGCAACATTTGGTGGTGTAGCTCCTAAAATCGCTGTTAGAAGAGGCGACACAAATCCTGCTTCATCACTTTCTCTAAAGCTAAAGGCTACAAATGTTGAGGGCGAGGTTATTTGGAACGGCTCTAAGAAAGTAACATTTGGTAATGAGAACGAAGTTCTGATTACACTTGACGGACTAACAACTCCTGGTGTATACCTAATCGAAGCTGAAGATGAAAATGGCAATGTTCGTGAATCAACTATTGCAAATCTTCCTGACGTACGTAAGGCAATCGGTGAAGGCCGCTCACGCTTCGGTGTTACAGACATCTATTCTCGCGAGCTTTCAAGAATCGCATACAAACTAGGTTTCTCATACTGCCGTCACTTCACTGGCTGGAAAGGTCTTGAAGACAAACGCGGTGTTTACACATTTGAAGGTTTAGACAGAATTGTTGATAACAACAATGCAGAAGGCATCCTTCCTTGGATTATGCTTATCGGACCTCCAAACTGGGTACTTACAAACCCAGACCACCATGGTGCTGGCTATGAGCCATTCCCATTCAATCGTGAGGCATGGCGTGAGACAGCAGCTACCCTTGCTAAGCACTATAAGGGAAGAATCTTCGGCTTTGAATGGCTAAACGAAATCGTTCCAGGACATCTTTCTGAGGATCCTGTTGCTGACTATATCGACTTCTGTCGTATTGGTACAGAAGAGGTACGCAAGCATGCTCCAGAAATGAAGACAATGTCTGCTGGTGGTTTGTGGCCTCGTAACTTCCTTCTAGACCTACTTAGCGCAGGTTTAGGAAATCACATTGATATGCTACCTGTTCACTATGGACACCGTGGCAGCATCATCACAGCAAAGAACGATCTTGCTGCACGTGGCATCACAAATGTTTCTGTTATTGATAACGAAACAGCTGCTGGCTACACAGTATTCAAGATGCCACAGCTTGTTGCTATGACAAACAGCTTGAACCAATGCCGTCACGTTATGGCAAATTGGCCAGCAGAGCTTGCTGCAGGCTGCGAACTGATCATTTACTTTGGCGGTCGTGGTGATGCTTGTGGTAACTGGTCATATATGCTTGACATAAATACACCTCGCCCAGTTATGGCTTCTGTAGCTACAGTAATTGAAAAGCTTGGTCCTGCACGTCCTATCGGAACATATGCAGATGGAAGCAAGGGCTACGTCCATGTATTTGAGAAGAATGGCAAGGGTATTGTAGCTCTTCAACCTGCACATCGTGAAGACACACTAATGACTTTGGATTGCCCAGGTGTTAACCCTGCTACCCTAGTTGCAACAGACTACCAGGGTCGTACAGTTAAGCCTGTTAAGGTTACTGCTACAGCAGCAACTTACAAGCTAACAAATGGCATGGCAATTATTGTTGATGGTGCTCCATTAAATCTGCATGCAGCACGTACTGCATTAGAGATTGATGGTCAGGATGCTGGAACTCCTCAGGTTTCTGCAATGGTTATTGCAGGCCGTGAAGCAGAAACATCTATAAAGATTAATAACCCATTCACAAGTGAATTCAAGGGTGAAATCGCTATCGCTGATGCAGCTACAAGAAAGCCTATCGCTGGAAAGAAATTCACTATCAAAGCAGGCGACTCTGCTCGCATCTCTCTTCCACTACCTATGAACGCTGAAAAGGCTGTTGTAATGGTAAAGGGAACAAATCTTGATGTAAGAACAACAACAAGCATCGCTATTGTTTCTGTAGATCCAAAGTCACTAGGCAACCTAGTCAAGAACGGCAGCATGGAAGGCACAATCGGCCAAAAGCCACACAACTGGAGCGGCAATGGTATTACAGTTACACCTCCAGGCTTTGGTTTGGGTACTGCTCTAAAGCTTCAGGGCGAGAGCTGGCAGCATGCTGTTCAGAATGTAGATCTTCCAGTTCCTGGAAAGAAATACCTATATTCTGCATGGGTAAGAAACGAGCACTTTGATGCTGGTAGTAACCTATCTGTTACTGACACAAACAACAAGGCATATACTCTATTCATGCCTGCAGTATTCTCTGCTGGTCAGAAGACAGATGGTTGGAGATACATGACTAAGATTGTTGACACAGCTGCTAATACAAAGTCTATCTCACCAACACCAGTTGGTCGTGGTAAAGGTAGAGTTTTCTATGACAACATCCGTGTAACACAATACAATGGCACAGAGTTTATGTCTGAAGCACTAAAGCTACCTGCTGGTAAGAACATCAAGATTGATGGTAAACTAGACGATTGGAACGTAAATTCTATTGAGCCACTACCACTACTTTGCGACAACCAGATTATCGCAGAGAAGGGCTATAAGTGGACAGAAGACAGCCTTGCTGGTGTAGGTTATCTACGTTGGGATGACAACAATCTATACCTAGCTATACAGGTGAAGGATGACAAGCATGTTGCAGATAAGACTGGTGATGACACACTAAAGTGTGACTCTATTGAGTTAGCTCTTCACCCATTAAATCGTCTTGATGGTGAAGATATGCGTGCATTTGAGTGGTTCATCAGTGCTGCATCACCTGGTGGCGGATCTGGTAAGCACACAATCTATCGCAATCCAAAGCACTCTGGTGGTTTGGCAGCTGGTCAGCTAGCTAAAGACTCATCAATGTATGAAATCGTTGTTTCTCGCGTTGGAGACACAACTACATACGAGGTAAAGATTCCTTGGGCAGAAACAGGCGTACCACGTCAAGCATTAGGAACACGCTTCGGATTGTCAATTGGTCTATATGACTGTGACACACCTAATGGTCCAACAGGTAAGATGATATGGGGTGGCGGTATCCATCCTATGTGGATACCTGGTTCATTCGGAGAAATTACTCTGATTGAGTAATTAAATTAAAAAGGTGTGGGCAGCGATGCTCACACCTTTTTTGTATTATAACGTTAGTCGCTAACGCGAGCGATGCAAAGCACCATGAAGCATGCCATTGGGTCTAAATTCGTGTCCGAATTTAGATGAAGCAGCGCGGAGCGCTATGAAGCGGTGCAAAGCACCATGAAGCATGCCTACGGCATATGAAGCATTGCAAGCAATATATGCGGTGGAATTTAATAAAAAAGTCTAATCGTCTAAGAGTCTTATTGTCTGTTCAACGTCTAATCGTCTTTGGGTCTAATGTCCGTGTCTCTAGTCTCATGTCCTATGCATGTCAATGCAGGAACAGATGGATGGCAACGCGAGACCCCGCCACCTTCCCATGACGCAACAGAGAAGCGAGCAGCATCAGGTTGAGAGAATAGTGGTTCTGTTTCTTGGGTATTGACATTATCAACGGAATTTGGTTTACTAGTCTCATTTGTTGATTTGGAAGTGAAGACCCCTCCTAAACCATCCCTATCAACAGCCGCGCCGAGGGGATTCAGTTTGGCGGGCACTTTTCCTTTTTGATAGACACTTGAAACATTAGTAAGGTCTGCTCTATAGTTGCCCTCTTCTGTTGGATTTGCGACTACTTTTACATAACTATTCTCATCTAATTGGGAATAGAATATAATTCTACCATCTTTAGATATCTCCGTTTTGTCTTCAGCGACAATTTGCCCTATTATAGGGTTTACGATTTCAACTTTTGGCTTGTTGAATGCTCTGTAATACTGTCCTTTGTCATCCTTATGATTATTTGTAACTTGATGTAAAGCATATTCCACCCAAGCAGAAGGAATATGCATTTCATGCGGTGACGTCACAAGGCCAATTTATTGAATTCAAAGGATATAGCGAACGGTTGTATAATGAAAAAAAGCCGTTCTATTTTGTATAATTAAAAGACAATGATGTGGCTCAAGATAAGTTGATTTTTATTGGAGATAAATACATAGATGGCAAATTTGAGATTGTTACAAAACCTGACGAAGTTGGCAATGTTTTAGCTGATTTAACTGAAGTAACAACAGCATTCTCAAATAGAGTAAGAAAAAAGCTTCAGACGAGGTCGCTTTCTGAAGCCATGGAGGTTATTGTACATCACCAAGCGACAAGCATCCAAACCCTCCATTTGCAAGATAGTAAACCAAATTTTGGCACAGATGTCAATACCCCAGTTAAGCACACACCTTTAAATATTTTTATGTGTAATTTGCAAAAGTAAATGCACCTCTTTTGGTGCGTTTAGTCGCACAATGGTGCATTTAGTTTTGCAATCTACATTATTAAAAATTACGGAATTCTGCTGATAAGGCTGGGATTGTAATTTCTTGATTGTTCCATCGGCAAGTGATGGTTTCTGTCGTGTGGTTCACAAATATTTGTGCCTGTTTGCCTTCAGATTCCCAGGCAGTAGAAAATACTGCTGGAAGCTCTTGGGTGTAGCCGAAGATTGTCGTTACTGATATTGATGGACATTCTACTGGCAATGGCTTTACCATGCGTCCTGAGAATAGATATGGCTTGGCTGGTCCACGATAAAACTCCATCAGTCGCTTAATAAATCCTAGATGCATTGCTTTGTCTGGTAATGCAGAGAAATCACGACATCCCCAATTTGGCATCAGCTCTCCATTTGGCATTAGTGTTACTGTAAGTGCATCGCCTGCTACAAAGGAATGTGCCATACGCATACATAGGGTGCCATCACGTACTGGGAATGGACATGATACTTGGTTACCCATGAAATTTCTCAAATATTCATGGTAAATAAATGAATATAATGGAACTGGTTTGCCAAAGTAGTAGTTTAGTTCAAATCGATTGTCGCTAAACAATAGATTTGGGGTAAATGGCTCTGCTGCGGCTGACTCACATCCCATTAACATTGATGGAGCAAGGCTATTCCACTCCCCTAGCAATTCTTGCATGTTTTTAGTCATCCAGCTACCGGGCATTGCAGGATGACCATGCTCGCGGCTATAGCAGAAATACTGTGCTCCACCATGATTTTGGTCAAGTATCTGTGCATAATCCACACCAGATGAGAAAAGCGGAGAATATGCCTCACGCAATATTTTGCGCCCCTTCTCAGAGGCTGGGCAAATATCGTAGCCTGAGCGCTGGAAGGTGCATATTTTACTTAGCAAAACCTTTCCGTCAGGGCCAGCACACATTGCATCTAGCAAGCCCTCCTTCTCTGCTGAGCGAGCATATTCTGCAATAAGATTTGACTGCTCTGTCCAGCCAAAGCCTGAGCAATACACTCCCAGTAGATGTCCTTTCTCATGGAGCTTATTTAAAAATTCATTAAAGCTTTCTTCTCCTCCATAAGGCGGCCACACATACGGAGGAGCCCATGGTGCAGTACCCTCCCAATGCATCAATAGCACCATAATGCGAGTTTGAGTAGTGCGTGCAATTTCCTCTACTATTGGCATTGCTTGCATATATGGGAAAAGTGCATTAGGGGTCATCTCATCCATATCATGGATACCACGCACTGGGTATGCTATGATTAAAGGAGAATCCTCATACCATTCAGGCAAGCGAGAGTTCAAAGGAATTTTGACGGCACCAGCTGGAAGATTTACCTCAAACCAATCGCGATAGATTGTGGCAGCGTCCTCCCAATCTCCTTCAAAGTTTTTTGTTATTATTGGATATGTGAGCGAATAATTTTCACCGTACGATACACCGGTAAAGGTTTTAACAAAAAGTTCTACTCCTTCCTCTGTGGCACGGTAGTCTATGGATTTTGGTCCACGTGCTGGATCATGTGCACCAAGATATATGTTACCAGCAGGAGCGAGGTATGCAATAAACTGAGCCGATAGCATGTGAGGGAACATATAGTATGCACCCTCCGATGGGTATTCTACTTGCTTTTGAGGGAATGGGGATGATGTATCACGCGCAAAGGCGTCCTCAATAATAATACCTTCATTATAGGAGGAAAGGATTTGAGCATCTCCTCCATTGCGCTTTAGCTTTCCACACTTAACACAAGGATAATCAACCCACTCAATAGCATAATCAGATGGATTGTCAATAGTGATGCTCCACTCTGTTTCCGTTGAAGATACAGGCGTAGCTGTAGCAACAACAGAAATTCCTTCTACAAAGCCAGTGAATATTACATCATTATCAATTTGGTTAATAGCAGACGCATCTGATGCAGAAAGACAAAGCTTTTCTCCATTGGCTGAACGAAGCTGAATTGTGAAATTATGAGAATTCATATAAAATCCTACCAAACATTGAATAGAACCAAAAGCTATTGGCTGAAATTTATAATAATTATTTATTTTAACTAAACTAAAGCAGAATACAACGCCGTACGCAAACGGTAGTATAGGTCAGTATAGTGAACCTTAGGATTACCCTCATACTGACGCTGTACGAGATAAATCATAGACATATTTTCTACTGGGTCAACAAAGCAGTTTGTGCCAAGCCAGCCACCCCAACCGAAGGTACCAACATTGTCAGGTGTTGAGCAAGCTGTCATTGTTGTCTTGATATTGAGGAAATTGCCATAATTCTGATTCAAGCAATCTGCCCAGTCAAAGGAACGAGCCTGCTCCTTTGTTAGCTGCGGAGAGGTGTACCAGTCAAAGCCATACTTTGAAATCAAGCGCTCATTACCCACCCTGCCACGTGCAATAAGGAACTTGGAGAATTTTCCTAGCGAATCGATTGTACCAACAAGTCCTCCGCCACCTGATTCAAAATCTACAAGTCCCTCCTTATAGGAATTCATGCCAATATTGCGATTTTCAAGCTCTCCATAGAGCTTCAATCCCTCCTGTGTGCGGATGTATGTCTTAGCTAGCTTTCCTCTTTCTTTATCTGGAATAGAGAAGCCAATAGTTTTCATCTCAAGAGGGTCAAAGATTTCCTTCTGCAAAAATTCGCCATAGCGACAATCATTTGCCACCTCCACTACTGCACCTGCAACATCTGCAGAGAAGCCATAGTTCCACCTATCACCTGGAGCAAAGGCTGTTGGGAATTCACCAACCTTAGAAACGATTTCACGAGTTGTTATGCGCTCTCCCCTATCCTGTGCCTTTCTAACCTCATCAAGGAGCTTCATCATTTCGCGTGATGGCTCATCGTAATTCCCTGGATATGAAATGCCTGATGTCATATTGAGCAAATCAGAGATATAAATTGGACGTGGGGCTGGGCGTATTTCTCCATTGATTATGCATTTTTTATTTGCAAATGTTGGGAAATAATTATAGACCGGCTCACGAGGAGAAAAGATTCCTCGGTCAACGCACATTGCAGCAGCCAAGCCAGTAAAAGGCTTTGTTTGGGAGTAAAGGCGAAAATATGTATCGCGATCAATCTTCACGCCATTCTCAATATCTGCATAGCCAGCAGCATCGAAGAACACCTCTTCGCCATCCTTGATTACCATTACAGATGCACCTGGTAATTCCCCCTCATCAATGGTACGGCGCATCAATCCTGAAAGTAAATTTAACTTTTTAACATCTAGCTTCATAATTACCTCATTCGTTATAAATTATACAAGTGCTGAATATGCTGCGGAACGCAAGCGATAATAAAGCTCGGTCACCTTGACCTTTGGATCTCCCGCAAATAGTCGCTGAACGAGGAATACCATAGACATATTTTCTACTGGGTCAACAAAGCAGTTTGTGCCAAGCCAGCCACCCCAACCGAAGGTTCCAACATTGTCAGGTGTTGAGTAGCAGCCCTTCATCATCTTCGTTGTAATGAAGTTTCCGTAGTTATGCTCAGGAAAATCCTGCCAGTTGAAGGTACGTGCCTGATGAGGAGTTAGCTGTGGTGAGGTATACCAATTAAAGCCAGCTTCAGAAATAAGCCTTGTATCACCTAATTTGCCACGATTAATCATAAACTTAGAGAATTGAGCCAAGTCATCGATAGTAGAAACAAAGCCTGCGCCTCCTGACTCAAAGAAAACCTCACCCTCTTTGTAAGCATTTAAACCTAGATGCCTATCTGCAATCTCTCCCTCAGGGCGTAGCCCCTCTGGATAAAGGCGATAAGCCTTTGCAAGCTTGTGGCGTTCTGAATTTGGCATATCAAAGCCCGTATGAGTCATCCCAAGTGGCTCAAGAATTTCTTTTTTCATAAATTCGCCAAAGGTGCAGCCATTTGCCTCCCCAATCACACCACCGGTGACATCGGCAGAATAGCCGTAAGCCCAGCGGTCACCTGGAGCAAATGCAAGTGGCATTTCACCTAAACGTGAAACAAACTCGCGCGTTGTAAAAGGAATACCCTCATTTTGAGCCTTGCGTGCATCCTCTACTAGCTTACCAGCCTGACGAGAAGCCTCATCCCATTCGCTTGGATACGAGATACCGGAGGTCATATTAAGGAGGTCCGAAATAAGCACAGGGCGTGGTGTAGGCTTAAATACGCCTGAGCCATCAACCTCATACTGTTTATTTGCAAAGGTTGGGAAATAATTATAAACAGGCTCACGAGGAGAAAAGATTCCCCTCTCAACACACATTGCAGCAGCTAGTCCTGTGTATGGCTTAGTCTGTGAATACATACGGAAGTATGTGTCGCGGCTAATCTTCTTTCCTTCCTCAATATCAGCATAGCCTACGTCATCATAAAAAACCTCCTCGCCATCCTTTATTAGGATTACAGAGGCACCAGGTATTAGTCCATCATCAAAATCTCGTTTTAGTATATCTGAGAGTCTTGATAATTTTGATTTATCAATTTTTGAGCTCATTTTATTGTTCCTTTTTAAGCATTAAATTCTTTGCTAAATTATCTACAAATGCGGCAGAAGGTGCTCTTGCACCAGGGAGCGTACAAGTTGCAGAGCCAGCAGCAACAGCGTGGGCCATAAGCTCCTCCGTCAATTTTCGCTCGCCTGAAGCAAGCCCAAAATACCTATATGAGAACTCTGCCAAAAGTGCATCTCCTGCACCTGTTGTGTCAACAACTTCAACCTCAGGAGCTGGCATAAATTCTATGTTTCCACTGCCCTCTGCATCAAAGAACCAACAGCCATTGCTGCTATCTGATAGAATAACAAGCTTGGCCTTCTTTCCCAATGCTTCAAGTGCTGCAAAAACATCATGCTCAGAGTTTATGCTTTTGCCAAGATACTCTGCACACTCCTGCCGATTAGGCTTAATCACATCTGGCATCGCCTCTAGCCCAGCTGCAAATGCCTTCCCAGAAGCATCTAGCACCGCTGCCGATCCTACTGAATGGAGTGCTTCAATTATCTGTGCATATACATCCTCAGGCATTGCTTTAGGGATTGAGCCTGCCATAATGCAGGTATGTGCCTTTTGGCAGCTATCAATAATTGCCTGAATGCTGTATTGCTCCGGCTTTAAATCAGGGAAGCCTGAGCGATTGACTTTAAACATTCCTGACGGAGAAACAAACATTACATTCACTCGTGAATAACCCGGCACACGGATAAATTCATCCTGCAAACCATATTCGCTAATAAAGCCTTCAAATTGTGCAGCATTCTCTACACCCAGCAACCCCGTCACAAGCACACTCGCACCACGTACAGAAAGCCAATGCGCAGAATTTAACCCTTTACCACCAACAGAATACACCTCTTTACCAGCCTTAATCACAGCATTATCATAAGGAAATGCTTCAATTTCCAGCGTGGTATCTATTGCTGGGGACATTGTTATTGTGGCAAAGTCTGTCTTCATTATTTCACCTAACTTTGTGG
>JAFPBK010000139.1 GCA_017424105.1 Kiritimatiellia bacterium | reverse complement strand
TAGACCTAAAAACTAAAAATGTGCTATATAACCCAATTCTGTAGACACATATTTGTTTAATACAAACATCAAATTCGGGTTGATATTCTTATTGTAGTTTTTCTAATGCCATTCCACGTGAGGCTTTAATTAAAATGGTATCGCCTTGCTTTAGAATGCTTGTATGAAGTGCTGCACGTGCTTCAGAGACTGTTGCAAAACCAATTACCTGTGCCTCTGGCATTCCTGCAGAAATAGCTCCAGCAACCATCTGCTCCTTAGAGCAAGCACCTACCGCTACAAATAAGTCAAAGCTTCTAGCATTGCGTCCTACAACCTCACCCACTTGTCTATGAAATAAAGGAGCATCGGCACCAAGCTCAAACATGTCTCCAAGCACAACAATTTTTCTTCCAGGCGCAACAACCTTTGCAAATGTCTCAATTGACTTACTCATGGAAAGAGGATTTGCATTATATGCATCATTTATCCAATGATAGCCATCCTTATCCTGCTTCTCCCAGCGCATCTTTGCTTCTGATTTAATTGGACACGCTGCCACAAGCTTTGCCAAAGGAATACCATATTCGTGTGCAACAGCTACGCCTTGAAGTATATTCGTGAGCTGATGCTCACCGACAAGACCTGTAGAAAGAGTAACTTCCTCACCATCGCGTGCACAGCATATTGTTGCCTCGCCTGTGGCAGGGTCAAAGGCTGTGGCATAGTAATCAGCAGAAGCATCGCCTACCCTGCCACAAACAGTCACAACGCGTGCAGATACTTGTGATGAAAGATAGCTAAAAAACTCTCCATCCTTGTCCAATACAACAAATCCACTTTCCGGAACTGCTCGCAGTAAATTGGCTTTTTCATCAGCAATACCTGATAAGCCATTAGAAAAATTCTCTATGTGGCAAGGTGCGATATTTGTAAGAATTGCTGCTGATGGAGAAAGCAATTTTGCTAAAGGAGAAATTTCTCCTGGATGATTAGTGCCTGTCTCAAAAACGCCACACTTTGTTTCAGCAGGCATTGCAAGAAGACTCTTTGGCACACCGAAATTATTATTCCAATTACCTGGTGTTTTGAAGATAGACTCTGCCACACCAAGAAATGCAGCAGTAATTTCTTTAACTGTGGTTTTGCCAACACTGCCAGTAAGTCCGACAATCCAAGGGGACACCCTGCCACGCCAGCCATTAGCTAAGTCTGTCAATGCCTGATGTGTATCAGGTACGCGAACAACAATAGATGTTGCATCACCAACAAATTCTGCTGTTTCATCAAGTAATGCTGCTACGGCACCAGCCTTGAATGCTGTTTCTGCAAAACGATTTCCGTTAAAGCTTTCGCCCTTGAGTGCAACAAACAGCTTACCTACTAAAGGATTTCGAGTATCTGTTTCAATACCATCAATCAATATCTCAGCAGGATTTGCGACACTTTCTGAAGCATCAACAACCCCATTTGTCCATTCACACAAATCCTGCAAAGAAAACATTTTAGCACCTGTTTGATAAAGTTTTGTAACGATTAGTAGCGATAAGCATCTGCCTTAAATGGGCCCTCAACTGGGACACCAATATAGTCAGCCTGCTTCTGTGTAAGTGTTGTCAGTTTTGCACCAAGCTTATCAAGATGCAAGCGTGCAACTTCCTCATCAAGCTTCTTATCAATTACGTATACACCTGGCTCTCGACCACCCTGCCACAAATCAATTTGTGCAAGTGTCTGGTTTGTGAATGAGCAAGACATTACAAAACTTGGATGACCTGTTGCACAGCCTAGATTTACCAAGCGACCCTCTGCTAACAAATAAATGCAATGACCATCAGGGAAGATGTATTTATCCAACTGAGGCTTAATCTGCTTATGCTGGATGCCTGGCCATTTCTTCAAATCTGCAACGCGAATCTCATTATCAAAGTGAACAATGTTGCAAACAATTGCCTGGTCCTTCATCTTTGACATCTGCTCTGCAGTAATGATATCGCAGTTACCTGTTGTTGTTACATAAATATCAGCATAAGGAAGAGCATCCTCAACTGTTGTTACTTTGTAACCAGCCATACATGCCTGTAGTGCACAAATTGGATCTACCTCAGATACCCATACCTGAGCGCGGTGATTCTTTAGAATCTCAGAGCAACCCTTACCTACATCGCCATAGCCACAAACAAAAGCAATTTTACCAGCAACCATAACATCTGTAGCACGCTTAATACCATCTACAAGCGATTCGCGGCAACCATAAACATTATCAAATTTTGACTTAGTAACTGAATCATTTACATTGATAGCAGGAACAAGCAATGAGCCCTCTGCTGCCATCTTATACAAACGATGTACGCCTGTAGTTGTTTCCTCAGAAACACCCTTCCAGCCAGCAATTGCACGAGCAAAAAAGCCATTATCCTCAGCGATGCGCTCACGGATTACTTCCATCAAATATTTTTCATCCTCACTCTCAGGAGCCTTATCCAACAAAGAAGCATCCTTCTCGCAAGCATAGCCCAAGTGTAATAGCAATGTTGCATCACCACCATCATCAACAATCAGGTCTGGACCAATCAGTGTGCCATCTTCCTTCTTCCAAGTAAGTGCTTTAATTGTGCAATCCCAATATTCACGAAGAGTCTCGCCCTTCCAAGCAAATACTGGTGTACCGCTTGCAGCAATAGCTGCTGCTGCCTGATCCTGCGTAGAAAAGATATTGCAAGATGCCCAACGTAGCTCTGCACCTAACTCACATAGTGTCTCAATAAGAACAGCAGTCTGAATTGTCATATGAAGGCTGCCTGAGATACGTGCACCTGCAAGAGGCTTTTGTGGGCCATACTTTGCACGTGTAGCCATCAAACCTGGCATTTCATGCTCAGCCATTGTAATTTCTTCTCTGCCCCACTCAGCCAGTGAGATATCCTTTACTTGATATTCCATAAAATTTCTCTCCAAAATTAAAAATTAAAATGCTGCTTTGATTGCTTCAACCTTATCAAGCTTTTCCCATGGGAATTGTGGGCGACCAAAGTGGCAACCATTTGTGCTCTCACGATAGCTCCAGCCATTTGGTGTCTTTAGGCCAAGCTCTTTGATTAGCATACCTGGACGGAAATCAAATACATCGCCTGACTTCAAAAATTCTGCCATACGCTCTTCAGAAACATTACCTGTTCCATAGAAAGAAACATTGATACTTGTTGGGCGAGCAACACCGATTGCATATGAAACCTGAATTTCACAGCGATCTGCAAGACCTGCTGCAACAATATTCTTTGCTGCATAGCGTGCATAGTAAGCTGCAGAGCGATCTACCTTTGAAGGATCCTTTCCTGAGAAAGCACCGCCACCATGAGCAGCAACACCGCCATAGGTATCAACAATAATCTTACGACCTGTCAAACCAGAGTCACCACATGGTCCACCGATTTCAAATTTACCTGTTGGGTTGATAAGGAATTGTGTACCAGCTGTAAGTAGACCTGTATAGTCAAGAGTATCCTTAGCAATCTCAATTAAATCCTTACGAATCTGCTCTAAATCAACACCACGTGTCTGATGAGAGATAACAACAGTTGTAATAGCCTTTGGCTTACCACCCTCATGAAGTACGCTTACCTGGCTCTTTGCATCTGGGCGAAGATATGGAATTGTTCCGTTATGACGTAGCTCTGTTAAGCGAGAGATTAGCTTATGAGATAGCACAGCTGATGTAGGCATAAATTCAGCAGTTGCATTTGAAGCATAGCCAAACATCATACCTTGGTCACCAGCGCCTTGAATATCATCACCACCACGAGATACGCCTTGGTTGATATCAGGAGACTGACCATGAATTGCAGAAATATACTTAAATGTGTCATAGCTGAAGCCCTCTGATGGGTCATCATAGCCAATATCTTTAACTACTTCACGGGCTATTGCCTCATAATTGACAAGATGGTGACCTGCACAAGTAATTTCACCAAGATTTACAACTAAATTATGGCCTGCAGCTGTTTCGCAAGCAACATGGGACTCAGGATCTTCTGCTAAACAAGCATCAAGAATTGCATCAGAAATCTGGTCACAAACTTTATCTGGATGTCCTTCAGATACTGCTTCTGATGTAAAAACATGGGTTTGAGTGAATTTGCTCATAATAAACCTTTCCTTATTATTGCGTTGATTATATAGTTGGATTGACAGACCAACCTACCAACACGAAAAATTAAAAACGATATATGATTATATCATATACAAAAAAAAATCTAAAGGTAAAAAAGAATATTTCAAAAATAATTTTCTAAAACAGCTTAATCTTGAATGCCACGAGGTTCTCAAAATTAAACAAGGTCAACAAATCAACCATAGATTTTTCTTAATTGTGCAAGAAGAACTGAATCACAGACCAATGCATTAAGTTTACTTGAAGAGATAAAGTATCGTCCTGGTCCAACATCCAATCACATGTGTGTATGATTCACAAAAATTTAATCTCAAAATTTACTCAAAAAGATTACAAAAATCACACTAAAAACACCCTAAAAAACATGACACTTTTAAACCACAAAACAGCATTAAATAAAAATATAAATTAGATTAAAATAAAATCACGTATCTTCTTGATTATTAAGACATTACAAAACATCTCTTTTCTTCTACACACGCAAGAAAACATCATTAAATTTATCCTATTTTTTAATCAAAAAATGTATTGTTTTTTGCACACAAAAAAGCATTCTCACTTCTACCCACCATGCAAGCCCAGCACCTAGAATTCCTGCCAACCTGCGTAATCCTGTAATCTTGTACCTTTATTCGCACTTTTAGCCACCACGCAAGCCTCTGCGTCCTCTGCGTCCTTTGCGTCCCTTTTTCGCACTTTTAGCCACCACGTGCACATTGTATTTTGTGCAGCACGAGGACGTACTGCACCCCAGTTATTCTGTAAGACGGGGACGTCTTACAGCCCAGTTACCGTGTAGGACGGGGACGTCCTACACCCCAGTTAAGTGTGCTCCCCAGAATTATTTATTATTTTTTACCTTAATTATTCGTTATTCACTATTCACTAATTCTGCGATAGCCCAATACACGTTAATCCTGAGAAATCATCTTGGTGCTCCAGCCAGGACGACGCCTGGCTGCTCCGAGATTATTGAATCATGCATCACGCGCACACAGCACCTAGCCACCACACGCACACAACATCCGCACAAATCCAAACAAAATTATAGTCAATCCTGTCAAAAACTTCGCACTTCTAACCACCACGCAAGCCACAGCATCCGCACAAATCCAAACAAAATTATAGTCAATCCTGTCAAAAACCTCGCACTTTAAGCTACTAAAAAAGCGATTTGTTGTGTTGTTTTATTCCCGGTTTTATGTTATACTCTATGAGTATAAACAGCATCGATTAAAAACTAATCATATTTTTGTATGACCGAACAACAACAAACTGATGAATTTTTTATGTCTAAAGCCCTTGAGCAAGCAGCTCAGGGGCTAGGTCATACTCGCCCAAATCCTCCTGTAGGATGCGTAATTGTAAAAAATGGCTCAATTATCGCTGAGGGCTTTCACGCATTTGCCGGAGCTCCTCATGCTGAAGCATCTGCACTTTCAAAGCTTCCGATTGAAGAATATGCAGACTCTACACTTTATGTTACATTAGAGCCTTGCTCTACATTTGGGCGCACTCCTCCATGCACAGAAGCAATTCTCAGAGCAAAGGTTGCTCGCGTTGTTATTGCTGCACTTGATCCAAATCCAAAGCATGCAGGAAAAGCAATTTCTATTCTTGGATCATCTGGCATTTCTGTAACCACAGGTATCCTGGAAAAAGAAGCAACAGCCCAGCTTGCTCCATTCTTTAAGTGGATTACAACTAAGCGCCCATTCGTCACTTTGAAAATGGCACAATCTCTTGATGGAGCTATTGCCGATCACGCAGGTCAATCAAAATGGATTACTGGCGAGGAAGCTCGTAAGGATGTACGCACACTTCGTGCAAAGGCAGATGCTGTTCTTGTAGGTTGCAATACAGCATGCGAGGATAATCCATCTCTGCTTCGTGACGGTGAGGATGGCTCTGCTCAGCCTGGATATCGCATTATTCTTGATTCTCGTGGCAGGGTCTCATCATCAGCTAAATGCTTTACCGATGGACTTGCCAAGCTAACGATTTATGCAACCAGTAAGCATTGCCCAGAGGAACATCGCAAACAAATTGAAGCGACAGGGGCGACTGTATGGGTTCTTCCTACTGAATTTTCTTTTGCAAATCAGCACCCTACTCTTTCTTTAGATGCACTTTTTGCGAAGGCTGGTGAGCAAGGTTTCTTACACATTCTCTGCGAAGGTGGTGCTGAGCTGGCTTCATCTCTTCTCAACAGAGGCTTAGTTGATGAGCTGATTATGTACATTGCTCCAAAAATTCTTGGAGCAACACAAAAGCATACATTCGGCACATATCCATTTGATTTACCAACAGCACCTAGATTTTCAATTTCAAACATCTCTAAAATAGGTGCTGATGTTAAGTTGACTCTTAAACCAAACGATTTAATTTAGAAACAAAACTCAATTTTATGTTTACAGGACTAATTCAAAAGACAGGTCGCTTTAAGAGCGTCACTCAACAAAATGGCGGCAGCTGCATACGCATTGATTGCGAGGCTTGGGCAAATGACCCATATCAGCTAGGCGAAAGCATTGCTGTTGATGGCGTATGTCTTACACTCGTTGCACACGATGCCACAGGCTTCTCAGTAGATGTACTGAAGGAGACACTTGATGTAACAACTTTGGCAAAACTCAAGCACGGAGCAAGCGTAAATCTTGAGCGTGCAATGCGTGCTGATGCACGCTTTGGCGGACATATTGTTCAAGGGCATGTTGATGGCGTTGGAACAATCTCAGCCATTACACCAGCCGGTCGCGATATTTCAATTCGCATTAAGGCCAGCGAGCAAATCCTGAAACAAATTGTTTACAAAGGCTCTATTGCTATAAACGGAATAAGCCTGACTGTGGCAAAGGTTATCAGCAATATAGAATTTGAAGTTTGCATTATTCCTACAACATTGAGAGATACATCGCTTGGCGAGAAACGCGTTGGTGACAAGGTTAATCTTGAAACAGATGTACTTGCTCGATATGGAACACAACAAGCAAAAGAAGAAGCATCTACCCAGAGCAATATCACTATTGAAATGCTTCAAAATGCTGGCTTCAAAATTTAATCAATTTAATTTTTATCAAATTCATCAACTTAGATATTATGAAAAAAACAGAGACAAAAGAATCTAAAGCAACAACAGCTGAGAAGACTGCTACGAAAAAAGTTCCAGCAAAAAAAACTGAAACAGCAACAAAGAAAGCTGCTCCTGCTAAAAAGGCTACTACAAAGACTACTGCAACTAAGAAGCCTGCTGCTCCAAAAGCAGCTGCTCCTGCACCTGTAAAGGTTGAGCCCCCAAAGCCTGAAAACCCAAAAGTTATTCGTCTACGCGTAACTTGCATGGAAGGCCCATGGCTAGATGATAAATGCATTCGCTATATTGATGTAACAAGCAATGCAAATCTCTACGATCTGCATATCGCAATTCTTGATTCTATTTGCTTTGATGATGAAATGAAGTTCTCTTTCTTCTTTGCAGAGGAGCTGGATGATCTTTGCGACCGCGAATATATTCCTGAGGATTTTGATGGTACTGATTATGACGAATTTGATACTGATGTCTATGAGGACATGCTCGTAAGAAAGTATGCTCGCAAAGATATCCCTTATGATTTCTTCTATGTCTACAAGCTCGATGTCGATGAATGGATTTTCCAAATTGAAGTAACAGACGATGAGCCTGAGTACGACGAGAAAACCTTTTACCCAATAACAATTGACAGTCTGTCTGAAGGTCCAAATCCTGAGCAATATGGCTCTGGTTTTGATGATTATTCCGAAGATCCAGAGCATTTCTCTCCTCACGGAAGAGCTATGTACGGAAATGATGAATACAACATGGATGACGAGCGTGACGATTTCTTTGATGACGAGCGTGACCCATGGGGCTCTGGCGATGACTATGATGAGGATGATAGCGATGAATGGTAAAATTGAAACTATTATTTCTGTTCCACCAGGAGCAGTAAGCCAAGATTATTCAAATATTGGAGCAAATATTGTTTTTGCTGCATCAGACCCTCCTGGCTCACAGCTCGGCAGTGGTGGCGGCACAGCAAATATTCTTTTTGAAGCATGGCAAGCAACACGCCAAGAAGAGGCTTCTTTTAAGACTTGGCTAAACACCACTCGTAAGCTTATCATTCACGGAAGTGGACAAAGCCGCAGACTTCCTGCATACGCTGCAGAAAGTAAGCTAATGCTTCCTTTGCCTCTTTTCCCATCAATGAAGGGACAGCACCCAGACCAGCGTCTGATCAATCTTCAGGAAAGCAGCTGTCGTCACATTGTACGCCATGCACCAGAATCATATCGTATGATTGTGGCATGCGGTGATACACTTGTTACTTCACCTGATGCAATGCCTATCTTCCCTGAGGTTGATGTGCTTATCGCAGGTATTGCTGCATCCCCAGAGGAAGCTCGTAATCATGGCGTAATCTTCTGTCCTGTGGACAATCCTCAGACACTAACTTTCTTCTTGCAAAAGCCATCAGTTGATGAAATCAACGAGCTTTCAGCAAAGTACAACTATTTCCTAGATACCGGTGTATGGTTATTCAGCGCTCGTGCTGTTGAAGTACTGATGAAAAAATGTGGCTGGGATATTGAGAAGGAATGCTTTGCAGATGGCAAATGTGGATACTATGAGCTATTTGATAAATTTGGTACAGCTCTTGGAGAAATCGCTCAAAGCAATGACCCAGAAATCAATCAGCTCACTTGTGCAGTGCTTCCATTGCATAGTGGAAAATTCTTCCACTTCGGCACAAATCGTAGCGTACTAAGCTCAGTTGCTCAACTATCACATCCAGCAGAGGATCGCCGCGCATTTGGTCATACTGCCGGAGACAAAGCACAGAATACAATTGTTCTTCACTCTCTTGTTAAGGCGGACATAAGCAAGTGCCACAATCTTTGGATTGAAAATTCAATCATTCCAGAAAGCTGGAGCCTGGTCGGTTCAAATGTTATCACTGGCATCAGCTGCGAGATTCCTAATGTAAAGCTGCCACTTGGCACATGTATTGATATGTGCGGACTGATTGGCTCTGCTGATTCTGTACTGCGCATCTATGGCTTTGACGATACCTTTAAGGGCAATATTGAAGATCCATTAACTCAATTCTTGGGTATGCCAATCATTGATTGGTTTAATGCACGTGGAATAAATCCTGCTGAGCTAGGCTTTACTGGCGATATTCAAAATGTACCACTATTCCCATTAGTAAAATCACCTGAAACAATGGCTAAGCTTATCGCTTGGTTCACAATCAACCCAGAAGATACAGAGGCACGCTCTATTTGGATTGATTCTCTACGTGTTTCAGCAACAGATCTTGTACAGACCTGCGATTTGACTAAGCGTACAGCACAGCGTAAAAAGCTTGTTGCTGAACAAATCCTTGAGTTCTCAGATGCCCAGCTTCAAGAGCTATTTCAAATTGCTGACTTGAATGCACTTTCTCAGCTTGATGTTAATATTCCAATTGAAAGATTTGATAGTAACAAAGGCTCACTACCTCTTGTGCATGCATACATGTATGAAGCAGCAAAGAACGATAGCGAGGAGCTGACAGGCAAAGCATTCAATACATTGCGTAAGCTAATGATTGATGATATGGCTATCAAGAAGGTTCGTCCTGTACGCAATATTCTTGATGACCAAATTATCTGGGGTCGCTCTCCTGCTCGATTGGACTTTGCTGGTGGTTGGTCAGACACACCTCCTTTCTGCTTAGAGAATGGTGGCAGAGTCCTTAACGTAGCAGTAAATCTGAATGGACAGCCTCCAATTCAGACATTCGTTCGTATTTGCACTACCCCACACATTGTTATTCGTAGCATTGACCTAGGTATTGCAGAAACAATTAAGACTTACGAAGAGCTAACCTCAACCTCTGAGCTTGGTGGCTTCAGCATTGCACGTGCAGCTTTAAGACTTGCAGGCTTTGATCCAAACTTCCACGCAACTGGTGGTTACGAATCTCTTGAAAAGCAGCTAATGACTGAATTTGGTGGTGGTATTGAATTGTCAATGCTAGCAGCAATTCCTAAAGGCTCTGGACTTGGCACAAGTAGCATTCTTTCTGCTACAATTCTTGGTGTTCTTGGCGAGGTTTGCAGCCACAATTGGTCTGCAAACGAAATCTTTGCTCGCACATCTGTGCTAGAGCAAATTCTATCCTCAGGCGGTGGCTGGCAGGATCAGGTTGGAGGTATTTATCCAAGCTTGAAGCTTACAAAGACAAATGCCGACTTAACTCAGCTTCCTGATGTACATTGGCTGCCAGAAAAAGTATTTGCTGAAGCTATTCGCTCAGGCAGAGCAATGCTATACTACACAGGTATTACTCGCGTAGCTCGTAATATCCTCTCTGAAATTGTTAAGTCTATCTTCCTTAACAAGGCAGAAACAATGTCTATTATCAACGACATTTCTCTAAACGCAAGCTTTATCGCAGAGGCATTACAGCGCAATGATTCAGCAAGCTTTGATGAAGGTATTCGCCGCAGCTGGCAGCTAAACCGCGAGCTAGACAAAGGCACATGCCCACCTGCAATCAAACAAATCATTGACCAAATTGCTCCATTCAAACCATCTCTAAAGTTACTTGGCGCAGGTGGTGGTGGCTATATGCTAATTCTTGCAAAGGATACAGCATCAGCCGCAGCAATTCGCGAAAGCCTGACACAAAATCCACCAAATCCACGTGCTCGATTTGTAGACATGGAAATTTCACATACAGGTCTGCAAATTACACGAAGCTAATTTGGCAAAACTAAATTGTGTACTACATGAAATTAGCAAGGGTTAAGCATTTGATAGCTGCTGTAATCTTCGCAGCAGCATTATTGCCTCTCAATGCGCGTGTCTTTATTCCAGACAATAAAGACATACGCATTGTTGGTATTCCTATGCTCAAACAGCAAGGCACCGGCTTATGTGCTCCTGCTGCCCTTGCTATGGCTCTTGAATATAAAAATATGCTTGTTGACCAAGCAACCATTGCAAAATGGGCAAAATCCTCAAATGATACAGGAACAGACCTTCAAGCAATGTACGATGCAATTAACGAGCGCTCCGATGAGCTTCATGTAAAAATTACACCTATCATAGATTTTGACATTGAGAATTGTCGCGAAACCGTAAATGAATATAATCGCATTGCCATGAAGCAAAACAAGCCTTTATTGCAAGTTAAGGCAAATGATGATATATATCTTGCTGAGCTATTCAAAAATGCAGATATTTCTATTCTGCGAGAAACAATCAGCTATCTGGAAAAACGCAAATTTGCAAAATCAATTCGCAATGCAATTAAAGAAGACAAGCCTGTACTTTGGGGTATGATTCTCGGCATTGCTCCAGAGGAAAAGCTTACACCTACTGCCAATGGTGGCCATCTTCGCTTAATCATAGGCATCTCTCATGACGACAAATATATTTTCTATTGCGACCCATGGGGCGAAGATCACGCCAAGAAAAAGATGCCTCTGATTGATGCAGCAGCAGTAACTTTTTCTCTTCATTGCGTAGAATAGCATAAGCAAACCCAAGCTTACGCTCCACTCCCTCTTCAACAAAACCATTCAGGATTTACAAATGTACAAATTTGAACTAAAGGATTTTCCTAATCCTCCATTTACCATTAAACACGTTGATTTATCATTATGCTTTTTTGATACCTATGTAGAGGGAACAGAATGCCTCACAATTGTTGCTCCTGAAACACCTGCGACAAGCATTATTCTTGATGCTCAGGATTTGACAATATCAAATGTAGCATTTTCAACTACTCCTGATTTTACAAATACTGAGCTTATAACTTTCCTATATAATAAGCAAGAAAACAAGCTTGAGCTGTTTTTC
>JAFPBK010000013.1 GCA_017424105.1 Kiritimatiellia bacterium | reverse complement strand
TTTAATTGTGCCATCGTATTTGATGTAGATGTGTAACCTTCTGTATCACATAGTTCCGCCATTGCATCTAGTAACATTGATGCACGTTTTTTTGAATCTGTTGCTTTGGGTGCAATTTCATTAGTTTGTGGTTGATTTTGTTCAAATGATTCATGTAACGAAGTGGCAGTGCAAATCACTGGCGATAAACATGTAAACAGTACGGTAAAGATTAAAAATAATTTTTTCACGTTTATATTACTTGGTTGTACGTTTTGCTAGTTTTTTGGCTTTTCTGGCTTCTTTAACTTCTTTTTTTTGCTTATCGTGCGACTTTCTTTTTGTTTATCACGCAACCTTGTTCTTTGTCGAATTTCATATTATCGCCTTTGCATTTGCATGTGCTTAATGTTTTATTCCATACACCAGCATCTAACCAACAGCCTCTGATAGCAAGCTACAGCCCCTCTCTCTGCCTACCATAACGAAAACGCTAGTTGTTATGACGTTTCGAACGGCGACAAATTTATCAAGAATTCGAATTTGTATGCGGGTTAATCATGTTGATCGCCCGTCCGACTCCGGGTTGTAGAGAAGACTGGGAAATGGGATAGGCTCATAATATATTACATTATTACAATCCAGTATGTTAGCAAATACATATCATTACTAACTTTTCCAACACGCAGCCGGTTGCAGGGACAAAAGGTTCCTAAGCAGACAATCACGAGCCGCTTTTAGTGAAAGTGAAATTCTATGTGCAAAATGATAGCACATTCGAAACGACAGGCTCCGGGTTGCAGTGAAGATTGGGAAATGGGGCTGTTCGGAAAGGTATTAGTGATTCTTAGAGGGGTGGATTGGTGCGTTAAGCGGAAAAATATAGTTGTCTGAGCTTGCGAGTTCTATATTTTTCCGCTTGTCCTTAGCACCAATTCAAGCCTCTTAGAATCACTTATGCCTTGGAGCCTGCCCCATTTCCCAATCTTCACTGTAACCCGGAGCCGGACGGGCAACCAACAGCCCCTCTCTCTGCCGGACGGTTTACCAACACACTTTGACGCACGCACAAATCCAAATTTAAACAAACCTCTCCCCCATACAAAAACAGGCACAGGAAACTATATTCCTGTGCCTCAAAATTTATTCCGTATGTAAATTACAGTACACGAACCTTCAATACGCCTTCAATTGCCTCTAACTTACCAGCAACATCTGCGTTTACTGCTGCATCTACGTCTAACATAGTATATGCATATTCTCCACGGCTTTCGCTTGCCATCTTAGCGATATTAATGCCAGCATCACCAAATACAGATGTAAACTTGCTAATCATGTTGCTTACATTCTTATGGCAAACAGTTACACGAGCAGTTGCAGCGCAAACACCCATGTCACATGCAGGGTAGTTTACAGAGTTTTTGATGTTACCATTTTCCATAAAGTCCTTGATTTCTTCAACTGCCATAATTGCACAGTTGTCTTCAGATTCCTCTGTAGAAGCACCTAAGTGTGGAGTTAAGATAACACCATCTTTGCCTGCTGTTGTTGGATTTGCAAAATCAGAAACATATTTCTTTACTTTGCCTTCTGCGATTGCTTCTAAGATTGCTTCTTCATCTACCAGTAAATCACGAGCAAAGTTAAGAATAACAACGCCATCTTTCATCATAGCAAATGCTTCTTTGTTGATCATTTTCTTAGTTGCATCCATTAA
>JAFPBK010000138.1 GCA_017424105.1 Kiritimatiellia bacterium | reverse complement strand
GTGGCAGGGTCTATTTGCGAAGTGCGAGCGAGTATCCAAAGAAAGTCTGCATCGCTACCGCCGACAAGCACATGCTTATAGTCATTATCTAGCCAAAGAATACGATAATCTCCATAAAATGGGCCAAAGAATGATACGCGCAAAAGACCCGGCTCATCGGTTAACTTTGCTCTACCCTTAGCAATCTTAGGTTTACCATCCTTAATTCCAGCATTAACAACGGCAACCTTGCCGTCATCACGCATCGTATATTCGGCTTTTGTATGAGACATACCACGTTCAAACCAATGGTCATAGCGTGCTATCTCATACCATGTTCCTAGATAACGCGATAAATCAACCTCCTTAACTGGAGTTAAATCAACTGTTGGCTTTGTAGTACAACCTGAAATCATAGCAATTACAGATAAAATAAATATCTTAAATGAATATTTTTTCATAGCATTCCCTCCTTGACGTGTTGATAAATTATGACTATATTTAAATTTGAGAAAAAAGTCAGTTATATTAGTCGGGGCTGTAGCTGGGAGCAAAATTCACCGAGATCTGAAAAGCGCCTTAGTGCATAGCGATCATACGGTGTTGGTTGTGCATTTACTATTATTATATCGCCATTGTTGCGATAACTTAATAATGGAAGCGACGCCACAGGGTGCACAGTTAAACTTGTGCCCATCACAAGTACCAAATCTGCTTCTGTAAATTCTTTTTCCGCTTGTAAAAAGCATGAACCCAAGCCTTCGCCATAAAATACTACATCTGGTCGCAACAGCCCACCACAAAGCTTACAATGAGGCATTTCGCCACTGTCAATCACATCTGCTATCGTAGAATAAGAATGATATTCTCCACAACGTGTACACACATGTCTGTCTAAAGAACCATGCAGCTCTACAACATTCTTGTTTCCAGCCTTAAAATGTAATGAATCTATATTCTGCGTATAAAGCATACGCAGATGTCCTTTCTTCTCCAGCATAGCACATAACCTATGCACTATGCATGGCTCCTTCTGAAGCATTGTATAAAGCTCTTCACGAGCGAATTGATAAAAAACATCCCAATTTGCTGATGCAAAATCAATATCTAATAACTCTTCTTTACTATGACCATGCCAAGTGTCACCAGTAGCATAAAACCCATTGGCTCCACGAAAATCAGGAATACCAGATAAGGTGGAAGCACCAGCACCAGTTAACACTACTAACCTTTGGGCTGATAATATTTTTTCTGCATATCCGTCAAAATCAACCATACTTCCCTCCTTCAAATACTACATAAGAAAGTTTCTGTAATATAAAATATCATAATCCAACAAGTATTTTCAAGAGATGTTGAAAGGTAATTATGTAAGTGTGATGTATTGAGCACAAAAATTGTGCTGTATGGGATGCGTGCAGTAGCGAAATGTGGCATTGATTAACAATATATGTGGTGTACAATCTTATCAGCAAGGCGGGGACGCCATGCCGCCCAGTTATTCTGTAAGACGGGGACGTCTTACAGCCCAGTTATCGTGTAGGACGAGGACGTCCTACACCCCAGTTAAGCATGCACCTTTAAATATTTTTACCTCATCTATTCGTTATTCACTATTAGTTATTCACTAATTCAGCGTACGCTCCCATACTCAATTACCTTGTGGGCCGTACACACTAGCGATTAGTAGTTGGAGTTATCTTGGAGCGGCTAGGCGTCGCCCTAGCCACCAACAACAAGCGACACACAGTACACTAGCCTAATCTAAATTTAGAGTGGTATTTAGATGGGGTTATGTGGTTACCATTGTGAAGTTGCCACTGCGAAGGGTCTGAACAAGCTCTTCGTTAGTGCGAATGCGTGTAGTGGTAACAATTCCACCAAATGGCAACTGTGTGGCAGCGTGTGCATCTCCACCAGAGACCTGAATCAAATGAGGATAAGCATTGGCAAAGTTAATTGCGTCATCATTCATTCGTGGTTCTGGATTTTTTAGGTTATATGCCTCTACTCCGTCCATCAGCTCTACTGGCAATGTACCTGGTACTGGGATATATGGTGCTTCACGGAATGGGTGCGATTGTATCAGCACAACATTATTCGCATGCATAATTTTGACCCATTCTTCTATTGAGCAATCACGCAACTGTGGATTGTTATACAATGCCTCTGGTGTTAAGCCATAACATAAAAGTTCACGGCCAGGTGCTACAACCTCCTCAATACCAAAGAAAATATCTAAATCAAATTCTTTTGCGACCTCTTTACATTCAATAAAATCGCGTTCATAACCGGCAACAAATTCGTCCCATGGCAGGTTTCTGTCAAATCCTGTATTGCCATGAATGAAATGGTTTGTTAAAACAGCTCCTGCAAAGCCATATTCTTTTAATGCCTTGCAAAATTCTAAGTTGTTCATAGCACCACACTTTGAGCAAGGACTTGTGTGTGTGTGCAGTTGATATCTATATTCGCCCATAGTATTGCTTTATGCCTCAAAAATTAGCCCGTAATTTTAGTATACCCAACACTTAAAATCAAGTAGCATTTTCAATACGCTAATTTATTCTAACTTCAAAAGTTGGAGTAAGTGTGGTTGGTTAAAGTTGAGAGTTTTTTGACAGGATTAACAGGATTTTTTGGAGGTTGATGTGTGGTGGATTGCTTAGTGGCTAGGGCGACGCCTAGCCGCAATATATGCGGTGGGATTATTTAAAGTTTCAGCAAGGCGAGGACGCCATGCCGCCCAGTTATTCTGTAAGACGGGGACGTCTTACAGCCCAGTTATCGTGTAGGACGAGGACGTCCTACACCCCAGTTAAGCACACACATTTAAATATTTTTACCTTAATTATTCGTTATTCACTATTATCTATTCACTAATTCAGCGTACGCTCCTATTCTCAATTATCTTGTGGTCGTACACGCTAGCGATTGGCTGTTGGAGTTATCTTGGAGCGGCTAGGCGTCGCCCTAGCCTCCAACAACAAGCGCTGGCGTATCACACAGAACCACCACGCAAGCCATCACACGAACTCAGTGCACCCCAGCGTCCTTTGCGCTCTCTGCGTCCCGTTCCTTCGCACATTGAGGAATCTCTTTTTGATTGGTGTTTTAGGCAAAAAAATAGCAGCCCGGTTGAGCTGCTATTTTTTTTGTGCTATATGTTATTCTTTGATGAGATTACTTAATATTCTTGATTTCATCCCATGTCTTGGTGTAAAGCTCAAGAGCATCGCCTAGATCACCAATTACCTCACCCTTTACAATATCCTCCTCGCGTGGGAAGATTGTTGGGTTATTCTTTACCTCTTCAGGTAGGAAATCAGCAGCTGCCTTGTTTGGACACCAATATGTAGTGTACTCAATGTTGCGAGCAGCAATCTTTCCATCATGGATGAAGTTGATAAACTTATATGCTAAATCTTTCTGCTGAGATTCTTTTAGGATTACCATCTCATCGCAAGATAGAGAGAAGCCTTCTTTTGGAAGAACAAATACAATATTCTCATCTTCTAGCTGTAGCTGACCAATATCACCACTGTAACCATGTACCAGATTAAACTCACCACTTGCTAAGCCAACTTTATATTGCTCATTTTCAAATTTAGCAATATTACGCTTCCACTCTACAACAACATCACGTGCTTCAGCTAGCTGTGCTGGATCCTTTGTATTTGCACTGTAGCCTTTGTACTTAAGTGCAGCACCAATTGTTTCACGCATATCTGCAAGAAGTGTCATACGACCCTTTAGCTCAGGATGTGTTGCAAATACATTCCAAGAAGGCTCAATTTCCTTCTCTACCTTTGCTTTATTATATGCAAAACCTGTATAAGTAACCATGTATGGGATACCATATGTCATATTTGCATCTAATGAGCAAGACAAATAGTTAGGATCAATATTTACCAGGTTAGGAATCTTTGTCTTATCAATCTCCTCCAATGCTCCTGCATCAGCCATAATTTTTACCATATAGCTAGATGGGAAAACAACATCAAAGCCAGATGCTCCATGCTGAAGCTTTGCCCACATTGCTTCATTTGAATCAAAGATACCAATAACAACTTGGCAATTATTAGCTTCTTCGAATTCACGAACAATGTCCATATCAATATACTCATTCCAAGTATAGATATTTAGTATAGGCTTACTTTCGCCACAGCCTGTCATTACCAGGCCTAACATAGCACATAGTGTAAGTACAAGATTTTTTATCATGTTGTAGCTACCCTTCGGATGTATTACATCCATTTGTATACACTTTTAAGTGTACAATGATTGTTAAGCTCCGGAAAACGCCGGATCGATATTTGCTCTCTTCCCAACCAGGAAAAGCAAAGAAATTATTTTATCACAGAAGCAAGAGCTGTTTCAATACGTTTCTCTTGCTCATTGAAAGCGTCAGACTTCCACTCTGCACTATTCCAATCTCGCATTGTTTGTGTTAGCTGATGGAAGAAACGACGAGCGACATCTCTATCTTCAAAATTCATATTTGAATTAATAATTCTAGTTAGCATATTAAAGATGTAACGCTGACGCTCTGCTGAGCAAGCTGCATCCACAGCATGGAAAGAATCCTGCTGTAGGTAAACAGCATCAATTAGCTCTCCCTTTAGATAATCGATAAAGTCTTCAATCGCTGTACCCTCTTCACCAACGACCTTCATCATCTGAGAAACATCATTACCATGACGAAGAGCTGCACGAATATTTGCGACCGCATCTGAATCACAAATACTATTGTATTTACTCCATGAATCCAATGGGTCAATAGCTGGGTAGCGGCGAGCATCAGAGCGAGCACGAGACAAACCGTGGAATGCACCAACAACCTTAATTGTTGCTTGAGTAACAGGCTCATCAAAGTTACCACCAGCAGGAGAAACAGCACCACCGATTGTTACTGAACCAATACGTCCGTCACGTAGCTTAACGCGACCAGCACGCTCGTAGAAGGAAGCAACTACAGACTCAAGGTATGCAGGGAATGCTTCCTCACCAGGAATCTCTTCCAAGCGGCCAGACATTTCGCGTAATGCCTGAGCCCAACGAGAAGTTGAGTCAGCAAGCAATAGCACATGCAAGCCCATCTGACGATAATATGCAGCCAATGTTGCAGCTGTATATACAGATGCCTCACGAGCAGCAACCGGCATTGATGATGTGTTACAAATGATAATTGTACGGTCCATCAAGCTGCGTCCTGTACGTGGGTCATTAAGCTCTGGAAATTCACGAAGCATTTCCACTACCTCACCAGCACGCTCACCGCAAGCTGCATAAATCACGATATCTACCTGAGCAAAGCGGCTAGTTGTCTGCTGAAGCACTGTTTTACCTGCACCGAAAGGACCAGGAATACAATAAGTACCACCTAGAGCTACAGGGAAGAATGTGTCAATTGTGCGAGTTTGAGTAACCATTGTTTCATCTGGGCGCATACGCTCAGCAAAACATGTAATAGGTACCTTAACTGGCCAACGCTGCATTAGGGTTACTTCTACCTCATTACCAGCATCATCAGCAAGCTTTGCTACAACATCCTCAACCTTAAACTTACCAGCACCAGCAATGCTCTTTACTGTGTAGCGACCCTTTAGACCAAAAGGCACCATGATGTCATGCTTAAAAATACCTTCAGGCACAGAACCAACTGGATCGCCTGCAAATACTAGGTCGCCAACCTTTACAGATGGAGTAAAATCCCATTCAACATCACGTGGCAATGCATCAATATATTTACCACGTTGTAGGAAGAAGCCGCACTCTGCTGCAAGTTTAGGCAAAGGATTTTGAAGTCCATCAAAAACCTGAGTTAAAAGACCAGGTCCTAACTCAACAGATAGCAAATCTCCAGTAAATTCTACAGTATCGCCACACTTGATTCCGGAGGTATCCTCATATACCTGCATATCGCAACGACGGCCCTTAATACGAACAATTTCGCTCATAAGAGTCAAGCCATCAACCAATGCATAGCCTACCTCATTAAGAGCAACTGCACCTTCAAATTCAACTGTAATTAGGTTGCCATTTACGCCTGTTACTTTTCCTACTGTACTCATACTACACCTATTGTAATTTTAAAACCATTATTTTCCACTTGCTACAGCAGCTAATCTTGCAGCACCCTTTTCACTATCCATTTGGCTGCTGCGAATGTTACAAATTCTTAGCTGAAGTGCATAAGCAAAAATTGCGTTTAAAGAAAACTCATCAAAGCCAGCCAATTCGCTTGCTTTTTCCCAAAGAAGCAAATCTAATGCTCTTTGACGCAATGCTGGATTGCGCTCCTGAAATGCGCTTGCAACTCCATTCTCTAGCACTACATCAAAACCAGAATGATCTTTAAGCCACTTACCTGCATCTACTCCATCTAGTTTTGCTGCACGAGCACGTGCTACAGCATTGCGTAGCTGAGTATCTGCTGAGCGCCATTCAATAATAAAGGAATTATTTGTAGGCAGCTCTTCCTCTGCAAGTAATGCCTCAAGCTCAGCAAAATCATTTTGATTTAATTGCTCGCGACAAAGCTCCACAAAGTCCTCCATGCTCATTGGAGGTTGCTTATCGATGCCAAGCATTGGCAATGTAGAAACTAAATATGGATAGCTCATTATTTTTCCGAAATTAACTTAATTAGAGCTGGACGCAATAGTTGAGAAAGCTTTTCAAGCACTGCTGCACTTGTAAAATCGTGTTCAACACGTCCCTCTTCCAACATAACACAAATACCTGCGGAGATATCCTTATCTGCGCGAACCTGAACACCTCCCTTTTGAGATGCTGCAGCAGCAAATTTGCTCTGTACATAAGCAGCTACTTTCTCTGCATCAGCTGGAGAAACAACAAGCTCAACATCTGCATCGTCTGTCAAATAATTAGCAACTAGCTTGTCTACAAGGCTTGTCAAATATTCTGCTGAAAGAGCACCCTCTACTTCTGCTTTAAGTGCACGCTCAAAGGTTTGCTGAATTGCTTGCTCAAGACCTAAAATAATATCGCGAGAAGCTTGCTTAACTGATTGCTGAGAACGAAACTCTGTAGCACGTGCTTCTTCCTTAGCCTTTTCTTGAATTGCTGTTGCCTGCTTTTCTGCTGCAGCAACAATTTCTGCTGCTTTAGCTTCTGCATCTGCAATAATTTTAGCGGCTTTTTCTTCTGCCTTATTTACACCTTCTGCCTGGATTTTATCAAGCAAGGACTGTAATTCTGATACCATAAGATTTTCTCCTATTTGAGAATTGTTTATCCCCAATTAAATATACGTAGTATATTTTCGCATAATCGCCATAAAAAGTCAAAGTAAAAGAGGATATAGATAATCCTAAATTTTTGTCCGTTTTTTGATTGAAATGAAGCTAAAAAATGCTATGTGGAGGCGAAATGTGCGAAGAAAGGGACAAAAAGGGTCGCAGAGAGCACAAATGACGCGGAGGTGCACGGAGCTCGTATGGTTGTTTTTTTTGGGGTGGGATGGTTTTGGGCGATATGCCAGCGCTTGTTGTTGGAGGCTAGGACGACGCCTAGCCGCTCCGAGATAACGGGGACTGCCAATCGCTTGTATCTGCACCAAGATATTTTTCTTTCACCATGTGGGTAAATAGAGATGGAGAGCCAGTAAAATCGACAATTTAAATATAATTTCAAAATTCAACTGCCGTTTTAGAGTAAATATACCTTACAGGATATGTGGTAGGTATATTTTTAGGGATCAGCAAGGCGAGGACAATAGCCTAAATTCGTGGCCGAATTTAGATGAAGCAGCGCAAGCACTATGAAGCGATGTAAAACACCATGAAGCATACCTACGGCATATGAAGCATTGCAAAGCAATATATCCGGTGGGATTATTATTTTAAATTTCAGCAAGGCGAGGACGCCATGCTGCCCAGTTAATCTGTAAGACG
>JAFPBK010000137.1 GCA_017424105.1 Kiritimatiellia bacterium | reverse complement strand
TTAGACGATGGTACAAAAAAGGAACTGATTTTAATAAAGTCCCAAGAAAAGATATTTTAGCACTAGAGGGATTTATTAATTCTATTCATAGAAAATCACTTAACGGAATGACTTCTAAGGCTTATTGCAAAAAAATCGCTAATTAATTTAAGATTGCTATACTCATTTAGCTTGCAATTTGCACCAAGCAAGCCCTGTGCCTTTAGTACGATTGAAATATCACTGATTCCCCAAACCATTGCTCCAGCTGCTCCAAAGAAGAACATTAGCGAATTACCAATGAAAAATGCAAGAGCTGTAGTTGAAACTGCAATCTTTGAATTGCGAGAGAAACGAGCAAAGTCTGGTGTGCAAGAACCACCAGAAATAAAGGAACCAATTGCAATTGAAATTGCTGCTGCCATTGTAAGCTGCATACTTGCTTCTGGTGTGTAGCTCTTCATCAATTCCCAGCCATTAGCTACGCCTGCTGCAGTAATTGCGTCAGCCTTGTCAACAAACATTGCACAATAAGCAGAATAACAACCCAATACCGCAATTGATGGCACAGCAATAATACTGATAATTGAAAGTGCCTTAATTCCCCAGTATGCAGTACTTGTCATAATTAAACCTGATGCTAATACAATAGTATATAGCAAGCGAGCTGGCAAATCTACTTTATCAAATGCGATTCTAACTGTTTCACCACCCAATAACCAAGTACCCTGTAAGCATGGCAAATCATTTAGTGCTATTGCTGTAGGGATAGCAAACATTGCAACACCTACACCAAACCAACCAATCTGTGTGAATGCAAGTGCTGATGATGGGATAAATGAACCATAAGAACCAAAGGAATAACGAGATAACAAATGAACAGACAAACCTGTTCTTGCGGACATCTATGCAAGCAAGGATGTGTAAACACCAAGAATTAAGTTACCTACTGTTACTGCAATAATAAATTGCTTTAAGCTTAGACCTGCACCTAGATTTCCACCTGCCCACATACTTGCAGAGAAGAAGGTGAAGCCCATCATAATTACAAACATCGACCAGAAACCACGCTTTTGTGACTCTGCCACAGATGTTAATGCAAAATCATGATCATTATTATTACTCATATTCTTGTTATTCCTTTCTATCTTTTTAATATTTTATCCATAGCACCGATTTGCTCAAGTGCTATAGTGCGTAAATCTTGTTTGCCAAAACGTGAAGAATCTAAATCTGGGAAGCGCTCCTCAACCAAATCCTTAAATGACATGCCTGTCTCAGACAGCTTAAGAACCTGTGTCCAGTACTCCAGAACATCCTCAGCATATTCATTTATCCAAAATGCACGAGAACCTGCATCATAAATTGTGCAGCGCTCAATTGGATAGCTTGCTTTCTCATATTGTGATGCAATAAACTCTGGAGCCATAAGGCTTCCCCAACGAACAAGATCTGTACCAGGCAAGCGAATTGTCAAAGGTGTATTTTTATCTGGAACGATGAAGCGTCCCTCTAAATAAATTACAACCGTACGCTTGAAATTAGGGAAGGTTGCACGACAACGCTCATCAAGGCGTTGGAATATTTCCTCTGTCTTGATACCTCCATAGGTGAAGAAATAGATATTTCTTAAATCGGTCTTATGCTCTACTGCTGCATCAATCAGCTCGTTAAAGCCATATTCAAGGCTTGTTCCTGTAGCAACGACATCACCAATATAAAGAGATGTAGCACATGGGAAATATAGCTTTTTATAGCTATTTTCCGTAATATGCCATGTACCATCAATTGGAGATTGTGCTCGCTGTGCACTCAAGAAACATGTGGTATGATAATTCCAACCATACGCATCTGCCAATGCATCACGCAAGCCAAAATTCAAACCTCCGCGCAAGATATTTGCTACCATTGCATCTGCTTCTGTAACCCCATCAAGCGGGAGCATTTTTAGCACTTCTGTGCATGCTTTTTGTAATAGTTTTGTATATTCTATTCCGCAGACCTTTGGATCATTACAAATTGCTCTTGTATATGGTGTAGTGGCAATATATGCCTCTACACGACCAAAACCCGGAGCAATTTTATATATTGCGCTATCATTCTGCGCCACAACCTTATCTAATTTGAATTGGGATGGCATAAGACCTCGTTTATATATTTTTAGATTAGAACAAATTAAAAATTGATAGTAAGCTCACAATTTGCAGGAAGCTCAATACTTAGCTTATCTTCTGTCCAAGCAAAATCACTTGCAGCGCCATTAACAAGCACTGCGCTTGGCTTTGTGTCAGAGTAAGCAACAAAGCAACCATTACCATGAAGTTTCATAGTGATAGAACCATTTGCTTGCCACTCTAGCTTCTCAATTGCACCTAATGTATTGAACATATTTACTAAACCAATTGGAGCAAAGCCATTTTCAATTGGAGATAGTGTCAACAATTCAAATTCGTATGGTGGCAATGACATATCCATTAAATCACCGCGCTTAATTGTTGTTAACTCTTGGCGGGCATCACCCCAGCAAGCATATGTCTTACCTGTATCTGCAAGCTCTTCAACATCTGCAATATCAAAGCTGCAATCAGATGTTTGTGTGCAACCCTCTTTTGGAGAAACCATAGAGAAGAATGAACACATTGTTCCATAATTAAATGGAGTAACAAGTCTCAGAGGTGCGCTGCCTTCCATCAAATCCATGAATACAGAGCAAGTCATTGCTCGTGCCGGAGCAGCTGCTCGTGGTGTTGTGCCATCAGCAAAAACTGTACGCTTTAGCACAGAAGCATCATGCTTACCAGGCTCATCAGCGAAATACATTGGACCACCTGAAATTGCTCTTGCAGCTGCATGATACTTACCTGTGGCATGGTCAGAAAGGAACATATCCCAATCCATCCACAAGAAATTACCAAACCATGTAGCTGTCATTGCGTTTGTATACAAATGCAATGCATGGGAAGCTGGTTCATTAGGGAAATAATCATCTGATGAACGAGTAATGTTATTCTCCATAGAGTTATAGAACACTTCTGGAGCATGCGCCATACATGTAATGAGGTTATTATTAAAATATTTCTTTGTTGTTTGATTCATAGCCTCACGCATTTGGTTAAAGCGCTTTACTCTGCCACCAAAACCAGAAGAAAGGAAGGTCAATGATGCTTGGTTATCAATCTTTACACCATCAATACCACATTCTGCCAAATGTGAATGGTATGCATCATAGAATTTTGCAAAATCTACTGGGATTGATGATAGCAAGCCCTTCTGCCAATCGCAAATGCTATTATCGCAATAACGAAGCACTGTCTTATCTGCAAGCTCTGAATTTGGGAACAAATCTTTTGCTACACCCTGCCAATAACCACAAACAGCATGCCAAACCATAAAGGTATCAATGCTTGTAAGCTCCTTTACTTTAGCAACAAATTCTTTCATGCTGCCAAACTTTGCATTACCATCCCAGCCGACAAGCACATTACCACCTGTCTTAAATGGAGCTACATCCTGCCAACCATCATCAAGAATCAAGGTGCGTGGCTCAATTCCAACATCCTTAAGTGTTTGTAATCCCTTAAGCACCTTCTCTGCACTTACCTCTTGATAAAAAGCATTCCATGTGCACCAGCCCAGTTTCTTAGCAAACTCAGGATATTCCTTATCCTTACGTAGTACTGCAGTAGGCTTAAAGCGATTTACCTCTTCTGCTGCCTGATTGATAATCTCAGGCAAATTATTGCCATTGATAATAAAAGCACCAACACAAGGCTCAACCAATGTATATGCATCACCAGTTTCACCAAAGAAATTGAATGCTGGCTCTGTTGGATTGCGCTTCTCACGAGGCATTGGTTTAGGATTCATATAGATGCATGCATTATCAGATGGGATTGCAACAATAAATGTATATGAATTGTCCTCATGTGCAACAGCTAGCCATGTAATCTGATTTTTTATATCTATTGTTGGGTCTCCGCCAAATGGAGAAAACCAATATGGTGTATCTGGACGTAAGTGGCATCCACCCAAACCTTTAGCAGCAACAAATACACCTAGATTCTGCAATGTAATTGGGCCATCATTCTCGGGGAAATTGATTTTTAGAAATGCACCTGCTTGTGTTTCTACTGGGGCTACAGAAAATCCACCATTGATTGATTTAATTATTGGTTTATCATTAAGAAATAAAATATCATCTACAATTTTTGCACTCATAAAAGAAATTCTCCATTTTTTATTGGTTATTCTAGCATTTTAGAGAGAAATAATAAATCTTTTTTTTGGTTGAAAAGAGCATATTCATAAATTCAGCAGTTGGAATAAGCGTAGTGGCTAGAAGTGCGAAAGGAAGGGACGCAGAGAGCGCAAAGGACGCGGAGGTGCGCTGAGCTCGTGTGATGGCTTGCTTGGTGGCTTGTGTGGTGGCTTGTGTGGTGGTTCTGGGTAATACGCCAGCGCTTGTTGTTGGAGGCTAGGGCGACGCCTAGCCGCTCCGAGATAATGCCAACTGCCAATCGCTAGCGTGTACGGCCCACAAGATCATTGAGTATGGGAGCGTACGTAAGCGTGGCGCAGTATAAATTTAACTTTTAGGGACGTTTAGACAATTGAACAAGCAGTTTAGCGCTTAGGGGGCAATGGGGACACAGGGGACATAGGCGACAGAATTTTAGCGCTGCAATTATTTTCTTCACCAAATCCCACTACTACTCATTCGTGGTTCATACAAACATCATACACGCTTTTTCGTGGTTTTTCGTGGTTCAAAACCCTTCGCACTTTTAGCCACCACTTTTGGATTCAACTGTTGTTTTTATAAATCCCAAAAACAAAAAGGCTGCTGCCTATCTCTTGTGAGATACGCAACAGCCTTCTCTTGCTAATTTATTTAGCGTCAGCTATTAGATAACACCCTGAGCTAGCATTGCATCTGCTACCTTTACGAAGCCAGCAATGTTTGCACCCATAACATAGTTACCCTTGTTACCGAACTGCTCAGCTGCATTGTAGGCATTGTCGTGAATTGACTTCATGATACCCTTCAAACGAGCATCAACTTCCTCACGAGACCATGACAAGCGTAGTGAGTTCTGGCTCATCTCAAGACCAGATGTTGCTACACCACCTGCATTTGATGCCTTACCAGGAGCATATAGAAGACCTGCTGCCTGGAATGCTGCAATACCTTCTGGGCATGTAGGCATATTTGCACCTTCGCAAACAAGCTTTGCACCATTTGCAACAAGTGCCTTTGCCTCATCAAGATTGATTTCGTTCTGTGTTGCGCATGGGAATGCTGCATCACAAGGAATGTACCAAGGACGCTTGCCCTCAAAGTACTCAGCACCAAACTCCTGTGCGTACTCAGAAATACGGCCACGGCGTACCTGCTTAAGCTGCTTGATCCACTCTAGCTTCTCCTTTGTGATACCATCCTTATCATAGATTGTACCATTTGAGTCAGACATAGAAACTGGCTTTGCACCAAGCTCAATTAGCTTCTCTACTGCATACTGAGCAACATTACCAGAACCAGATACCAAGCAAGTTCTGCCTTCCAAATCCTCACCCTTTACAGCTAGCATGTTCTGTGCAAAGTATACGCAACCATAACCTGTTGCCTCTGGACGAATCAATGAACCACCAAATGTTAGACCCTTACCTGTCAAAACACCTGTAAACTCATTTGCTAGGCGCTTATACTGACCAAACATATAGCCAACCTCACGAGCACCAACACCGATATCACCAGCTGGAACGTCTGTGAACTGTCCAATGTGCTTTGCTAGCTCTGTCATAAAGCTCTGGCAGAATGCCATTACCTCGCGATCTGACTTACCTTTTGGATCAAAGTCAGAACCACCCTTACCACCACCCATTGGAAGTGTTGTTAGGGAGTTTTTGAAGATCTGCTCAAAGCCCAAGAACTTTAAGATACTTAGATTTACAGATGGGTGGAAGCGGCAGCCACCTTTGTAAGGACCGATTGCGCTATTGAATTGTACGCGATAGCCACGATTTACTTTAATCTCGCCCTTATCATTTACCCAAGGAACGCGGAACATAATTGTGCGCTCTGGCTCTACGATACGCTCTAGAATACTATTCTTCTGGTATTCTGGCTTTGCTGCGATAACTGGCTCTAGAGTCTCTAGAACTTCTGTTGTTGCCTGAATAAACTCAGGCTCATTTGCATTGCGCTTTGCAATGTCTTCGATTACACTCTGTGTATAGCTCATTGTATTTCCACTCCCTATTGGGTTTCTAAAAAAAATTGTTGCATAAGATTTTATTCTTTAAAGAGAATATGTGCAACAAAAAAATAAAAAAATCAGCCATTCTAAGTTATTTTTTTTGCATATTATGTGGTGGCTAAAAGTGCGAAAAAAGTACAGGATTACGGGATTGTGCAGGATGGCAGGATTTCTAGGTGCTATGTGCGCGTGGTGGCTAGGTGCTGTGTGCGCGTGGTGTGCGTGATTCAATTATCTCGGAGCAGCCAGGCGTCGTCCTGGCTGTGCACCAAGATAATTTTTCAGGATTAACGTGTATTGGCTATCGCTGAATTAGTGAATAGTGAATAGTGAATAGTGA
>JAFPBK010000136.1 GCA_017424105.1 Kiritimatiellia bacterium | reverse complement strand
TTTAAATAATTTTGAAAGAGGTATTTAATATGACTAATACAACAACAAAAAAAATTGCATTAACAACTCTAATAGTTTTCATTTGCTCATATATATGCAAATCCGATGAATTAATAATTAACTCAAATGCTCAAAACGAAGTTTTTGAACTTCTAAAAAAGACACAAACAAAATTAGGAACAGACGCAGAAAACATTCAACATTCTGAAATTTCAAGCACTTCATCTACCTCTAAACTTTCAAGTATTTTTGGGATTAATTTTAATTCTGTTATAACAGATTTAGACACAGTAAAAGAAGACTCTGGATCTCAATTTGTTGAGTTTACACCCAAAAAACAATTTAAAGAGTTTACTGTTTACAAAAAATATATAACTCCTATCTCCAAAAAAGTATATAAAATAACTGCTACTTGTTATACACAAAACCCAAAAAAAATTTATAACGAGACAATACTCATTCTAGAGAAGAAATACGGCATAAAGTCCACGCCTAATTTAGGAACCATTAATTTTGGAGAATCTGAAACAATTAAGTTGGTTAAACAAAATGATTCTGTCGTTATTATTGCAACAAACAACGATTTACTTTCTACCGCTAAAGACGAACGAATAATCACATTGGCTAAACCACTACAGATAGAATACACCACTACAAAATCAGTATCTTCTATCTTTTCAATAGAATTTGGCAAAGAACTAAATTCAAATTTTGTAAAAAAATCCATTTCAGGTAATTTTGAATTTTATCCTGAAAAAAAATTTTTGGATTTTGACAGATATATCGTTTTCATTACACCTACCTCCCAAAAAGCAAGTGGAATTGCCCTATATTATTCGGGCGACAATTTCAAAACCATATTTAACAATACAAAAGAAATTTTGGAACATCAATTTAATGTTAAATTTGGTGCAAACAATGCTTTCATATACAAGAACTTATATTGTTGTTTAGAAATAAATTCAGAAGAAAAATCAATACTTGTTAGATTTATTGATTTAGACATGAATGAACTTACTGAAAAAGAAGAAGAGCAAAAGAAAATTGACAATATGGATCTTGATGCTCTATAACTTCTATATAAACCAAATAAAATAATAAGGAGAAAAAAATGAAATCAAAACATATGAATGCAATTGCATTAGGTTTAGCTGTTGCATTTGTTGGATGTTCTTCAACACCTAGCGCTGTGCAAATTAAAGCATCATCAATGATTCAGGATCATCAAAATTATATAAGTAATGTTGGTCCATCTAAAATCATTACAGTAGAGCAAATTGAAAATCTCAATCAGGACTATGTAGAAATACACAAGCAAAATCCTACTCTAACAGAGAGAGAAGCAAAAAAAATTGAGAAGAAGGTTGTTAAAAACTTCAAAAATGAAATATATCCAAAAATTATCCGTAGCAATGCCGATGCTGTAAGTTCTATAAGCACATCTAAAATTTTAAAAGCGGAAGAGATTGCTCATTTGAAGGTTACTCGCGATGATATTAAAAAAGCAAACCCAACAATCAGCGAAAAAGAATGTAATAAAATTTACCAGGAACAAATAGCTCACTATACAAAGGTTGTTTATCCAGCTATCATCGAAAAGCAAAGTGCTATCATTGAAAACACTGTAACAGCAAACCTAGAAAAGTCTTCCAATGGAAATTCCATACGTAATTGGTGCTGGAACACAATTGCAGAGTATAAAGAAATTCCTGAATTATACCAACCACTAAGACTTTTCGTTATAAACCAAATTAACACAGTTATCAATCCATACTACTGGGAAAAAACAGCAAGTGGTATTGACCCAGAATTTAATGCTTTATTTGATGCCAAAAAGTACGAAGAAGCAATTAATTTTATCAAGGATTATACATCAAAACATAAGATTAATGGTTATTCATCAAAATTAGATAAAGAATTAGAAGACATTTCTAAAGAATTAACTAGCCTTGGCATTGATTCTAAAGATCTTGATAAAATCGCAATCGACACACAGAAAATCATATACGATTCAGATAATCTTGTAGATAAAACAGATACTACAACTAAAAAAACCTCATCAAAAGTTGTAGAAAATGGAGAAGACTACTCACCAGATTTAAAGAGATACAATTCTTTAATTAAGGATTATCGCGAAACTCTTAAAAAATACGATGTAACAGAGAAGCAGATTGATGAAATTATTTCATACTACACAGACAATGCTGCATTATTAATCGAAAAACTTGTTACTCGCAAAGAATCTGTTGAATCACTTATTACAACAGAATCAATGGTTATTGGTAGCCATGCATATAATCTTCGTTTAGATACTATTCGTGATGCATATGTTCTAAAGGTAAATGTAGCACGTCTAACCGATCCATACACAAATCTTGCAAAGATTCTTGAAATTACTCGCGATACAGCTGTTAACGAGGAATATTTAAAGATTCTCGAATCCGACTTGAAGGTCGTTGTTTCTAAACTTGTTAAGGAAGGCAAGTTTGCAGAAGCACGTAATTTTGCATGGAATCTTTGCGCAACAGACAAGGAAGAGATTAACAGTCGTCTACGTCCTCTAGCATTTGAGATGCTATTAAAAGAAGTAAATCCAGCAAACTGGAAAGTAATTGAAAAAGATGTAACAGCTAATGTTGATAAACTTGTTGCAGACGGTAAAATTTACGAAGCAATTGATTTTGTAAAGGGATATCCTCGTGTAGAAACCTTCTCTTCAGATATTTCTAGCAGAGTTGCAAATACTATGGCAGAACTTAAAAAGCTAGGATATTCAGATGAAGAACTCGCTAATGCAGAGGCTTATACAAAGGAGCAAATCGCACGATCTGCAAACATCCTTTGCGAAATAGACAAGATTGAAACTGTGACAGAAGCTCAAACTTCTGAAGGCGAAAAATCAGCAAACAGAGAAGCATTCACAAAGAGTCTTGACGAGCTAAAGAAAGCATTAATCAAACACGATTGTACAGAAGCAAATGCACAAGCTATTGTTGATTATCTAAATACTTTGGCAAAGACAACTAATAAGGCTGCTACAGAAAAGGAAATACTACTTCTTGGAACAATGTCTATTAACAATCGCCTAAATATGATTGCTAATGACTTGATTGAACAATCTGATAAGCTTGTAATGGATAGTTTAATCGCACAAGTTAAAGCTGCTGTAGATAAGAATGATTTTGATACAGCACGAGCACTAATTCGCGATGTTAAATTCTTTGCAACTGAACGTGACATCAAGATTTATGCATTACGTGTAGGTCTATTGAACTCTCTAGTAAATCCATTCCAGTACAAATATCTAGCAAAACAAATCGATGCTGATATGAAGAAATTTATTGATACAAACGATTTTGCTGGATTGAAGAAATATGTTGAAAATTATCCATATGTTCACGATAACTATCAGCAAATTGCAACAAGCTTGGAAGCTTTAGCAACAGCTATGGTAGAAACAAAGTGGGTCTCTGAAAATAACAAAGAGATAAAGACTAAGGTTTCTAACGAGATTGTTAACGAACTAGCCAAAACAATTCAAAAGATACTTGAAAATCGTGCTGGAGAATGGACTGATGAACTTCCAAGTCTTGAAGTAATTGAGAAAGCTCTTGCTGATATTGATAGCAGTTTGGTTGCTCAATACTACAACCCTGAGCACATCTCACAACTTCTCAGCAAAACAAAAACAGATATTAAAAATGTTGTTTATACTGGAGTTGAGAACATTACAACATATGAGTTGAATGAAAAACTAAGAGCTAAACTGAACATCTCAATTGACAAGAGCCTAGAATCATCTAATGGTAAAACACTAGATGACATGATAGCTATTTCAGAAATTAAGAATGAAATTTCTTTTGAGTCACAGATTGCTATTGCAAAGGATGCAATCAAAGAAGAAATTGCTATCAAGGAAAACAAGTCTATTGCTTGCTCTGCATTGCAGGGACTAGATAAAGATGTAAACAATCTACTAGGTGAGTATGCTCGTATAATGCGCTTACTAGCTCAAAACAAAGAGATTTCTGCTGCAGAAGCTACATCTCTTGTAATTGGTGCTGCATTCTTAGATCAACCAGAGGTTGTTGAGTTTGCTAAGAAACTCGATGCAAATTTGAATGGTGTATCTACTCGCGATCCTATTGCCCGTACACCAATCTTATTAGCAATTGAGGCTGGCAATGTTAATATGATTAGCACACTCACAAAACTTGGTTCAAGTTTTGATGCAGTAGATTCACAAGGCAATACAACACTACACTATGCTGTAGAGTCTGGAAATCTAGCAATGGTTAATGTTGTTATGAAAGAAGTTGATGCTAATATTCAGAATGCAAATGGAGAAACAGCTCTATTTGTAGCTGTTCGCAACAACAATGCTGACCAAATTAAACTTCTAGCAACTGTTAATGGTATCAACCTCAACATTAAAAACAATGCTGGTGCATCTGCAATTGATATTGCATGTGAGCTAGGTTGCTTGGACGCTCTTAATGCTTTAGCTAGCGTTGGAGTAAAGTTTGATGTACAACAGCTTGTTATTGCTGCTAAGTTTGATCAACTAGGTATTGCACAATGGCTAATAACAAATGGTGTTGATGTTAACGGCAACAATGTTATGTCTTCTGTAGTACAAGGAAGCAAGACTGAAGAGTATCTAATTCTTGAGGGTGGTATTCCTGCAGCACGTAATGTAGAGAACACTGTCACGGAAGAGACTGCTCCAAGCATTGATGCATCTTCGGATGAAAAAATTGTTGGAAAAATTGATCTAACAATAACATCAAAATAATTAATAAATAATTAATAAATAAAATTATAGCAAACGCCTTGGAGGTATTATACTTCTGAGGCGTTTGTTTCTTTTCTATAAATTATCCTAACAGCAATTAAAGTAAGCACGCTGGCGAATATTAGCTTTGATGTCGCAAAGAGTGCAAAGGTTTGCAAAGAACTTATTTATTAAGTTAAAATGGGGAGTATGAGGTAGTTATCAGGCTTGGACGCTGCCTAGTAGCTCCGAGATAATAGTATTATATAGATGCTGGCTTGTTTGGTGAAAATCTCTTTAGTGTATAGTAACATATGTAGACTAAATTCAAATACGAATTTAGATTAAGCAGCACAAGTGCTATGAAGCGGTGCTAAGTGCTATAAAGCATAGCTATGTCATATGGAGCATTACATAGCAATATATGAGGTGGGATATTTTTATTCAACAGCAAGGCGAGGAGACAGGTTGCCCAGTTAATGTGCAGCACGGTGACGTACTGCACCCCAGTTATTCTGTAAGACGGGGACGTCTTACAGCCCAGTTATTGTGTAGGACGAGGACGTCCTACACCCCAGAGTTGTGCAAAACGAGACGGCGTGCACCCCAGAGATGCATACAAACAAATTTATAGTTTTTCCCTAATATCTATTACTTAATCACTATTCACTATTACTTATTCACTATTCACTAAAAAAAAGGGGCTGCCCGCAGGCAGCCCTTTTTGTTTAGATTCGTGATAGCTTTGAATCTTCCTCGTGACGTGGAATTAATTCCTCTGGAATTGGATCGCAGGTTGGAATCAACTTCAAGTGACGATGGATTGGGAAACCAGTACCACCTGGAATTACGTGACCAAGAATTACGTTCTCCTTGAAACCACGTAGGTGATCTACGCTGCCCATTGTAGCATTCTCTGTAAGTACGCGTGTTGTATCCTGGAAGGAAGCTGCAGAGATAAAGCTGTCTGTCTCCAAAGCTGCCTTTGTAATACCAAGTAGTACAGGAGTTGCTGTTGCTGGGCGACCACCTTCAGACTGAATCTTGCGGTTTGCCTCAAGGAATTCTGTCTGGCTAACCTGTGCATTCCAAAGTAGGTCTGTATCGCCTGGGTCTGTAATCTTAACCTTACGAAGCATCTGACGAACGATAATTTCGATATGCTTCTCGTTGATTTCTACGCCCTGACCACGGTAAACAGACTGTACCTCGTTTACTAGGTATTGACAGAACTGTGCGAATTCTACAACGTTGATGTATTCCTGAACGTCGATTGCACCTTCTGTTAGGCGCTGACCCTTTGTAACATAGTCGCCATCGTATACAACGATGTGCTTACCCATTGGTACAAGGTGACGGTCTTCAAAATACTTACCTGTCTCTTCGTCAACTGTATTTGGATCAGTAACAACAAGTACGCGCTTACCACGCTCAACACTACCAAGAGTTACATAACCATCGATACGTGAGATTTCAGCTGCGTCCTTAGGACGGCGTGCTTCAAATAGCTCAGCAACACGTGGAAGACCACCGGTAATATCTGATGTCTTGTTCTCACTGTTAGGAATCTTAGCGATAACATCGCACTTAGAAACCTTAACACCATCCTTAGTCTTAACCTTGATAACAGCACCGATTGGCATCTGGTATGTGATAACCTCAGAAAGCTCAAGAACCTTCTTATCGCCATTATCAACAACCTTTACGCGGCAATCTGTATCTATAAGCTCAGGAATGAACTCTGGATCCCAAGAGCAGATAACCTCATTGTACTTAATACGCTCGCCTGGCTTGATGCTGAATACTGCACCGTATGGAGCAACAAATGAGCTTAGTAGAACTGGGTCTGTAATGTCGTTCTTCTTCTTTGCAAGAATCTCAACCTTTACTTCCTTATTCTTGCTGTTTACAACTAGAACACGGCCGCCAACCTCAGCCTTCTCAACGCATAGGCTCTTATCGTAGTTAACGATGATGTTGATATCCTTTGAGTCAAATAGCTTTGTAACCTCAGCCTTCTTATCGCTGTGTGGGTTACGATAGCCATATAGACCACCGCTGATAGCAACTGCACCAGGAATATAACGTGACTTATCTGTTGCCTTAACCTTAGCAACAACAGAACCAGCTATGCGGCGCTCTGTCTCGTTATCATCAACAAGGATTTCTGCGCCTGCTGGAAGCTCGCGCTTCTTAGCTGGGCGAACAAGTAGAACTTCAGGTGCGCTAGCATTTGAAACACCGATAACCTTACGCTGATTTGTACCTGTATCGTTATCAATCTGGTCAAGAACGTCGATAGACTTACCTTGTACGAAGTTCTGGAAGTATAGCTTACCATCGAACTCAGACATAATAGGTGTTGTATATGAGTCCCAAGTACAGATAACAGTCTTCTCCTTAACAAAGTCGCCTTCCTTATGAGTAATGATTGTACCAACTGGAAGTTCCTTTGTAGACTCAAGCTCTTCACCATTGTCATTAACGATAGTGATTGTTGCGCCCTTAGAGAATACAACTAGGTGCTTATCCTTGTTCTCAACAGTCTTTAGACCTGCGCTGAACTTTAGCTTACCAGCCTTAGTTGAAACGAATTCTGGCTTAGAAACATCCTTAGCAGCAGTACCACCGATGTGGAAGGTACGCATCGTTAGCTGTGTACCAGGCTCACCGATTGACTGAGCAGCGATGATACCAACAGCTGTACCGATTTCAACAGGCTTACCTGTAGCAAGGTCACGGCCATAGCACTTAGCGCACATACCATGTGTGCTTGTACATGTCAGACCGCTGCGGATCTTAACCTTCTCTACACCAGCTGCCTCAATCTTATCGCAAGCAGCCTCGTTAATCTCCTCGCCTTCATCAACAAGAACATTGAAATCTGCATCGTAGATAGGCTCTAGGCAGGTACGGCCAAGGATACGCTCACGTAGGGATACCTTAAGCTCGTCACCTTCGTAAATTGCCTCAACCTCAATACCAGCTGGTGTGCAGCAATCCTGCTCTGTGATGATAACGTCCTGAGAAACGTCAACAAGCTTACGTGTTAGGTAACCAGCGTCAGCAGTCTTTAGAGCTGTATCAGCAAGACCCTTACGAGCACCGTGTGAAGAAATAAAGTATTCAAGAATTGTCAAGCCTTCACGGAAGTTAGAGCGAATTGGAAGCTCAATAATTTCACCGTTTGGCTTAGCCATACAACCACGCATACCTGCTAGCTGACGAATCTGCTGCTTAGAACCACGAGCCTTAGAGTCAACCATCATGAAGATTGGGTTAATTTCTAGCTCATCAGCATTCTTCATGTTAGGAGTCCAGCCATTTTCCTCGATCTCCTTATACATGTCATCAGCAACAGCGTTAGAAGCATTGAACCATTCGTCAACAACCTTGTTGTGACACTCAGCACCAGTGATAACACCCTTCTGATATTGAGAGTGGTATTCATCTACCTTCTTATTAGCTGCGTCAAGAATTGTCTGCTTTGTAGATGGAGTACGCATGTCAACAAGACCGATAGAAACACCAGCGCGAGTTGCCTGTGCAAAACCCATATCCTTTAGCTTATCTAGCATTACAACTGTTACGTCGTGTCCAGATAGGAAGTGGCAGTCCCAAATCAAGCTACCTAGCTTAGACTTGTTAACAGCCCAGTTTACGAAGCCAAGAGTTTCTGGCCAAATCTCGTTAAAGAATACGCGACCAACTGTTGTCTCTATAACGCGAGCATTTTCATCACCATGCTTTGTTTTGCGACCAAAGTCAGGGTTCTTGAACATGATGCGAGAGTGTGTTGATAGAGCACCATCATCAAATGCTAGATGAACTTCATTAGCATCGTTGAATAGAGGTAGACGGCGCTGACGATTGATACGCTCTGCTTCAGTTTCTGGGTTCTTCTTGCGAGCAAGAATGCGCATTCTATCTGCCTGGCTATCTGCTGTGATGTAGTAGATACCAAGAGCAATATCCTGAGTTGGAGTCATGATTGACTTACCAGAAGCAGGTGAGAAGATAGAGTTAGAAGAAAGCATTAGTAGGCGTGACTCTAGCTGTGCCTCAATTGATAGAGGAACGTGAACAGCCATCTGGTCTCCGTCGAAGTCAGCGTTGAACGCAGTACATACCATTGGGTGAAGCTTGATAGCTTCGCCTTCAACTAGTACAGGCTCGAAAGACTGGATTGATAGGCGGTGAAGAGTTGGAGCACGGTTAAGCATAACTGTCTTACCCTGTGTTACCTCTTCTAGTACGTCCCAAATCTTATCCTCTTTACGCTCGATAAGCTTCTTTGCGCTGCGTACTGTGTGTGCTTCACCAAGCTGTTTTAGGCGGCGGATGATGAATGGCTCAAATAGAACTAGAGCCATCTTCTTAGGCAAACCGCACTGATATAGCTTTAGCTCAGGTCCGCAAATAATTACTGAACGACCAGAGTAGTCTACGCGCTTACCAAGCAGGTTCTGACGGAAGCGACCTGTCTTACCCTTAAGAGCATCACTTAGAGACTTAAGTGGGCGGTTACCTGCGCCAACAACAGCCTTACCCATACGGCCGTTATCAAATACAGCATCAACTGCTTCCTGAAGCATGCGCTTTTCGTTGCGAATAATAACATCAGGAGTCTTAAGCTGCTGTAGGCCCTTTAGACGGTTGTTACGGTTGATAACACGACGATACAAATCATTTAGATCTGATGTTGCGAACTTACCACCCTCTAGTGGAACAAGAGGACGAAGCTCTGGTGGGATAACAGGCATTACTGTTAGAATCATATTCTCAGGCTTGCTATTGCTCTTGATGAAGCCTTCGCAGATCTTCATGCGCTTAGATAGCTTAGCCTTAACCTGCTTAGAGCCTGTGTTTTCCATCTCTTCAATAAGAGAATCCATTAGCTCGTCAAGGTTAATCTTCTCAAGTACCTTCTTAACAGCCTCAGCACCCATCTGTGCTTCAAAGGCATCGCCATACTGCTTACGATATTCTACGTAATCAGTCTCTGAAAGTAGCTGATTCTGAGCAAGTGGAGTATCACCTGGGTCAACAACTAGATAATCCTCATAGTATAGAACACGCTCTAGGTTACCAGAGCTCATATCAAGCATTGTACCGATACGGCTAGGTGCGCACTTTAGGAACCAAACATGTGATACTGGTACAGCAAGATCGATGTGACCCATACGTACACGACGTACCTTTGAAACAGTTACCTCAACACCGCAACGATCGCAAACAACACCCTTGTGCTTAACGCGCTTATACTTACCGCAAGCACACTCCCAGTCACGTGTAGGTCCGAAAATGCGCTCGCAGAATAGACCATCATGCTCAGGGCGGTATGTTCGATAGTTAATTGTCTCTGGGTTCTTTACCTCGCCAAAGCTCCACTCACGAATCTTCTCAGGTGATGCTAGTGAAATTTGTACTGCATCATACTGATCTGCATCCGTTTTCTTACCAAATAGTTCTTGAATTGAAAATGGGTTCAAAGCATTACTCCTTTAAATTAGTTGTTAGCTTCATCTGTTTGGTCATCAGCACCTAGTAGCTGCATATCAATGCAGAGACCATTTAGCTCGTTCTTAAGAACAGAGAATGTCTCTGGCATACCAGCTTGAAGTGCATTTGAGCCCTTGACGATTGACTCATAAATTCTTGTACGGCCTGTGACATCATCAGACTTAACAGTTAATAGCTCCTGCAATGCATAAGCTACGCCGTAAGCCTCAAGTGCCCAAACCTCCATTTCACCCATACGCTGGCCACCGGACTGAGCTTTACCACCAAGAGGCTGCTGAGTAACAAGTGAGTATGGACCAGTAGAACGAGCGTGAATCTTATCTGTAACAAGGTGGTGTAGCTTTAGCATATAGATAACACCAACTACAACGCGCTGCTCAAAGCGCTCACCTGTTCTACCATCATATAGGACAGTCTTACAATCTTCGCGAACCCAGCTGTAATCATCCTTATCACGAGCCTCGCGTAGGAAGTCACAAATCTGTTCCTCGATAACACCATCGAACACAGGAGTACCTGCGTGCAAGCCAAGAGCACGGCAAGCGATACCTAGGTGAGTTTCGAAAACCTGACCGATGTTCATACGAGAAGGCACACCCATTGGGTTTAGTACGATATCTACGCACTGACCGTTTGGTAGGAATGGCATATCCTCTGGAGGAAGAATACGTGCAACAACACCCTTGTTACCGTGACGACCAGCAAGCTTATCACCAACAGATAGGTTCTTCTTCTCAGCGATATATACCTTAACAGTCTTGATAACGCCTTGACCATCATTGTTAGAATCTAGCTCTGCTAGCTTCTTCTTTGCATTCTTCTCTGCCTTATCAAAGTCAGGATTTGCCTCATCGATAACACCCTTGATCTGCTCTTGAGTACCGCAAACCTCCATGCTCCAATGCTTACGGCAACGAGCTAGGTGCTGTAGGTGAGACTTATTTGTCTTTGTCTGAGCAGGAACAATGATATCACCAGTTTCTGTATCAATAATATCAAATGTATTCTTATTCTGACCGATGATACCTTGAAGCTTAGCAACAAGCTCCTTAGTTAGCTCTTCAGTGCGCTTCTTGAGTTCGTCCTCAATCTTTTTGCGCTCCTTCTTAACTTCTGCTAAATCAGTCTGAGCTGTTGGCTTCTTTGAATCCTTGATGCGAGTGATCTTAACATCCATAACGATACCCTCTGTTCCTGGTGGAACACATAGAGATGTATCGCGAACCTCAGAACCCTTATCGCCGAAGATAGCACGTAGTAGTTTCTCCTCAGGTGGAACCTCTTCCTGCTCTGATTTTGGAGTAACCTTACCAACAAGGATATCGCCAGGCTTTACCTTAGCACCGACGCGTACAACACCGTCTGCATCAAGATTGCGAAGAGCATCCTCACCAACATTTGGAATATCGCGAGTAATTTCTTCTGGACCAAGCTTAGTTTCACGTGCCTGGCACTCAAAATCATTGATGTGTACAGATGTGAATACATCGTCACTTACAATACGCTGAGAAACAAGGATAGAGTCCTCGAAGTTGCAACCACACCATGGCATGAAGGCAACTAGTAGGTTCTTACCAAGTGCTAGCTCGCCCTGGTCTGTAGCAGGACCATCTGCAAGAACATCGCCCTTCTTAATTGTATCGCCGACATTAACGATTGGATACTGGTTGAAGCATGTGCTTGCATTTGTGCGGCGGAACTTCTGTAGAGTATACTCATGCTCTTCACCCTTCTTATTTGTGATAGTGATAGAGCAAGCATCTGCCTTTGTTACCTTACCATCCTCATCAGCAACTACAACAACGCGTGAGTCGCGTGCTGCACGACCTTCAAGGCCAGTAGCAACATATGGACGCTCTGTGCGTAGTAGTGGAACAGCCTGACGCATCATGTTTGCGCCCATCAAAGCGCGGTTAGCATCGTCATGCTCAAGGAATGGAATCAAACCTGCAGCAATAGAAATTACCTGCATAGGTGAAACGTCCATGTAATCAACAAGCTCACGTGGAAGAGCTTCAAATTCACCATTGCGGCGGCACATTACCTGTGGGTTCTTGAATGTACGCTCTGGAGTCAAAGGAGCGTTAGCCTGAGCTACAACGTGATTCTCCTCATCGTCAGCAGATAGGTAAACAACCTCGTCAGTAACCTTACCATCAACAACCTTTACATAAGGAGTCTCGATAAAGCCAAACTGGTTAATGTGAGCATAAATACCTAGTGAAGAAATCAAACCGATATTTGGACCTTCAGGAGTCTCAATAGGGCAGATACGGCCATAGTGAGAAGGATGAACGTCACGAACCTCGAAGCCTGCACGGTCACGAGACAAACCACCAGGACCAAGAGCTGACAAACGGCGCTTGTGTGCTAGGCCTGATAGAGGGTTTGTTTGATCCATAAACTGAGATAGCTGGCTACGACCAAAGAAATCTGCAATTACGCTAGCTAGAGTCTTTGATGTAACAAGCTTCTGGATTGCAACATCTGTTGTTGGAGCAGGAGCAGCCTGAGTTCCATTAGCATTTGTTGCAGCAGCATTATTAGAAGAGAACTGAAGAGACATGCGCTCCTTGATTACACGCTCTGTGCGTGCAAGACCAGTGCGGCAATAACCCTCTAGAAGCTCACCTGCTGTGCGGATACGGCGGCTGCCTAGGTGGTCAATATCATCAGTTTCACCTGTTTCGTAAATGTTTAGAAGAGCACGAACAGCGCGGATAACGTCAATCTTGCTTAGAATGCGCTGATCGCTTGGAACTTCCTCTTCGCCACGCTCAGGATCAGTATAAGCACCTAGCTTCTGGTTGATCTTGTAGCGGCCAACGCGACCTAGGTCATAGCGACGCTCATCGAAGAATAGGCGTGTGATATATGACTTAGCGTTAGAAGCTGTTACAGGATCACCTGGGCGAATTGTGTGATAAATTTCACGCAATGCTTCTTCTTCGTTAGTTGTTGTCTCAGCGCGAAGAGTTGTGATAAACAAGCCCTTATCGTTAGAAACGTTAACTAGCTCAACATACTCAATTCCAGCAACGCCTAGCTGATGTAGAACAGTAGCAGTTACAGGAGCATAACGGTGAGCGATAATTGCATTTGCGTTATTTGGATCGCGGATATCCTCTGGGAATACATAGTTAGCTAGGAAGTCCTCTGGGTAACCATTTGGATATACTTTTGGATCTAGCTGTGTTTGAAGAGTCTCAAACTTGTAGAATAGCTCAAGAATCTGACGATCTGAAGAGTAACCAAGAGCGCGTAGAAATGTAGAAACGCGGAACTTCCTGCGGCGGCGGCGGCGATCTAGGAATACCCAAATCTGGTTCTGAACGTCAAACTGTAGCTCAATCCAAGAACCACGATCAGGGATGATACGTACAGAATAAAGCTTTGAGCCATTATTGTGGATGGTCTTTTCTGAGCATAGGCCAGGAGAACGGTGTAGCTGGCTAACGATAACACGCTCAGCGCCGTTGATAACAAAGGCACCATCGTCTGTCATCAATGGGATTTCGCCCATAAATACTGTCTGCTCTTTTGTTTCCTCGCCATCACGAGATAGGCGGAAGACAACATTTAGAGCAACCTGATATGAGGTTCCCTCGCGAAGAGCTTGTAGTGGGGTATATAGAGGCTCACCAAGCTCGTAGCGAACAAAATCAAGGTTATAGGTTTCATTTAAACCGCCAACAACTGGGAAAATTTCTTTAAAAATGCCCTGAAGACCTTGGTGCTTGCGCTTTGTTGGTGGAACATCTGCTTGCAAGAAATCCTTGAAGGATTTGGTCTGTATCTCGATAAGATCTGGTGGCTGGATTACTGGTGTAAGTTTGCCGAAAATGGTTCTTTCTACCATCAGGTACCTCTTCTTTTAGTTGAAAACAGAATCCGCTTCATGCGGGGGAAAATGATGCGTTTTTTTACTCAAAAAAACGTCTAAAAAAGAAAATGCCACAGGCGGGTTCTCTATGAACCCGCCCAAAAGCGTAAATTTCGAACCCCTTCATGGGAGATATCTTTGATTTAAAATAAAAACCATGAAGGGTTTTCGAATTATATTAGGCTAAATTACTTAACCTCAACTTTAGCGCCTGCAGCTTCAAGCTTCTTCTTTAGCTCTTCAGCCTCGTCCTTAGAAACGCCAGACTTAACAACGCCATTGCCCTCAACTAGAGCCTTTGACTCAGCTAGGCCAAGACCTGTAGCACCGCGAACTTCCTTGATAACAGCGATCTTGTTTGCACCAGCGTCAACTAGCTTAACGTCGAACTCTGTCTTCTCTTCAACAGCAGCAGCAGCACCTGCAGCAGGAGCAGCAGCAACAGCAGCAACAGGAGCAGCAGCAGAAACGCCCCACTTATCCTCTAGTGCCTTAACTAGGTCAGAGATCTCAAGAACGGATAGACCGCTCAAATATTCAATTACTTCGTCTTTTGTCATTTTATCTTCTTCTTTCTTGTGTAACCGCACGAATGTTTCATCGTGAGGGGATTGAGCTACGCTACTTCGGCACCCACCGAGATCACGCAGCCCGGCATTTTACGACACACTTTATGCCGCAGAACCATCTTTGTCTTGCTTTGCCTTGAGAACGTATAGAACGCTCTGTAGAGGTGCAGCAAAAACGCGAACGAGTGATGATGCAGGTGCCTGAAGTGTTCCGAGGAACATAGCACGCATAACATCCTTTGAAGGTAGCTTAGATAGAGCCTCAACCTGAGCTTGGTCAAGTGTAGCTGTATCAAGCTGAGCTGCCTTAACAGATGCATTCTCGTTCTTCTTCAAAAATTCAACAATAACCTTTGCTACTTCAGCAGGATCGCCAGCACCAGTTACCATAGCTGTAGGACCTGTTAGAACAGCATCAATGCCTTCCCAGCCCTTCTCAGAAGCAACCTTTGCTAGGTATGCATTCTTAACAACCTTAACTGCTGACTCTGCCTTTGCAAGCTCCTTACGAAGCTCAGCAAACTTAGAAACTGTTAGACCACCGTAGTTAAGAACAAAGCAGTACTCTGACTTCTCAACTAGCTCTGTGATTTCCTTGATAGCAAGGATTTTCTCTGGACGATTAGAATTTGCTTGTGGTTTCATCTATGCTCTCCTTAGTCCTTAATATCAACTTTAACTGGAACACCCATTGTAGATGTTACAGTAACACGACGGAAGAACTGTCCCTTAGCAGATGCTGGGCGCTCAGCGCGAACTGCTGAGATAATTGCCTCTGCGTTTTCAGCTAGCTTATCAGCTTCGAAGCTTAGCTTACCGAATAGTACGCAGATGTTGCCCTGACGATCCATACGGAACTCAACCTTACCAGCCTTCTGAGCCTTAACTGCAGCAGCTGTATCGTCTGTAACTGTACCTGTCTTTGGGTTTGGCATCAAACCACGAGGACCTAGCTGACGAGCGATCTTACGAACGCCCTGCATTGCCTCTGGAGTAGCGATTGCTACATCGAAATCTGTCCAACCACCCTTAACTTTCTCGATAAGATCTTCGTTACCTACGAAGTCAGCGCCTGCTTCGCGTGCTGCATCAGCAGCTGTACCGCCAGCAAAAACTGCAACTCTAACGTGCTTACCTGTACCGTGTGGTAGGCTTACTGTACCACGAATCATCTGATCAGACTTACGTGAATCACAACCCATGCGCATACCGAGCTCCATTGTCTCGTCGAACTTTGCAATTGGGTTTGCCTTGATGAAAGCGATTGCCTCAGCTAGTGAAACTGCCTCAGTTGGTGCCTTCTTGGCTACATCTGTATATTTTTTACCGTGCTTTGCCATAGTTATCTACACCTTCCTTAGCCTTCTACTACATCGATGCCCATAGAACGAGCTGTACCCTCGATCATGCGAGCTGCGTGCTCTTCGTTGATTGCGTTCAAGTCATTTGCCTTGATCTTAACGATTTCCATGATCTGTGACTTTGTTACCTTACCAACCTTTGCGCTGTTTGGCTTACCAGAACCCTTCTGGATACCAGCTGCCTTCTTTAGAAGTACTGCTGCTGGAGGGCTCTTTAGAACGAAGGTGAAGGAACGGTCAGCATAAACAGTGATAACAACTGGAATAATCATTCCAGACTGTGCCTGTGTTGCTGCATTGAACTCTTTACAGAACGCCATGATGTTAACGCCCTGTGAACCAAGTGCTGGTCCGATAGGAGGTGCTGGGTTTGCAGCTCCTGCTGGCACCTGCAAACGCACGATGCCTGTTACTTTCTTTGCCATATTATGGTTTCCTTTGAATATACTCTCCCGGGTCCCTACCGGTACATTCGAGTATCAATTATTATATGACAGGTGCTGACTCGGTCTCTTCAGGTACTACCTTTTCAACCTCGTAAATACCTATCGTAGTAAGGACGTCTCTGCCAAAGATTGTTACATTAACCTTTAGCTCGCCCCTCTCGGGATCTATTTCTTGTACTATACCGGTTGATGATAAGAATGGTCCAGACTTAATCTTGACCTCATCATTAACCTCAAATGGAATAACAACCTTAGCCTCTTGACCTGCCTCAGAAGCACCAAGAATTGATAGCATCTCCTGATCAGATAGTGGCTGTGGCTTTCTCTGCTCACCACCTAGGAATCCAATTACGCCCTGTGTAGAACGAATAAATGACCATACTGGCTCATTTAGTGGACGCTCACCGCGCTTTGCTCCCTTGTAGTAAACTGCAGCATTAATAAATACATAACCAGGAAAAAGCTTCTTTGTAATGTTTGTCTTACGCTTTTTCCCGTCCTTATTCTCAGTAAATTTTACTACTTTCTCAGTTGGAACACGAACATCTTTGATATAGATATCTAAGCCTTGTTCCTTTGATTGAGCTCTTAGTAGCTTTTCTACTTTCTGCTCTTGTCCTGTTAATGCTTGTAGAACAAACCACTCTACCACAGGCTCTAGCTCTAAATCTGTCTGCATTTGTATCTGCTTTCTAATATTGTATAGATTAAAACGATAAGGTAAAAATTAACGAATTACAAGGAAGTTAACAATTCCCTGTAGAACCTTATCACATAGTAATACAAATACTGCTACTAGCAATAGCATTGCAGCAATAACCCAGGTAGACTCAACAAGCTCTTTGCGACTAGGCCAAGAAATCTTACTGAATTCAGAACGGCAATCACGTAGGAAACTTCCTAGTCCCTTTTTCTCTTCTTGTTCCTTTTTCTCTTCTTGTTTGTTGTTCATGAATCTCTCCAGGACAAAATCCCTATCTCATCGATAGGGAGGAAAATGGCACGTGGAGCCGGACTCGAACCAGCAACAGGCGGTTTTGGAGACCGCTGCTCTACCAATTGAACTACCCACGTATAAAAATCGTTTTTTACTCTATAATCTTTATGGTTATATCAGCAAATAACGCTTACTTTACTTCCTTATGAAGTGTGCGTTTACGCTCGTTTGGGCAGAACTTCTTCTGCTCTAGGCGTGCTGACATTGTCTTCTTATTACGAGTTGTTGTATAGTTACGGCGCTTGCACTCTGTGCATTCCATTATAGCGAGCTCTCTCGGCATAATATAACTCCTAAAATCATTGCTTTGAAAAATTGAAATACTAAATTACCATATCTCTTGGATGAAAATCAAGTGTTTTTTTTATTTTTTTTTAATAACTACTAAATTTTCTCCCATTTCACTAAAATCTTCCTGTTATTTTGGCCAGCTAATGGTCTGCGCAAGCAATACCTTTTTGTGAGAAGGAAGCTTGATAAGCTTTGCGAATGCGGCACCATCTATTGAACCTCGAACTACTGTTCCCAAACCCTTTGATGCACAATATAAATATGTATTCTGACTCATCAAGCCAGCATCTACTCCTAGCATCAACATATTGTGAGCCGCATCATCAATACCTAGCTTTTGCACATCGCCAACAAAAACTAAATTTAATGCTGCAGCTTTAACAAATGGCTGCAACCCTGTCTGCGCTCTAAAATCACCCTCACAAACAAGCTCTAACGCATTCTCCTGTGGAAGATATAGATAAATTCCTTTTTCTACAACAACATATACACTTACTGCTTGCTTATTCAAAGTAGAACCAGCTGTTCTCTTGCCATCTGGGCGATTTACACCACAGGTGGCCCACAAAAGCTCAGAAAGCATTTCCTCTGAAATTGCCTTTGAATAATCATACTCGCGGATTGATTGTCGCTTGCTAAGAGCCTCCATAAGTGGCATGCCACCCTCTTTTTTAACGGTTGGCAACAACACTTTTCCACTCATAGTTGCACACTCCTTTGCAAATGCACTTGATAGCAATATTGCTAAACACAAACAACCACAAAATGTCTTGATTTTATTCATTGCTCAACCCTCAGTTGTTCTAATTTATTTAATGATAATTGTTGTAGGGATGTAAGGGAATAGAGATAACCACTGCACAGCACCCTTGACTGCAATTGTACCTAATACCTTACCTGTTTTTGGAAATTGATAAGCATCTGAAATCTCGCTTGCTGGAACTTCCTTTAATGCTGTAAAGACATAATTTCCGTCAGAATCCTCTGCTGTCCAATTATCAACAAACTCTTCAAAAATAATTATGTTGTTACGGTATTTTGCTCCATATGCCCAAAATTGACCTCCATTTACAAATGTTGTTGGTCTGGAACCATAAAAATAAATATCAGCATCCTTCAAGCGTCCAAAGCATTCTTGCCCAAGAGTTGTCAAGGATGCAGGAAATCTTAGCTCTGGGATATTTGAAGCCCAATTAAAAGCCTTCGTTCCAATACTTGTTATAGAGGATTTACTAAAGTCTAAGCTACCAGTATATATTGAACAACTGTTAAATGCTTCCTGTCCAAGACTTGTTACCTTAGTAAAATTAGTTGGATATAAGCTCTCTAAGTTTGAACAACCAGAAAATGCTGTTGCACCAATACTTGTTACCTCTGAACCAAATACTGCATTTGTAATAGTTGAAGTAGAACAAAAAATATAGCCAGGAATTACATTTAATTTTGGAGCCTTAAAGCTTGTAATCTTTGTTTGACGGAAATGTGAGTTACCTGAAACAGATACTAGCTCAGGAAACTCCCAGTCTCCTTTAATTTTAGGTGCATATCCCATAAAGTGAGTTCCTATTGATGTAACCTTTGGTAAAACCTTTGGCTCAAAATTTTCAAGATTATTTACATTACTGACTTGTGAAATAATTTGTGAACCAATCGAGGTAATATCCTGACTAAGAACAAGGTTTGTGATTGCGGAATTTCCAAGAAGAAAATACCCACCAATATCTCCATATACATTTGGTAGCACTAATGAGGTTATTCTAGTATTTCTAAAGGTATCGCCATTATCAAATTTTAACCTAGCATAGCAAACCACATCTTCTTTCCATG
>JAFPBK010000135.1 GCA_017424105.1 Kiritimatiellia bacterium | reverse complement strand
GTGGTTAAATCATTCAAATATAAATGCTCGTATGATGGATATTGGGAACCACGAAATGCACGAAAGTGATAGGTATAGGAATAGGAAACAATAATGAATATTTACTTTTTTCGTGTGTTTCGTGTGTTTCGTGGTTCTTTTCTTCGCACTTCTAGCCATCACGCTAGCCACCACGCTCGCATCACGCTAGCTCGCGCACTCCAGAGTTTCCTAAAAGCAAATTGGCGCCCGAAACTCGAGCGCCAATTTTAGTTAGTTAAGAATCAATATTGTTCCGGCTGCGGATGCTTCATAACAGCCAATATCAATATTCAAACCAATTAAGCGATCCTGCTTACCAGATAAATCAAATGCTGCCATACCATCATAATTTTGACCAGCACCAGCCAATGGGCCTGCTGAATTTGGTCGGAAGTTACCCTTTTCATAATTTATGAAGAACTGCTTAGCTGTGCCAACTATTGTACCTTCAGGATAACCAGCATCTGTAATATCAGCATCTGTAGCTCCATTTATAAAACGAGCAGGTGACTTTACCACAGGCAATGCAAAAGCTCCATCAATTGTATTTGTAACACCAGCTACAACAACATTTTGAATTGTTGAATTAGAACCAGCATAAATTGCAGCAAATGAAGTGCAATAATTATTTGTCTTAGACAAACTGCTATTAACAATTGTGCAATTACGGATAATAGAATTACCATCAGCTCTTAACAAATATACCGCCCTTGTCTGATTGTTGTTTTCAAACAAACAATTCTCTACACGAGCTGAATTAGCTGTTGCTAGCACACCACTCCTAAATTCATGATGCTGAGCAGAATCATATGCCGTAGAAACACAATCACGAAAAACTGTATGTGTAACCAATCCTCCTAGTACATATGCTCCTGCATTAAAGCATTGGCTAGCAGTTGTGCGACATCCTACTACTACACAATTAGATACGGTTCCCCCTTGTTCATTAATACGGAATCCTCCTCCATAATAACCACCACCCCAAACAGAACCTCCTGCCATTGTTAAGTTCGCTACTATAGCATCCTTATTCTCTACCGTAAAAATACGATGATTTCCATCTAAATGATAAGCATGAAATGTATTAGAAATCACTACATTTGAAGAATCATCACCAAGGCCAAGTACTGTAGTTGGTGTACTAATTGTTATTGGATTAGTAATAGCATATAAGCCTTCCTCCACATAGACTTTAGAAAAGCCAAGTTCTTTAGTATTAACCAATGCATTTAATGCTGTGCCAACTGTTAAGAATGGTGTTTCTTTAGTTAAACCATCATTTTCATCACTACCAGTTGTGCTTACATAACGAACAAGAATATCGCCATTTGCATTTATTACATTTATTTCTATAGACAAATCACCTGTTTCAGCAAAATTGCTTCCAGAAAAATTCAACTCAAAAGATAAATCTTCAGTTATATCAGGAGCCCAAATAGGCATTATCTCAACATCTACATAAGAAGAGCCTGCTGGAATTGTAACTGTTGTCAAATTATTTTCAACAATCCCTGCTTCAATTGCTGGACCTGAAAGCGCAACTGAAAACACTAAATCTTTATCAGTAGCTGCTTCTGAACGAGAAAAACGAATTATACCAGGTGCAAAATTAGACTCACTTACATCTGACAACTTTTCAATTACTGGAGTCCCAGCATAGATATAATCCTCGCTAGGGACAACCACGTTAGTTGAATATTCTTCAATAACAGATAAAATTGAACAAGTATAATTACCCTCATCCTCAAAAACAGGATAATCATTAACTACGACTGGTGTTGCTGAACTTACAGAAGAGAACTCAAGTTCATTTGTAAAAGCTACACCTGTTGCTGTATTCTCATAAATTGCAAACATTCTTCCTAGTCCTGTATAAATTTCACAAGAAAATTCAAAAGCAGAACCATTCCACTTTAATGAAGGAGATGATTTAATTTCAGACAAACCCATACCTCCAACACCTACAGTGCCATAAGTAATTGTATTTGCATCGGCCATAACAGCATATTCTGCGGCTAAATAATCTGCGGAAGCAACACTATTCATGAGACGAACCTCATCAATATGACCAGAGAAAATTTGTGACCACTGATTTCCTCCAATCCACATATCGGTTGGATCTGTTGTGTTGTTAATCGATTTTGTATTCATCGATTTAACTAGCACACCATTGATATACAATTTTAGTCCACTAGTCGTATTTTGAGTAAAAGTCACTGCCATATGCCACCACTCATTCACAGTAGGAATAGGCAAGCTACTTAACTTATAATCGTCTTTACCTGGTGTTGTAACGACAATTGTATTACTGTATGCAGTACGAATTGATATAAAATCTTTCTTACCAAAAACAGCTCTATTACCACTATAAGTATCTGGTTTTATCCAACCTTCAACTGTGAAACCATCCTTTAGCTCTGAGTTTGGAAGCGTTGCTCCACAATAGATTGAGGAATTGTCTGTGCCAGGAAATATTACAGCCTTACCTATTTTACCATCCTCTGTCACAGTTAGGTTTCCGTTACCAACACCGTCGTAATCGCTTGCTCTATCCTCTGTATTTACATCCTCTAAATGCCAAACACTAATATAATTTTCCCAAACACTCTCCATTTCTACATTAGATGTATAATCAAGGCCATAACGGACCTCTAAAATCTGACCATTTGAAAAATTTGGAACCTTAACCCAGATGGTTGACTCACCTTCTTCGCTCCATGTGTCTATTTCATATGGAAGAATATTTTTTTCTTTATCAAAAATTTTAAAGGATTTATTTACTACATCAGAATAAGAAAATCCTAAAATATTTTTCTCTGACAAACGCAACAGAACAGGCATATTTTCTATAGTTGCACCATCATAAGAAATTGATGCTTTAAAATATTTATATCCTGAGCCTGATTCAGCTAAAGAACATATTGCAAACAAAGAAGTTAGCAAAAACACAAAAAAGTATTTAATTTTCATAATACCCCTAATAAATAGTTGAATAAAGTTGAATTTAATTTTGATATAACCTACCTCAAAAATATTGACCTATAGTACCAAATTAAATTATTATTAGTCAAGTGCTTGTGCTTATTTTTATTAAAAAACATCAGTTGGAATTAATCTGATATTACAAGAGTGAAGAATACTGGTGCAAAAACACAAATTACACTAATGCAATTTGATCTCGTACAACACTTTTTCACACATTTGCCTAACACCTAGAAATCCTGCCATTGTGCGAAATCCTGTACCTTCCCTTCGCATATTTAGCCATTTTATCCCAATCTTTTTCACATTTTTCTTTATCCCATAGGGATAAATCTATTGTTTATATTTTCTCTCTGTGATATAATAACATCAATTAAAGAATGAATTTCGGAGTTTCTAAATGTCATATCAAGTTATTGCACGTAAATGGCGCCCTAAAACCTTTGAGGATGTAGTCGGTCAAGACCATGTTGTTAAAACAATGCGTAATGCTATTGAGCAGAATCGTCTGGCTCAAGCATATTTGCTTTGCGGACCACGTGGTACAGGAAAAACTACACTTGCACGTATTTTTGCAAAGGCACTGAATTGCGAAAAGGGGCCTACTATTCACCCATGCTGCGAATGCAATAATTGCAAAGAAATTGATGCTGGTAACAGCATGGACGTTGTTGAAATTGACGGTGCCTCAAACAACAAGGTTGAGGATGTACATCAAAAGATTTTGGAAACAATAAATTTTGCTCCTATTTCTGGCAAATTCAAGATTTACTATATTGACGAGGTGCATATGCTCACCAATCAAGCCTTCAATGCCCTATTGAAGACTATTGAGGAGCCTCCTGCACACGCCAGATTTATCTTTGCAACTACTGAAGCAGATAAGGTTATTGGAACAATTGTTTCTCGCTGCCAGCGCTTTGACTTGCGTCGAATTGCTATACCAGAAATTTCTGGTCAGCTTCGCAAGATTTCTGATGCAGAAGGCATAACAATTGATGATGATGCTATTTTTGCTTTGGCACGTGGTGCAGATGGTGGTATGCGCGATGCAGAATCTGCTCTTGATCAAATCATCTCATATACTGGCTCAAATATTACTGAACAGGATGTACTGGGTGTATTTGGTCTTGTTTCACGAGAAGCAATTGAGGGTATTGCTGAAGCTGTACTAACCTCAGATATTCCACGCATCATCAATCTTATCGCCACTCTTGATGGTTCCGGCAAAGATTTACGCCGTCTCACTGCTGAGCTTATTGCACATTTCCGCAATATCCTCATTTACATTCAAATGGGGGGCTATGATCCAAGCCTAAATCTGACAGATGCTCAGATTGAAACATTAAAGAAGCAAGCTGCTCTCACAAATACAGCTGCAGTACTTTCTGTTACTGAGAATTTAATTGAGTTGGATGGAAAGCTGCGTCTTTCTCTATCTCCTCGTATTTTGTTAGAGACAGCATTGATTCGCAGTGCAAAATCTGCATCAGTTGTTGATTTAGAAAAAATTCTTAAAAAGCTTACGAGTTTGAAGCTAGAGTTAGGAGGTGGAGATGCTGCAACAACAGCATCTCCGGTGAGGCAAAGCATAGCTAGCACAACTCCTCCTCCTGCACCTGCAGCAGCAACACCAATAGCTCCTGCACCTGCAGCAGCAACACCAATAGCTCCTGCACCTGCAACTCCAAAGCCACAGGCTCCTGCTACTCTAAGCTACTCTGCTCCGGCAGCAGCCCCTCAACGAAATGATTTTTATCAACAACAAAGACCTATCATTGAGGAACAGCCAAAGCAGGAGAAATCTCAGCTAGATGACTTAGAAAGCGACATCGCTTTAAGAAAACGCGTAGAAAAAAATCCATTGGTTCAGGAAGTCCTTTCTAAATTTGGTGGAGCAATACGCGGAGTAAAAAAATAATTTTTTATTATTAAAACAAAATAATCATTGGCAAAAGCCAATACAAACCAAAGGAAAATATTATGGCAAACTTCTTCCAGCAAGCTAAGCAAGCAATGGAACTACGTAACAAGATGAAGAAAATCCAGAAGGATTTAGAGAACAAGGTTGTTGAGTACGAGAATGGTGGTGTTAAGGTTAAGGTTAGCTGCGACATGACTGTTAAGGAAATCAAGTTTGATACAGAGCTAGTTGCTCTAGATAAGCTAGACAAATTTGAGCGCCTAATTCTTGATAACACAAATAAGGCTCTTAAGCTTGCTAAAGACGAGGCAGCAAAGTACTCCCAGACAGCTATGCGCGAGATGGGCGGTCTTGGCGATCTTCTAGGCGGAATGTAAGATAAACAAAACTTTAGCTGGAAGGATTCTTTTGAACCTTCTGGCTAAAGGTTCAATTTTTGTGCCGATGCATAAAAACATCGGTACAACTTTCCTAATCGACTAAATCATCACCTTATTTCTAAATGCACCACATAGAACAGCACGATAAGCTAATACGCGCCCTATCTCGTCTTCCAGGCATTGGCAGACGATCTGCTGAGCGTATTGCGCTTACAATAGCACATGAAAAGAAGCTACTCCTTGAGCCATTGCTTAATGCTCTTCAAGGCGTAAATGACAATATTACCACGTGCGATTGCTGTGGTGTAATCACAACCTTTGATGCAAATCCTTGTGCAATTTGCTCAAGTTCTACTCGTGATAAATCAATTATTTGCGTTGTAGAAAACTCTGATGATATTCTTACCATTGAAAAGGCAGATTCATTCAATGGCGTATATCACACACTAAATGGACGTATATCACCTATGACAGGTGTACGCCCTGAAGATTTACGTTTAAAAGAATTATTTGAACGTGTCGAAAAAGAAAAGATTTCTGAGGTTATTCTTGCCATCAATACCGATGTAGAAGGAGATGCAACAGCAGCATACATTTCCGAAAAGCTGGCTTCTCTAGGCATCAAAACAACACGTATCGCTTTTGGCATTCCTGCCGACAGTGGCATTATATATACCGACCCAATTACACTGAAGCGTGCCTTCAACGGCCGCCTCCCTGCTACAAAGCTCAATTTAAATTAACCCTCATAAAAGAAGGCTCATTCCATGTTTACTATTTATGACATCAAGACAGAATACCTGACTAACCCACTCGGTATGGACGAAGCAAAGCCTCGCTTTTCATACAAGCTCAAGGGCGACTGCGAGAAGCAAGCTGAGCGTAGAATAATTATCAAGACAACAGATGGAAGCATTGCTTGGGATTCTGGCTTTGTTGCTTCCAGCGACTCTATTCAAATTTTCTATGGGGGTGAAACACTAAAGCCATTTACTCGCTATAACATCACTATTGAGGTAAAGCCTCTTATTGATGGCAAATCAGGCAATATAGTTACTTCTACAGAAGAAGCATATTTTGAAACAGGTCTGATTGACACTCCGTGGCAGGGTGAATGGATTGCCTACAAAAATTCAAAGGATTTTTCTACAGGCAATTTAAGAAAAGAATTTTCAGTAACAAAGCCTGTCGCTACTGCACGACTATATGTTGCTTGCTTGGGTTTCTATGCTGGTTATATCAACGGCAAACGCACAGATGATGCATCCTTTGCTCCAGGCTGGACAGACTACTTCACTCGCGTTCAGTATCAGGCTTATGATGTAACAAGCCTTATTGCAAATGGCGATAACTGCGTGGGCTTCACAATTGCTCCAGGCTGGTACAGCGGTGCAATTTCATATATTTGGGGCGGAGGCTACGGCAGAAAGCCTTTAATCAAAGCAAACCTACGCATCGTATACGAGGATGGCTCTGTTGAAACAATTGTTACTGACGAAAATTTCCTAATGTCAAATACAGATGGTTGCAGCGATGCAATTCGCTTCAGCGACATCTATCATGGCGAGGTTTTTGAGGCTTGGCGTGAGGATACAAACTGGAAGTTGCCTAACTTCAAGGGCGAACAGTGGAAGCCAAGAATTGTAAAGCCAGATACAAATCTGACAATTGTGTGGCAGCGTGGTGCATTCGTACGCCACATGCTAAGCGTAAAGCCTGTAAGCATCACTAAGCGTAATAATGGAACTTGGGTTGTTGATTTTGGACAAAATCTTGTTGGCCGCGAGCGTTTCATTCTTCGCAATACCACAACTGGTCAAACAATCCATATCAAGCATGGTGAGATGCTTCGTGCAGATGGTTCTGTCTACACAGACAACCTTCGCAGTGCCAGTGCAACTACAACATACACAACTGGCACACACGAAATTGAAATTTATGAGCCTGAGTTTACATTCTACGGCTTCAGATATATTGAAATCTCAAATTGGTTGGGCGAATTGACAGCCGATGACATTTCTGCTGAGGTTATATATTCAGACCTTGCCACAACAGGCTCCTTTGAATGCTCAAACGAGCTAATCAACAAGCTATATAGCAATATTGTTTGGGGACAGCGCGGTAACTTTATTGATATTCCTACAGACTGCCCACAGCGCGATGAGCGTAAGGGTTGGACAGCAGACACTCAGGTATTCATGAATGTCGCAACCTACAATATGTTTGCAGCAGAATTTTATCGCAAATGGATTGAAGACCTAAACTCAAATCTTCTTGTGGAATGTGGCTGCTTTGCTAACTTCTGTCCAGATCCAAATCCTCATACAGCAGAAGGCTCAACAGCTTGGGCTGATGCAGGTATCATTTGTCCATGGCTTATGTTTGTAAAGTATGGCGACACTGAGCTTCTTAAGAAATACTACCACAACATGGCTCATTGGATTGATTGGCAGATTGAGCATGCAAAGGGCAATCTGATTGTTGACAATACAGCATTTGGTGATTGGCTAAATGCGAACGATCCAATTTCTAAGCCTTATCTCTGCACTTCATATATGGCAGGCATGATTAAGCTTCTAATCAAGATTGCAAAAATCAATGGCGATGATGCTGAAGTAGCAATGCGTACAGAGCTGCTTGATCGCGTACTTGCTGAGTTCCACAAGACCTTCCTTCGTGAAGATGGTGGCTTAAAAGAGCAATCACAAACAGCAATGCTTATTGCTCTATACTTTGATTTGCTACCAGAAAGCTCAGTAAGCGTAGTTACAGCAGACCTGATTGACAGCATCGTAAACAAGCGTGGAATGCACCTAAGCACTGGCTTTGTTGGCACTCCTCTCCTACTCCCAACTCTTACAAAGCTAGGTCGCAATGACGTTGCTTATGCATTACTAAATCAAACAACATATCCTAGCTGGCTATATCCTGTTACCCAGGGTGCAACAACAATGTGGGAGCGTTGGGACAGCTGGTCTCATGAGAAGGGCTTTGGCGATGTAAATATGAACTCCTTCAACCACTATGCTTATGGTGCAGTAGGTGAATGGTTCTTTGAGACAATTTGCGGAATTCAGCCTTCTCTTGAAGCAGATGCAACTAAAGCAGCATTTAAGGAATTTACTCTTGCACCAATTCCTGGTGGTGAGCTAACTTATGCAAAGGCAGCATACGAATCAATGTATGGTGAGATTCGCAGTGGTTGGAAGCTAGATGGCGACACTCTTGTATGGAACTTTGCTATCCCTGCAAACACCACAGCACATATCACCCTGCCACAAGGCTGGACTATTACTGATGGCTCTGCAAATGCAAAGCAAAAGCTATCTGCCCTATTCTCTGGTGAGGTAAAGGCAACAGCAACTGCTGGCGAATACGAATTGACTCTTAAAAAATAATTACTCAAACGAGTATTTGTAACAAAAATTTAATTTTAGGAAATATTATGAGAATTGAAGCATTTAAAATGAAGCTGAAGCCTGGCTGCGAGGCTGAGTATGAGCGCAGACACAATGCTATTTGGCCTGAGCTTAAGCAATTGCTCTCCGATGCAGGTGTCAGCGACTACACAATCTTCCTTGACCCTGACACATTGACACTCTTTGCGGTACAAAAGGTATCTGGCGAAGGTGGCAGCCAAGATTTGGGTTCAAACCCTATTGTGCAGAAGTGGTGGGATTATATGGCTGACATCATGGAAGTAAATCCTGATAATTCTCCAGTATCAATTCCTCTCCCTCAAGTATTCCACATGGACTAATTTCAAGAAAACACATTTAACTCATCTGATAAAATATGGACACATCAGAAAATTTCGGTGCTGCAGCAAAAGCAGCAGCAACACAGCTTCCTACTCTTTCCGCCGAGCAACGCATCGCAGCTCTTGAAGCAGCTATTGCAGGGCTACAGGCAAATGCTTCTGAAATTTTTGCTGCTAATGAAAAAGATCTTGCAGCAGCAAAAGAGGCAGGCCTTGATGCACCTCTGCTAAAGCGACTTAAGTTTGACCGAGCAAAGCTTGACGATTGTATTGGTGGCATTAAAATGCTTTGCAAGCTGCCTGACCTAGTTGGAAAGACAATTAAATCTACAGAGCTTGCTCCAGAGCTAATTCTTTCCCAAGTTTCCTGCCCTCTTGGTGTTGTAGGCATTATCTTTGAATCACGCCCAGATGCACTGGTGCAGATTTCTACACTTTGCATTAAGAGTGCTAATGCTTGCGTACTAAAGGGAGGCATAGAAGCTCTCAACACAAATACAGCACTTCACAAGGTGCTTGTTGAGGCAACTCGTGGCATTCTGCCAGATGGTTGGTTACAGCTTATCGCCACACGTGATGATGTTAAAAAGCTTCTCACAATGGACAAGTACATTGATTTAATCATTCCTCGTGGCTCTAATTCTTTTGTACAATATGTAATGAACAACACACAGATTCCTGTTATGGGTCATGCCGATGGTATTTGCCACATCTACATCGACAAGGCTGCTGATATAGACCTTGCCACAAAGGTATCTGTAGACTCTAAATGCCAATATCCAGCAGTATGTAATGCTGTGGAAACAATACTTGTGCATGAAGCAGCTGCTGCTCAATATCTGCCAAAGCTAAAGGCTGGATTAGAAGAAAAGCATGCAACACTCCGTGTCTGCGAGAAATGTCGTGCAATAATAGATTGCGCCCCTGCCACAGACGAAGATTGGGCAACCGAATATCTTGATTACATTGTTTCAGTAAAAATAGTTTCTTCTATGGATGAAGCAATAGCTCACATCAATGAATATGGCTCAGGACATACTGACTGCATTATCACAGCAGACCCTGCCACAGCAGAGCTATTTATGAACATCGTTGATTCAGCTGACGTATTTTGGAATTGCAGCACACGCTTTGCTGACGGCTTCCGATTTGGCCTTGGTGCAGAGGTTGGAATCAGCACATCAAAACTGCATGCTCGCGGCCCAGTAGGTGTTGAGGGACTTCTAACCTACAAGTGGAAGCTACGTGGCAATGGCCATACAGTAGCACCTTTCGCAAATGGCGAAACCTCCTTCACACATAAGCCTTTGTAATTTACAAACAGGATTGTTATGAAAAATCAAGCAATTGTTATCTTAAAACCACAAACAGCAAAATCACAAGCTGCAACAATCTACATTGAAGATTTGTTTGACGATTATAAAATCAACATCGTTGAGCGTCGTCCTATCCGTGGTGAAGACTTGGAATGCTTTGGCATTATAGATTCACACTATGGAGACACTGCCACAAATGCAATGGCTAAAAAGCTGTCTGATGTAAAAATCAACAATGAAGAAAAAGCTCTATTCAAAAATCTATTTGATGAGGATTGGGATAAATTAGCTGCTGAAGGAAAAATTCTTACAGCAGCAATGGCTGTTTCCAAATATGATGACGAATTAAAATTCTCATCTGAGTGGGCAAAAAATGGTGCCGAAGAGCTAAATTCTGATTTATACATCTCCTACTTCCCTGACATAGAAGCATTTGTTATCAATGGCTTCTACTATGCCTTTAAGCGACCATATACCCAAGAAGAGGCATATGTTGTAGCGATGAAGGTAGAATTTGATATTTCATGGGATGTATTCAATTACGATGTAATTGGATCAGAAAATCCTGCTGCTGCAACTGAGGAATCAATTCGCGGTTATATTTACGACAGAGCTGGTGCTTTAGAGATTACTGTTGATGGCATTGAAAATGTCGTTCATGCAAGCCGCAGTGCTGAAGAGGCTGAGCATGACAACAAGGTCTGGTTTGGGGCTTTTTAATTATGTGTAATGGGTTTAACACAGAGCTAGCAAAGGCGGCAGAGGCATTAGGCAAAATCTGCATTGAAAGAGGCATAATGATTGGCTCTGCCGAATCATGTACAGGTGGAATGATTGCAGAAGCATGCACCGCAATCAGCGGTTCTTCCTCTTGGTTGCGTGGTAGCATTGTGGCTTATGACCCAGCAATAAAGCAAAAGCTTTTAGGAGTACCTGAAGCAACCATTCAAGAGATGGGTGTTGTTTCCAAAGAAACAGCAATAGCAATGGCTGAGGGAGCAACTCGTGCATTAGATTGTGCAGGTGCTGTATCTACAACAGGCTATGCAGGCCCAACAGGTGGTGATGCCAATAACCCTTGTGGCACAGTCTACATGGCTGCAGCATATTGTGGCACAGTCATTTATGAGCGCCACATATTTCTAGGTACGCGACACGAAGTGCGCGTACAAGCTGCCCTCTCAGCAATCAAGCTGCTTACTTCACTAATTCAAAACTCAAAATAATCACTTTTTCACAACAAACGCAAAACAACGACAAAAGACATGAAGACAAATCTTGCAAACATTTATGGAAGTCCAGGAACACGCGTTCGCTTCACAGGTCTATTTAAGATATTTTTCCCTCTGATTCTCATTATCTTCTTAATAGGATTATTAGTAGGTAATTTGACCGGACAGCTCATGCATCCAAAAATGTATGCGATAGTAATTCTGGTTCTTGTTATTATTGGGTGGTTAATGTATGATGTAGCAGCAAAAAGCTTTGGTGCATTTTTAAAGGGAGCACGTGGCGAAGAAATAGTTGCTCGCGAATTATCTATGCTTTCTAAAGATTGGCATGTATTTCATGGCATACCAACAAATGGTGTGATGGGAACACTTGGTGGCACTGATTTTGATCATATAATAGTAGGTCCTGCAGGAATTATTATTGTTGAGACAAAAAATTGGACTGGAAAAATTTCTGTGGAGGGTGGCATCATACACATAAATGGAGTATCACCATCACGCTCTCCTATTGAGCAAGTACGCAAAGAAGCACTGCAATTGTGCAATATCATTAAAGAATTTGCCGAACCAGGAACTAAAATATCTATAGCTATTGCTTTTGCTTCAAACACATTTGAAGATGAGCTTTCTCGCATTGACGATGTTACTATTTGTAATGCACGCAAATTACGTGAATTCATTATGAGTTTAGACAAAAACAATAATGTTTCCGAACAAAAGCAACAGCTTTTAATTGAGCATCTTGCAAAGCTCTGCGAATAACTTGGTACACACACTTAGCAACTAGCAACCAAGCAAGACACATATCATCCAAACCTAAATTTGGGTTAGTCTGTCAAAAGCTTCGTGCTTTTTACTGTCATACTTGCATTCAACTCCGTCTTTTGATTTATAAAAAATTCGCGTTCTTGCTTTTAATTTGTGTTTTACTTATAATATATATAGTTTAACTAAAAAATTAAAACAAACTTTGATTGGATTTTTATGAATATAACAATTGCAATGGATTCCTTTAAAGGAAGTATGTCTTCTATTGAAGCTGGTAATGCAGTAAAAAATGGTATTTTGAAGGCTCTTAATAACGAAAGTCCATCAATAAATGTTGTTCCTGTCGCAGATGGCGGCGAAGGCACTATAGATGCACTGACTTATGGAAAACGCTTTGAAAAGCGTACTATCAATGTTGTTGGTCCTACTGGTGAGAAAATTGACGCTTCATATATCTTAACAGATGATAATTTTGCCATTATTGAAATGGCTGAGGCAGCAGGACTCCCTCTTGTACCTAAAGAGTTACGTAATCCACTGAACACAACTACATACGGAGTTGGTGAGCTAATCAAGGATGCAATAAACAATGGGTGCAAACATTTTATTATAGGTATAGGCGGCAGTGCTACAAATGATTGTGGAATTGGTATGTTACAGGCTCTTGGCTATAAAATTGCTGATAAAAATGGGGATGATGTCCCATTCGGAGCAAAAGGTCTGGAAGTAGCTGTTTCCATTTCTGACTCTCCGCTATCCTCTACCCTGCACGGATGCGATTTTACTATTGCTTGCGATGTAGATAATCCTCTTACCGGAGAACGTGGTTGCAGTAAAATTTTTGCACCACAAAAAGGAGCTACACCAGAAATGGTAGAGCAAATGGATGGTTGGATGAATGCATTTGCCTCTGTTGTAGAACAATTCTGCAAAGAAAAAGACTCAGAATTCCAATTTAATCGTACTACACCAGGTTCTGGTGCTGCAGGTGGAATTGGATTTGCCTTTCTCATGATGCTTCGCGGTAAACTTATGTCAGGCGCACAAATTGTTATAAGAGAAACAAAACTTGAGGAACATATCAAAGCATCTGACATTGTTATTGTTGGAGAAGGAAAACTTGATGCCCAAAGCACAATGGGTAAAATTCCTGTAACAATTGCGAAACTGGCACGAAATTACGGAAAAAAAGTAATTGCTTATGCGGGATTGATTGAAGACAAATCTGCAATAGAAAAAACAGCTATCTTTGATGGTGCCTTTGAAATTGATAGAAAAGGTATGTCATTAGATGAAGCAATGATTACAGAAAACTCTGTCTCTAACCTAACAGAAACAGTTGCAAAAACATTTCTGGCATAAAGCTATGATGCATTTTACAAATATAATTCCTCCTTTTCATAATACTGCAGAATTTTTCGCTGAAGATGCTCTTTCTCTATCGCTTGCAGATAAAGATTGCTTTAACGAAACAGCTCTTGAGTTAACTCTTGTACCTGAAGGAAATCCTGTACTCAAAAAAGCAGAAATTTTAGGAGAAACATTTCTAAAATACAAAAAGGAACTTAAGTCCAGAGGATTACGTGCTGGTATCCTTATACAAGCAACACTGGGTCATGGTTGGGTCCCAGACACTCGCTCTACCTTTCAAAAATTCATTAACTCAAATTTTGAAGAAAAATATATCCATTGCCCATTAGATAAAGATTTTCAAAAATATATTTATGATTCAATCTATCACTTAGCATTATTGAAACCAGATTTCTTTATGCTTGATGACGATTTTCGCCTCTTCTCTGGGCTTAATGGTTGTTTTTGTCCTCTGCATATTGCACGCATAAATGCCGATTTAGGCACAAATTATACTGCTGAAGAAATTATTGAAAAGACAAAGCAGGACAAGGAATTCTACGCAAAATTTGTTGATATCGAAACAACAACGATGAAGGAACTAGCCAAAATAATTAGATCTGCTATTGATGCGGCTGATCCTTCCATTCCTTGTATGTATTGCACATGCGGAAATCCTGAGGATTTAAATGTTGCTGAAGATATTGCAAAAATTATTTCTGCAAAGGGGCAAGCTTGCACCATTAGAATAAATAATGGCAGATATATGCGTAATAATCCTGCTGATTTTACAAATTGGTTATACTTTACTTGTCATCAGCGTTATGCACTCTCTCCTGATACAGAGGTAATGACAGAGGCAGATACATTCCCCCAAAATCGTTATGCAACTGATGTTGCATGTATGAATGCCAACATTACACTTGCATTATTACATGGATTTGCTGGAGCAAAGCTTTGGATTACGCGTTTAAGCAATTTTGAACCAAAATCAGGTATCGCATATAGGCAATGCCTAAAGGAAAACATCGGTCTATATAAATTTATTTATGAAGCAAAGCCTCATTGGATTGGATTTAATTCCCCAATGCGTAAGCCACAAGAAACATGTGTTACAGGCAAAGTAACAGCTTGGGGTAAAGAGGTATTTTCGTTAATGGGAATACCATTTCGTTACGAGCATGCAGATATTGGTCCAACAATGCTATCTGCAGATGATGTAGCATTTCTTAAAGATGATGAGATAAAGGCAATACTAAGTGGTGTTGTAATTCTTGACGGTGCGGCAGGAAAAGTTCTTGCAGAGCGTGGCTTCAGTCATTTATTAGGCTACGAGAGCATGGAAAAGCCTCCTAGAAGAATAGCAAAGGAATTCTTTGTTGATTCAACAGGAACTATGCGTTCTATTGGATGTTCAAATAGAATTTTGTGCTTTATCAATGTAAATCCTGAAGCTGAGATTTTATCTACATTACATATTCAAGATTGGGCATTTGCTAAAGAAACTCAAGAATATGGACCAGGCGCCATACTTTACAAAAATGCACTTGGTGGCACAGTCGTAACATTTTCTGCAACTATTGGTGAATATAGTGTAGATTCTTTTTCATTACTAAATGAAACGAGAAAGCAGCAGCTTTGCGACTTAATAGAGAGATTTGGCTTTACTACTATTTATTATACAGGTGATGCAAGAATCATTTGTCAATATGGCAAAACAATTGATAACAAAGCTATCATGTATTTTTGCAATACAACAAACGATGTATTACCATATATTGACGTAGCCTCAAAAGCATTTGATGAACAAAGTCAAATCTATAGGATTTTGGGTAATGGCGAATTAACACAGGTAAAGATAGAAAAATCCAACGAGCATTTTTCTATTTGCAACGAGCTTAAACCTTTGGAAACCGCTATATTTATTATCCAAAATTAGGAAATCCTAAACTAAGTGCGAAGCAGAGCTCCATGAAGCATGCCATTGGGTCTAAATTCGTAGTCGAATTTAGATGAAGCAGCGCGAAGCGCTATGAAACGGTGCAAGCACCATGAAGCATGCCTGCGGCATATGAAGCATTGGGAAGCAATATATGCGGTGGGAATTATTATTTTAAATTTCAGCAAGGCGAGGACGCCATGCTGCCCAGTTATTCTGTAAGACGGGGACGTCTTACAGCCCAGTTACCGTGTAGGACGGGGACGTCCTACACCCCAGAGGAAAGCGATAGCCAATACACGTTAATCCTGAAAAATCATCTTGGTGTGTCACACACACTAGCGATTGGCAGTTGGTTAATTGCTTCGAGAGATAAAGCAATGGGTAAACCAACAACAAGCGCTAGTGTTTTGAATCATGCATCACGCGCACACAGCACCTAGGCACTAAGCAAGCCACCACACTCACACAGCATCCGCAAAAATCCAAACAAAATTATTGTTAATCCTGTCAAAAACTTCGCACTTTTAGCCATCTCGCTTACTCCAACTGCCTACTATAGATTGAATAGCTTTTAGCATAATTTTCTATTCATTATTTTATTATTTTCTTCAATAATTTCTTGCAAATCTCCTCAAAATATGTAAAAATAAACACATAAAAAATGAACCACCCTTTGTGTTTTTACTAACCAAATACAAAATATATCTTCAGGAGAAATATAAATATCATACTCTTGAATAATGAAAGGAATTTATATGCTTCCGCAAAACAACAAAATTTCTCGTCAAACAGATTTTGTCGCATTTAATGCTATTGAGCATGTTGAGGCGTCTTTAAATTACCTCACAAAAATGACAGATGCCAAACTTGGACATCTTCCATATTGGTTTGTTTCTTTAAATGGTGGACCTGCTTTTGCGGAGCATAATCGTATTGATGATGCTGAGCTTGTTGCTTCATGGTATGAAGGTATTTCTTCCGCAAGAGAGATTCTAAAAACACACGATGGTGCAGATGTTGAACTAGCTCTTTACGATAAGCTAATTAAAGAGGGATGGGATGCTAAATCAGGACTTCGCTTCCCTATTCAGCGCCCTTGGTCCCCTGAGCTTACATATTGCACAATTTACGAACAGGCTTATGTCCTTTCTGCACTTGTTCGTGCTCTAAATGTAGATCCAAAAGACACTGCTGCGAAAAAGCGAGCAAAAGGACTAATCGATGGATTAACTAAGCTTGCAACTACACATACTGGTCGTGCTCTATGGTTTGGACAGATAGATTTTTCTGAAACAAGCTTATCATTCCCTTCTGATGTTTATATTTTAGACGAAGGTTTTAGTAATGAAATTCAGACAGGTTGGGGAGATGGTGTTCTTAGAAATGCAACCATTATTACCCCTCTTGTAGATTACTATGAATTAACAGGCTATGAGCCTGCTCTTAATTTGGCTGTTGGTCTGGCAAATTATTTAACAGTATTCAGCCACTATCTTAACTTTAAGATGGAATTTTATGGGCATGTCAACTCCGCTCTATGGATTTCTTCTGGTTTAATTAAACTTGGTCGTATTCTTGTTAATGATCGATATGTAGCAAGAGGTAAAGCAATTTACGATTATGTACGCCATTATTGTTCTGCTTTTGGTTGGATACCTGAATTTATGCAATGGCAGCTATTGGCAGATGAGCGTTGTGATGCTCAATGCATTAAAAATATGATGCGCAGTGCATTAGAGCTAGTCTTAAATGGCTTCCCAGAATATTGGGATGATATACATCGCTTCTGGAGAAATCATTTAGCAAACAGCCAATTAACCTATACTAACTTTATTAAGGAAGACAACTCATTAGAAGATACACCTGAGCGTACATTTAAAAATATGCGTGAACGCCTAAAGGGTGCTGGTTTTGGTGCTACAATGCCAAATACTGTTGAAATCAATAAATTCAACACTATTTCAGGTTCTTCTTCAGCAGCAATACCTATCGCTATGTTAATGGCATGGAATGCTTCTATTGAGAGCAACAAGAACATGGTTCTAATCAATTTCCCTGTAAATATTGAAACACCTGATGTAAAGGTAGAAGTTGGTTATCCAAATGCAGGATATGTTCGAGTTAAACTAAAGAGAGATTGCCGTGTTATTATCCGCGTTTATCAATGGATGCCATCTCCTCATGAAGGAACTATTGATGGACGCCCAGCAGGCTTAGAGCGCAGAGATGATTTGATTGCATTCTCCCCTTCTCCGAAGGGAACAATTCTTGAATTACGTCACGAACTAAAGACACGCCGCATAATGGAAAATGCTGGTGGTATTAGTTACTACGGTTTGTGGAGAGGACCTGAAATGGTTGATATTCTTCCTCATGCTTCATACGGATATAGATTATATCAGCGTGCTATAGATGGCGATAAAGATTATCCAAATATTGCTGGTAATCTTTCTCCAAACAATAGAAAAATTGAAGTAATACCAGAGCCACAGCCACTAAAGGAGACTCGTCTAAACAGACGCCGTGCACCACGCTCATAATGGCATAACTAGTAAATGGCGGCCCTTCTGCTTGGATTTTGCACTCAATTGCCGAATCCAGGCAACATCTAAGGGATAACTAACAAATTTAGTTAATATTTATATCATTTCTCTTGTTGGGTCGAGAATCAACTCTCGACCTGTTTTATTATAATATAAACATTTAAAGCTTAAAAATATTATTCAAAGGAATTTTGATATGCCTCTACCAAAGCAATTTGAGAATCGTAATCGTGCCATTGTAATTGGTGCTGGAATCAGTGGATTGGCAGCAGCATCGCTACTTTGCTCAAAGAACTATGAAGTATATGTTTTTGGTAACTGCTCAAATGAAACTGAAAAAAAATCTCTAATTGCTAAGGGAGCTAAATTTAGCGACTTAGAAATTGATCAAGGCATAGAATCAATATGTTCATTAGAAGAATCTATTTGCACATATTTTGCGGTATTAAGTCCAGGTATAAGTATAAAATCAAAGTGTGTTGAGCTTCTTAATAAGGCTAATATTCCAATTATTGGTGAAATGGAGCTAGGTTTAGCATTAGGTGAGCAATTACTGCCATACATTGCCATAACAGGTAGCAAAGGAAAGAGTTCTATTGTCAAACTTATCGCAGACACATTAACTGCAGCTGGCAAGCCTGCAATACCTTGTGGTAATTATGGTATTGCGACATGCAGTGTTGCTGAAAAAGGCGAAAAAGTAATTCCTATCGTTGAATGCAGTAGTTTTCAGTTAGAATCTATAACTCAAAATTTTGCACCTACGGCTTCCCTGCTTCTAAATCTATCTCCTGATCATCTTGACCGCCACTCTTCTATTGAAGAATATCGCGACACTAAATTACGCATATTTAAGCATTGTACTGGGCTTAAGCTTATACCTGCTCAAGCTACATATGGTATTAATGATGCAATTGAAAATTTCAACTTACAACCTGCAACATTTACTCATTTTGGAGCAAATTCTGACGCAGATTTTTTCTATAGTGAAGGGAAAATACATACTCCTGCCCACGGAGAAATAGATATTTCTGGTAGTTACTTTGACAATTCAATCATAGGACTTGGTGCTGCAGCTGCCGTTGCTATACTTCTTGAATCTGGTTTATCTGTATCAGAAATAGAAAAAGGATTTAAAGAATTTAAACCTTTAGCACACAGGATGCAAACAGTTGGCGAAGTTAACGGTGTAACTTTCATAAATGATTCAAAAGCTACTAGCATAGCAGCACTTTTAGCAGGCTGTAAAATGGCTTCTAAAGCAGGAAAACCAATTTTTCTTATCGCAGGTGGTAAATTAAAAGAAAAAATATCCTTAAATGCAAATGATTTAGTAGATTTTTGTGTAAAAAAAGTGTATATTATAGGGGAATGTTTAGAGGAAATGGCGCAAGCTTGGGAAAACGACATTGAAATAGAACGTTGCTACACTATGCAAAACGCTGTAAATCAAGCATTTAAATCTGCTATGCCAGATAAAGGAATTGTACTTCTTTCACCTGGTACTGCAAGCTTTGACCAATTTAAATCGTATAACGAACGGGGAGAATGCTTCACTAAATTGGTGGCGCAACTATAAATCTCTTATAGTATCCCAAATCAAGGAGTAAATAATGAACAAAAAAATAGCTATCGCTATGGCTAGCAATGTTGCATTAGCATTGCTTATGACAACTGGCTGTCGCTCACTAACTGCTGGAAGAACATCTTTTGGTGGTGAAAAGTTAGATCCTTACAAAACAGATACAAAGCCTGAGGTCACAATCAGTACACCAGAAGAAACAACTACACCTGTTACTCAAATAGAGGTAACACCTGTTCCTGTTGTTACAGAACCACCAGCTGTTGAAATTACAGAAACAGCAGCAGAGAATACAGAAAAAGAAGTAGCAGCTACACCAACAACTGCAGAAACTCCAGCTACTTCTGCATCATATGACAAGTTCTTAATCCCTACTGGTTATGAAAATCCAACAGAAGGTCTTACTCCTGTAAAAGACAAGAAGTTTGGTGCAACAACAGTAAAAGTTGATGAAGAGAAACTTACTACATCAGCTCCTGTTGAAAATAAGGATGAAGAGTTCTTTACATACACAGTTAAGAGTGGTGACTGCCTTTCTGTTATCGCTAACAGCAATGGCGTAAAGACTAAGGAACTAGCAGAGCTTAATGGTCTAAAGCCAGACGCTCAGGTTCGCATTGGACAGAAGTTAAAGGTTCCTGCAGGTCGTAAGCCATTCACATCTAGCAAAAAAGTAGCAGCTCCAGAAGTAAATGATGGTTCTGTTTATGTTGTAAAGTCAGGTGATTGCCTTTCTGTTATTGCTAAAAATCTAGGAGTAAAGACAGCAGAACTAATGGCTGCTAACAACCTAAAAGATGCTAATAACATTTGGGTTGGTCAGAAGCTAAAGATTCCTGCAAACGCAAAGACTCCTGCAGCAACTCCAACTGTCACACAGCCATCAACATCTGACTTAAAGATGACTACACCAACTGTTACAACAACAGCAAAACCAACAACTACAACTACTACACAGCCTAAACCTGTTAAAGAAGCTGACCCATTTGATCTAGATCAGAAAGGAAAATCTGATCCTTTTGCTCCTATCTCAGAAGCAACAAAGGAAACAGTTAAGAAGGTTGAGGAAAAGGTAAATGAAGTTAAAGATGCAATCGTAATCCCTCCTGCTCCAATTGAGGCAGAAGAGACTACTGAAGGATCAAAAACTACTGACGGATTTGATTTTAACATTGATGATGTTATCAACAATTTCAATGAGAGCGCATCAAATGTTTCAAATGCTGTAATTGAGAAAATTGATACAGTTAAAATCCAGAAGGGCGACACTCTTGACTTTGTTGCTGCAAACTACAATACAACAGTAGAAGTTTTGTGCAAGTTGAATGGCTTTGACAAGACTAAGGAATTAAAAGATGGTGAAGTTATCAAAATTCCTTCACAATCTATAAAGTAATTCTTTTACAATGAAGGTAGCCATCTTACTTTTCACTTCTGCAGCTATATTACTAGCTATATTCGGGCTTGTAATGATTTATAGCGTAAGTTCTGTACAAGGTGAAGCATTAAATAATGATGGCTACCATTTTGTTAAAAACCAGGGACTGTTCCTGGTTCTGGCAATCACGGTTGCTATCTTAATAAATCTTATTCCTTTTGATTCTTTCTTTTCAAAAGGAATTATTTATTTTGCAGGTATAAGCATACTTATTGGACTAATTATCGTCCATATACCTGGTATTGGTAGAGAGGTTAATGGTTCAAACCGTTGGATTGATTTCCTAGGTTTTCGTTTACAAACCTCAGAGTTTATAAAGCTCGCTACTATTTTTCTAATGGCTTGGTGGCAAGGTCAGCCATGGAGAAAAAACAAATCACTTCTGGAAGGGTTGATTATTCCTTCTGCAGTGCTACTTGTTATTGATGCAGGACTAATGCTCCAACCAGATTTTGGTTCCACTCTTATGCTCTCTACAATTTGCTTCTTAATGATGATTGTAGCTGGCGTGAAAATCAAATATTTCCTTTGCTTAATTCCTTTTCCTATCATTGCATTTGTAATGAAGGTTATTGCTGATCCTCTTCGTCTAAAGCGAGTAACCCCTATTTTTGAATTGAATTTTGCTGATTCTGTAGACCAAGAAATTCTTTCTGATTCTCTTTATCAAGTAATTTCTGCTATTTCTGCATTTAAACATGGTGGTGCTTGGGGGCAAGGAATTGGTCAGAGTGTTTTTAAAGAACACTACATTCCTGAATATCACACCGACTTTATTTTATCAATGGTTGGAGAGGAGCTTGGTATACTAGGAACAAGTCTTGTAGCAATAGGTGTACTTATCATTTTGATTTGTGGCACATACATCAGCATTAAAGAAAATGATTTTCAATTCAGACTTCTTGCTTTTGGCATGACCTTGCAAATTTCTCTTTATTCCATAGTTAATACAGGTGTTGTTTCTGGATTATTCCCAACAAAAGGACTCGCAATGCCATTCCTTAGCTATGGAGGCAGTAATCTTCTTTCTACATTCATAGCTGCAGGGCTTGTCATATATGTTGCAAGACATGTTATGGAAAATGAATACCAAGAAGGCACCCCAGCACATGATCCAAACTTTTGGAAAATGTAATTATGCCAAATTATCGTGCTAAATATAATTTTGAAACAACAATTTCAGGAGATGCATCTCCTACTGCCCTAGTACTTGGATCAGGAACATCTACTGGTGTACCTGTTATTCATTGTGGTTGCCCAGTATGCCTCTCTACAAATCCTTTTGACCATAGATTACGCACAAGCGTCTATCTTACATGCGATGGCTTTGGCTTACTTATAGATCCATCCGCAGACTTTCGTCTCCAAGCTCTACGCTACAGGCTTCCAAGAATAGATGCTGTACTCGTTTCTCATGCACATGCAGACCATGTTTTTGGAATGGATGAATTGCGCCAATACAATCGCCTTCAAGAAAATGCGACTATAAATATTTATGGAAGTGATTTTACAATTGATTCATTATCTAAAATTTTTAGTTACATTGTCAATTTCAAGCCTGTTGAGAACAGCCAAATGTATCGCCCACAGTTAAGCTTTTGTACTCTGCCACAAGAGCCTTACCAAATTGGGCCTTTTACAATTGAAGCAATCACATTACCGCATGGGCCTGCAAAATCATCAGGATTCAAAATCACAGCCAAAGGCAAATCCTTTGCCATTGCTTCAGACTGCAACGAATTAACTTATGAAGCAATTGAAAAATTTACAGGCGTTGATTTTCTGCTTCTTGATGGATTAAGAGATCGTCCACATCCAAGCCACCTTAATATTGAGGCATCTGTAGATTTGATGCGCAAGCTACAACCTATAATTGGAAGATTTATCCATATCGGACATGATATTTCACATGCTGATCTTGAGGCAAGATATCCAGAAAACTATGGTCCTGCATATGATGGCATGTGCGTAATCTTGGGTAAAGACACTCCTGAGACTCCATCTGCTGCTGCACTTAATTATATTAAATTCTAACATACAAAATGCAAGACCCTGCCACAAACAACATAGAAAAAGAATCTATTCTGGAAGTACAATCTGCATGTGTACATTTCAACGAAGGCAAATCAAAAGGCAAGCTGGCTGTTGATAATGTTTCGCTTTGTGTTGCTGAAGGTAAAATTGTTGGAATTGTAGGCACTAGTGGCTGTGGCAAAACAACACTTGCACGTGCAATTGCAGGATTGCAACGTCTTAGTTCTGGCGACATATTATTTAAAGGTAATAGCAACCAGAGGCTCTCTCGAAAGCAACAGTTGGAATATAGCAGATCTGTGCAATTAGTTTTTCAGGATACCCTTGGTGCACTAAATCCACGCATGACAATTGCGGCTACTCTTGAAGAAGTATTAAAGGTTCATCGCAAATCAGAATTACCAACTTTTAAGCAACGCATAGAAGAAGCAAAGCGACTTCTAGATAAGGTTGAATTACCCTACTCTATTCTCAACCATTATCCGCATGAAATCAGTGGAGGACAGCGCCAACGCATAGGCATTGCACGTGCACTTGCGGTAAAGCCAAAATTACTTTTGGCTGATGAGCCTGTTTCTGCACTTGATGTTTCTGTTCAAGCACAAATAATAAAAATGCTTTCACGCATTATACAGGAAGAGAATATGACAATGCTCTTTATTGCACATGACTTAGCAGTGGTGCGTTGTCTTTGTGATGAGGTTGTCGTAATGAACGCAGGAAAAATAGAAGAGATGGGAACCTGCGATGAAGTCTTTGCTTCACCTAAAAGTGAATTTACAAAGTCATTACTTGCTGCAATTCCTGACATAAGTAACTAAATTCGTATTCGAATTTAGATGAAGCAGCGCGGAGCACTATGAAGCGGTGCATAGCACCATGAAGCATGCCTTTAGGTCTAAATTCGTATCCGAATTTAGATGAAGCAGCGCAAGCGCTATGAAGCGGTGCAAGCACTATGAAGCATGCCT
>JAFPBK010000134.1 GCA_017424105.1 Kiritimatiellia bacterium | reverse complement strand
GGTAATCTATGCCCTTTTTCAAGCAAACATACATAATTACGCGACACTTCAAGTGCTAATGCTAATTCTGCTTGTGTTAAGTTAAGCGATTCTCTAATAGTTTTTATATCCATATTGATTTTTTATTTTTTTAGTGTTGACAAGTCAACATAGAAAGTAGTATATTGTTGACAAATAGGTAAACAAGTTTACTTGTTGGGTTTGATTATAACAACTTTAAGTGAGGAAAGCAATGCGTAAATATGCGTTGGGCGTACAAGCTGCTGCTAAAGCCGCTGGATGTAGTAAAACCTACATAAGTCTTATAGCAGCAGGCAAGAGAACAACAACAAACACTTTGATTAAGCGGGCAATAGATAAATATGTAACGGTGATTGAGATTCCAGAGATTGACGCAGAAAAGGAACTAGAGAATTTGGCAAGGAGGCTAAAATGATTAGAATAGGAGAAGGATATGAGCTTCAGATTGGCAGAAAAGTCAAGGTGTTCGCTCATGTGTTCGATAAACATTCTGCGATGTGCAGAGAATATGTGGTTGGACCAGATGGAGGATATGCCAATAATGATCCATGTCCAGAGATGATTACAACAGCTGAGGTTGCTCGGTTTCTAGGAAGAGCACCAAACGAAGTAGAATTTATAACAAAGTAATAACAAAAACAAAGGAGAGATATATGACAACAACACTACTACTAACAATCGGCGGAATCCTATGTGCTTTCGTGGGAATTTATCTCGGTTCTGTAATTCAGTGCCGCATCGATAATAAGGAGCTTGAGCGCTTCCTCTTTAGGGCTCGCAAGCAGGGCTTTGAGGAAGGCTATGAGCGTGGCATTGGTCGCAAGGATAGCAATGTAGTTAATTACTAGGGTAAATCTATGCAGCAGCGTGATTTTTGGATTGAACAACAGACTGAAGAGCTAGGATTGACTAGCTCTTCAATGCAGGCCATTGAACGGGCATTGCCTATTCAAGAGTGGCTACATGTGAGTGATATATCTGCTGCTCTGGGTGTCTCTAACCATCAGATATATGGATGGATTCTTGATGGTTCATTGCCAGCAATGAACCTCTCCACCGTACCAGACAAACCTTATTACAAGGTCCTACGAATTGAAGTATTAAAATTTCTTAAATCAAGAGAAACAGTATGAGTGATTTAATCAATTACAATGCGCCTTATAACCGCAACCCTGAATATGAGAAGGTAATGGCGCAAGCACTGACTGAGCAACATAGCAAGATTGCTCGCTTAACCATTGAAACTATCAAATTCGGCATGATGCTTCTTTCAGTGGAGGAATATATCCACTATCAGCATGACGGGTTCACTAGCTTAAAGTCCTGGCTTTCTCAGTGGTGTCCAACTATTAACTATAAGACCGCTCAACGCCACAAGCAGCTTGCTGAGGCAATCCGTGAAAAGTGTGGCATTAAGGCAATCGCTTCTGTGGTGTATCAAGCACTTGACCAAGGCGAAACAGAGATTTATCAGCAGGTTGAGGATGTTGTTGCAGGCTCTTCTGCAAGACAGTTGCTACTGGATTTCAAGGTAGCTGAAAGCACTCAGCCACAAGGCCGTCCAGAAGGAACTACTAAACCAGTACCTCCTGCAGTCACTAGAGAACAAACTACAGCAATGGCAGAGCAAGAGCTTCGTGGCATTATTGATGCAGTTTATGTGTTTTCTTCAACCGAACGGGACCTTTTGGTTGCTGATCCAATTCTAAAAGCTAATGCAGCAGAAACTCTTCGCCATTTGGCAGAGCGTTTAGCAAGGTAATTGTTATGAGCAATGAGTTACTAAAGTATCCTGAAGCAGACCAAATTTGGGCAAGTCTTACTCTACAACAGCGTCTTGAAGCACGCGTGTGGTGTGATATTTGCCATAGGCTTCTTTCTGCTTCTAACAAGGGAGCAGAAGTAGCTCGCATTTTGACTGAGTATGAGGGACACGTTAAGGGACTCAGTCGTTCCTCAATCTATCGTAAGCTAGAAGCTTTCAAGGAACGTGGTGTAGCAGGGCTTGCTCCTGTAACAGCAATCAATCGCCTAATGGGTGATTCTTCTACCTTGCCACAAGAGTTCGTTCAGTTTTGGCAGGGTCTTTGTGGTAAACATCAGCGGCAAAAGGCACGCGCTGCCTATCGTGCGCTATTCTTTGATTATCTCGTTCCTGGACGAGTTATTCCAGGTTATAATTGCGATTGGCGTGGCATTTGGGCACAGGAGCACCCTCATATCTCTGTCCCTCCAGTCTGTCCGTATTCTCCAGCTGGTCAGCATCCAGAGGGTTGGAGTTATCGCAACCTATTACTACATAAGCCTGATAAAGATGTATGGGCAGGTGCAGCATACGGTGCTCAAGCTATGAGAAGCTTGTTGCCTTCTATTCCTCACACACGCGTTGGCCTCCCATTTGGATCATTATTCGTTGTTGATGACGTATGGCATGACCACAAGGTCACTTTCCTAGGCGAACGCCAAGCAGAGCGTCCTCTTGAACTAGCTATGATGGAATGCTTAACAGGTCGCATTACTTCATGGGGAATTACTCCAGTCCGTAGGCGCGACGATGACTCTCGTATTATGCTAAAAGAGTCATATATGCGCTACTTGTTGGTGGATATGCTATGCCGAGTAGGTGTAAATCCTCAAGGTGTAACAATCTTGGCAGAGCATGGAACCGCTGCTATCCGTGGCGGTTTGCTTGAGCAAATCAATGCAGAAATTTATCGTTTAACTGGTGTGCCTGACTTCGTTAAGGTAGAAACATCATCAGTTTATGGCAAGCCTTTAATAGAGGGATTGTTTGCTGAACGCCCACGCGGTAATCCTCGCTTCAAGGCTATGCTGGAATCCACTTGGAATTTACTTCACAATGAGCTCGCTATGCTTCCAGGTCAAGTAGGTAAAGACAGAGACCACTCACCAGCAGATATTGCTGGCAGAGATAAGGAACTAGCAGCTTTAATTCCAATTGCTAATGCAATCGCTAAAGAGCTCCCAACCGAAGCGCAGCACCTTATCACTGGCTACCTCAATTTCTTTGAGTTTGAGAAAATTCTACTCAAGACTAAATCACTTATTGAGAACCGCCAAGACCACCACCTTGAGGGATGGCAAGAGTGCGGTTTTGTTCGCCAAATTGCTACGATAGCAGGCTTGGATGTGGACATAGACCAGCACTATCTTGACCACCCAGAAAGCATGGATGAGCTCAACGCGTTAATTCGTATGAAGCATTGTCCTGTTCGCTCTGTCCCTATGAGTCCACTTCAGGCATGGGCACGCTGCGAGGAACGTCAGCAGCTTGTCCGCTTCCCAATGAGCCTAGCAGGTGTAATACTCGGAGAAGCTTGTGGCAAAAAGATTAAGGTATCAGATAAGGGAACCATTACAATCCCAGACGAATTCTGCTCTGCTAGAAAGATTACATACAATGCAACGGTAACTGATGGCCATGGTAGAGTGATCACTCTGCCACGTGGTGCAGAAGT
>JAFPBK010000133.1 GCA_017424105.1 Kiritimatiellia bacterium | reverse complement strand
TTCTCGTGAACCGGTGTCAATCCAAATAAGCTCGCCAGTTTCTGGGTCTTCCAATTCCAATAGGCCTGCATTTGGAAGCTCTTGCTCACATTTATCAACGAGTCTGCAACAAATTACATCGTGTTTACGCGAAGCAACTGCTAATTGCTGCTCCCAGCCCTCTGCCTGAAAATCTGAAACCAAAAATACCACAGCTCTGCGCTTTTGAACCTGGAGTAAATATTGAAGAGCTTGTGCAATATCTGTGCCTCCTGCAGACTCATCTGCAGCAAGCACCTCGCGTACCAAACGCATTACTGCGGTGCGTCCTTTACGAGGAGGAATTGTTTTAAGAATCTTATCCGAGAAAAGAATCAAGCCAATATTATCTTGGTTTTGGATTGATGTCATTGCCAAAAGACAAGTAAGCTCAGCAGCACGCTCTGCCTTTGTTTTTTCGCCTGAGCCATATGCCTGAGAGCCAGAAACATCAACAAGGAACATAACTGTCAGCTCACGCTCTTCGCAATAACGCTTAACAAATGGAAAACCTGTGCGAGCTGTTACATTCCAGTCAATGCTACGAATATCATCACCAACATTATATTCGCGCACCTCATCAAATTCAACACCCTGCCCCTTAAAGGAGGAATGATAATCTCCTGTAAGGCGCTCATCTACTAGTCGGGAAGTAAGAATTTTGATTCTCCCGACCTTTTTCATTAGCTCGGCAGTATCAATCATTTCTTTGTAGATTTACGAGGCTTCTTTGGTGTTGTTGCTTTTGCAGACTTCTTTGGTTCAAGCTTTGCAAAAGAAAGCTTATCGGAATCCTTTTGAACATCAACTTGAATTGTGCAAGGTGGCTCAAAATTGCCCTTTAGAAGTTCCTCTGCAAGAGGGTCCTCAATCAAGCGCTCAACAGCTCTGCGAAGTGGGCGTGCACCAAGCTCTGCATCATTACCATTTTTGATAATAAACTCCTCTGCCTCCTTAGAAAGCTGTAGCTCAAGCTGTTTGTCGCGTAGATTTGCACGTAGGCTTTCCAACTCACTATTGATGATTATACGCAAATCATCAATACCTAGCTTACGGAAGAAGATTGTTTCATCAAAACGATTCATTAGCTCAGGCTTAAATACAAGCTTAGCGGCCTCAAGCATACGCTTATTCAGGCGATCTTGCTCCTCTGCTTGTTGAGAAGAATTGCTTGCTGTACCAAAGCCAAATGCACGAGAGCTCTTACCTGTATCAACACCAAGATTTGATGTAAGAATAATAATTGTATTCTTAAAATCAACCTCACGGCCTGTGCTATCGGTTAGGCGTCCCTCCTCTAACAGCTGCAATAGAACATGCATTACATCTGGGTGAGCCTTCTCTACCTCATCAAATAGAACAACACTATATGGGCGACGGCGTACCTGCTCTGTCAGCTGACCTCCATCCTCAAAGCCAACATAGCCTGGAGGAGAACCAACCAAACGAGAAACATTAAATTTCTCCATATACTCGGACATATCAAGCTGAATCAATGCCTTTTCATCAGCAAAAAATTCTTTTGCGATAGTTTTAGCAAGAAGAGTCTTACCAACGCCAGTTGGTCCTAAGAACAAGAATGAACCAATTGGGCGGCGTGGATTCTTTAAGCCAGCGCGTGCGCGACGCAATGCACGGCAAACAACGCTAATTGCTTGTTCCTGACCTACAACTGTCTTACGCAACTCATCCTCAAGAGTAAATAACTGCTTCTTCTCTTCCTCGCTCATACGAGAAACAGGAACACCAGTAATGCTTGAGATGGTCTTTGCCATATCCTCTGCAGTAACAACAGATGCGCTTGCATCCTTATTGCCTTCCCATAGAGCTTGCTCAGACTGTAGAGCTTGCTTTAGCTCTTCAATCTTATTTCTATGCTCAGCAGCCTCTTCAAAGTTTTGTTGCTCTACTGCCTCATTCTTCTTCGCAATATGTTCAGCAATAGATTTCTTTAAAGCACGAATAGATTCTGGGCTTGTATTATTAGCAATTTGTGCACGAGCACCTGCCTCATCAAGTACATCAATAGCCTTATCTGGAAGCATACGGCCAATCTGATAGCGAGCACTTAGGCGTACTGCTGCCTCAATTGCATCATCCGTATACTTTACCTGATGGAATTCCTCATACTTACCCTTAATGCCTTGAAGAATTTGAATTGCCTCATCAACGGTTGGCTCATCCAGCTTAACCATTTGGAAGCGGCGCTCAAGAGCTGCATCCTTCTCAATAAACTTGTGATACTCTTTCAGTGTTGTTGCACCAATGCACTGCAATTCACCGCGAGCCATTGCTGGCTTAAAGATATTTGCAGCATCCATTGAGCCGGTATTATCACCAGCACCAACAATACTATGAAGCTCATCAATGAAAAGAATTACATCTTTAACACGCTTAATTTCATCAACAATCGCCTTAATGCGCTCTTCAAATTGTCCGCGATACTTTGTACCTGCAACAAGCAAAGTCATATCAAGAGCAATCACATGCTTATTAAGTAGCTTTTCAGGAGCCTCGCCAGCAACAATGGCTTGAGCAAGACCTTCAGCAACAGCTGTTTTACCAACACCTGCCTCACCAAGCAAAGCCACATTATTTTTTGTGCGACGTGAAAGCACCTGCATTACGCGAGCCAACTCTTCCTTTCTGCCAATCACAGGATCCATTTCTCCATTAGCTGCAAGCACAGTCAGGTCACGACCAAAGGTATCAAGCGCAGGAGTTGCTGGGCGCTTCTGCTGAGGATTTATTGTGTTTGGATTTGCATCATAAGTAAGCTTTGCAGGCATAACCTTTGCTTCTGGAGGAATCATTCCACCTAATGGACCTTTTGCTTTAGGACCGCCAACACCAAGACTGCGCAGAATATCGCCAATAGGTCCACCTACATTAGGAGGAGGCATTTGCTCCATTTCATCTGTATCTAAACCAAATGGATTTGTTGATTTATCATCATCGTTAACAGCAGCACGAAAATCATCAATAATTTTCTTTACGATTGTGACTACATTATCAAGTGTAATTCCTAGTCCATTAAGAACCTTTGCACCGATTCCCTCGCCCTCGCGAAGAATTGCGATAAGAATGTGCTCTGCATCAACCATAGATGCACCTAAAGCACGTGCCTCACCGGCAGCACATTGAAGTATTTTCTTTGTGCGTGGAGTAAGTGGCAGCATTCCTGCTACAGCCACATTTGTATCACCATGAGAAACCACAGAATCTACGCCAAGGCGAATTTGCTCAATGGTAATATTAAGTGCAGCAAAAACATCAACAATCATTCCCTCTGTAAGGGATGCCAAACCGATAATAAGGTGCTCTGAGCCAATAGCATCGTGACTATAACCAATTGCTTCACGATTAGCTATTTGAATTGCTTTTTTTGAATTTGGGGTAAATAAATCGAAATCCATAAAATTCCTTAATAAATTCTTTTTGTTATATTATAACAAACCCCAAAAATAAATACAAGCAATAGGTTTTGGATAAACCTCAAACAGCAGCAGGAATAAGTGTGGTGGCAAAAAGTGAGATAAAGCAGTGCTTCGCGCTATGAAGCGGTGCATAGCACCATGAAGCATGCCT
>JAFPBK010000132.1 GCA_017424105.1 Kiritimatiellia bacterium | reverse complement strand
GGTGTAAGTGTAAAAACAATTGGACGACATTTATCAGAAATGAAAAAATATGTAATTTATGATGGTAGAGGTAGTCGTAGCTCATGGAAGATAATTTAATTTAAAAGTATAAATACATAGCAAAATAAGAAAGTGAAATTATGAAAACAGGTTTTCTAGTTAATAATGCATTTACAGACCATATGGTATTGCAACGCAATAAGCCAATTCGTATCAATGGTTTTGCAACACCATTTGTGGCAGTGTATGCTGAAATGAATGGAGTAGTGGTTTCTGCTCGTGCAGCAAAGGATTATAGCTGGGAGTTGGAGCTTCCTCCTCTTAATGCAGGTGGGCCATACGATATTCGTATCTATACAGCTCATGGTGCTTCTAAGAAAATTCGCGATGTCTTAATCGGTGATGTTTGGCTTTGCTCTGGTCAGTCCAATATGGAATTCTTTATTTGGAGAGATGAGGGCTGCTGCTTAGTAGAAAAAGAAGCAAAAGCTTTGATGGCAGACACTGCTGATATGAATATTCGTTTTCTTCGCGTAGATCATTCAATTAACCCATTAGTTGAATGTGATATGCTTCCAGAAAATTCATATTGGAGCTTGCCAACAGATTCAGAGCGTCTTGCTTGGATGAGTGCGGTTGGTTACTACTTTGGTAAGGAACTTCGCAAATTTGATCCATCTGTACCAATTGGTGTAATTAGCTCTAGCTGGGGTGGTACACGAATTGAACCATGGATTCCAGAGGAGTATTACCGCAAAGCAAATCTGACCGCAAAGCTTGATTATCTTGCAAAGGTCAGAGAGTGCACCAGCGAAGATTATGCTAAAAAGACAGCAGATAAGGACAACGATGAAAAGTTCTTTGCTTGGATTGACAGCTTCAATAATTTTGCCCCAGAAAAAACAGCAGTAGCACTTACAGAATGGATTAAGCCTGATGCTGATTTGTCATCTTGGGAAAGAAAGGAGTTTGCTGGAATTGTTGAACCAAAGACACCAGGTATCACTTGGTACAAAAAAGAAATTTCTCTTCCAGAAAATTTTGTTGGTTCTCAGCTTTCTGTTTTCTTTGGCGCACTTAATGATGAAGATGAGGTTTTCTTTGATGATGTTAAAATTGGTGAAACCACATGCCACACAGTTGAGTGGTGGGCAATGCCTCGCTTGTACATGATCCCTGTAGAAAAAGCAACAGCTGGTAAACATGTTATTTCTGTTCGCCTAAAGGATCATAATGGAAGTGGAAACTTCTCTGGTGGTGCATATCTTTGCTCATCAGCAACATCTGAAAAGATTGATTTGAAGCAAGGCGAGTGGTATAAGAAAAACGAGTTCGCTGTTGATTTTGAAAAGATTGGAAGGCGTCCAGGAAATCTTCCAGGCTTTGTCTTGTTTGAATATGGAATTCCAAGCTGCTTGTATAATTCAATGATTAAGCCATTGACAGTTCTGGAGATTTCAGGTGTGCTTTGGTATCAGGGCTGTTCAAATGCAGGTGAGCCTCGTGAGTATGAGGGCTTACAAAAGCTATTGATTGAGGCTTGGCGTGGAATTTGGAAAAATCCAAAACTGCCATTCTTGATTTGCCAGCTTTCAGCATGGTATGAGCAACGCCCTGACAATCGCTACCCAGATAATTTCTGGAAGGACCATGAGCCAAATGCAAAGAATGGCTTCCAGCGTCTTCGTGAGGTGCAAAAGCTCGCTGCAGAGGAAATTGAAAATGTTGGTCTTGCAGTAACAATTGATATTGGCGATCACTCTGATATTCATCCAACAAATAAGCATGATGTAGCAAAGCGACTGGCTGCTTGTGCAAAGAATTTTTATTACGGTGTTGATGTTCCATATTTGTGTCCAGATTGCGAGTCAACAACTGAGAAGGATGGCGGTCTGTTGCTAAAAATTAAGAATGTAGGCGATAGCCTCTATTTGAAGGATGCAACAGAAATTGGCGAGCATATGTTTGAATTGGCTGGTGCCGATGGCGTATATAAGTGGGCTCAAGCAAAGCTTGTTGGTAAGGATGAAATTTTTGTTTTTGCCGATGATGTAGCTGAACCAAAAACAGTTCGCTATGCATGGAGCCCATTCCCTCCATTTGCAAATATCTATAGCTCAGATGATTTGCCACTTCAGCCGTTCCGCACAGATACAGAAGAATTGTACTAAAATTTTATTTATAAAGAACAATGCAAAAGGTTAAAGCAATGAACGTAAGTTTTATGGTGTCAAATGTGTTCTCTGATCACATGGTTTTACAGCGTAATAGACCAATTAGAGTAAATGGTTTTGGTACTCCATTTACAACTGTTCGTGTAGAACTGAATGGTATATTTGCTTCATGCAAAATTTCAGCTGACTCATCATGGGAGGTAGAACTGCCAGCAATGAATGCAGGTGGTCCATACGAAATGGTTATTACCTCACATTTTAAAACAAAAATTTGCTTTACCGATATCATGATTGGTGATATTTGGGTTTGCTCTGGTCAGTCAAATATGGAATATCCTGTTTTCAATACTACTGATTCAGAATATTGTCTTGGCGAACAGGGCAGAAAACTTTGCGAAGAAGCAAATGATGATAAGCTTCGCTTGTTCTTTGTAAATCGTGATTTGAATTTTTATGAGTGCGATATGCTTGCACAAAGCATGGCTTGGAAACCAGCTACATCATTTGATGCAGTTATAGACACAAGTGCTATTGGATATTTGTTTGGTCAGTATCTACGAGAAAAAAATCCTGATGTTGCTGTTGGTATTGTAACTAGTGCATGGGGTGGTTCCATAATCCAACCTTGGATTGATGAGGAATCTCTCATCACTGCTGGAGAAACAGAACTTCTCAATAAGCTTTATGACGCTCGTAAGCTACTAGGCGATGAACCAATCAAGAGTGAAGAAGAGAAGCAAAAAGATGCTGAATTTTTCAACTGGATTGAAGATTTTAAGGCTTATGCACCAGAAAGCACAGCTTTTGCTTTTAAGAATTGGGCACAGCGCGATGTTGATATGTCCGATTGGGAGCAGAAGAAGTTTAGAGAACTGGATTTGTCTCGCAGAGTTGGTGTTGCTTGGTATCGCACAATTATTGATATTCCAGAGAATTGGCAAAACAGCAACATAAAAGTTTTCTTCGGTGCTATCAATGATAATGACGAAGTATTCTTTGATGATATCAAGATTGGTGAAACAACATGCCACCAGCAGGAATGGTGGTGTGCTCCTCGTGAATACATTGTAGAAGGTAAGTATATTACAGCAGGTAAACATGCAATCTCTGTAAGAGTTCAGAATCATTGTCACACAGGTGGCTTTGCTGGCGATGCAACAATCTATTCATCCACAACATGTGAGAAGATAAATTTGATTGAATCCGTTTGGTATCAGAAGCAGGAGTTTCTTGTAGATCCAGATAAATTCAGAACACGTCCAGCTCATGTTCCTAATTATTCAGTAATAACAAATTCTGTACCAACCTGTTTGTACAATGCAATGCTTAAGCCATTAACAAAGATGGATATTTGCGGTGTACTTTGGTATCAGGGTTGCTCTAATGCAGCTGAACCAGCAAACTACTATCGCTATCAGAAGCTATTGATTGAAAGCTGGCGTAAGGTATGGAGAAATCCAGAATTGCCATTTATGATTACACAGCTTGCACCTATCAAAGAGCATCGCCCATTTGATCGCTTACCAGATGATTTTTGGAAGAGCCTTGAGCCAGACCCAATCAGTGGCTTCTCACGTCTTCGCGAGGTGCAGAAACTAGTTTCAGAAGAAATGGAAAATGTTGGCTTGGCAGTAACAGTTGATATTGGCGATCATTCAGATATTCATCCTAAAAATAAGTGGGATGTAGCAAAGCGTCTTTTTGCATGTGCAGAAAAAATTGCTTATAAGAATGATGTTCCATATCTCTACCCAGATTGTGCAGAAGTTAAGGAACAGGATGGTGGCTTGCTGCTAAAAATTAAGAATGTAGGCGATAGCCTCTATTTGAAGGATACAACAGAAATTGGTGAGCATATGTTTGAGCTCGCTGGTGCTGATGGCGTATACAAGTGGGCACAAGCAAAGCTTGTTGGTAAGGATGAGATCTTTGTTTCATCATCTGCTGTAGCAGAACCAAAAACTGTTCGCTATGCTTGGAGTGCACATCCTCCATTTGCAAATATCTATAGCTCAGATGATTTGCCAATGCAGCCATTCCGCACAGATAAGGAAAAATTATACTAATGGAGAATTTAATGAAGTACGAAAATAAATATTTGGAGCAAGTATATGCTTCAGTTTTAGGTAAAGTAATTGGTGTTTACATGGGCCGCCCATTTGAGGGTTGGTGGAAGGATCATATCATGCGTGAGCTTGGTGTGGTAGACAGCTATATTTACGAAAAATGCAAAAAGCCATTGATTGTTTCTGATGATGATATTTCAGGAACCTTCACGTTTATTCGTGCATTGGAGGACAGTGGTCTATATGAAAATACACCAGATGATTTCTTTGGTGAAATGTGGCTTAATTACATTTTAGAAAATCAGTCAATTCTTTGGTGGGGTGGAATGAGTGTTTCTACTGAAAACACAGCATTCTTACGACTAAAGCAAGGCTATAAATCTCCTGAGTCAGGTTCAATTGCTCTTAACGGAAAAATAGTAGCAGAGCAAATTGGTGCACAGATTTTCATTGATGCATTTGGTATGGTTGCTCCTGGAAAACCAGAGCTTGCAGCAAAGCTTGCACGTAAGTCAGCACGTGTTTCACATGATGGTGCTGCAGTTGATGCTGCTGTAGTTCAAGCAGTGCTTGTTTCTCTTGCATTTGAAGAAAAGAATGTGGATAAGCTTCTTGATGAAGCAATCAAATATATTCCAGCAGATTCTATTATTGCACAAATCCATAAAGATGTTCGCCAGTGGTCTCAAGAAGATGGTGATTGGGAGAAAACCTATGCACGCATCTTTGAAAAATATGGCTACGATAAATTTGGTGGTGGCTGCCATGTAGTTCCTAACCATGCGATTATGGTAATGGCTTGGAGTTATGCACCAGACAATTTCCATAAAGCAATGACAATTATCAATACAGCAGGTTGGGATACAGATTGCAATGCAGCAAATGTTGGTGCACTAATGGGTCTTGTAGTAGGCCTAGATGGTATTTGCAAGGATTATGATTATAGAGGTCCTGTTGCAGATAGAATTGTTGTTCCTACAGCTGAAGGTACTTATGGTGTAACATCATGCTTGGAGATTGCAACAATGGTAGCACGCATTGGTGCAAAGATTATGGGCTATGATCCAATTCCTTCTCTAAAGAAATATAATTTTGCTTATGGTTCACAAGAGGGCTTTGTTTCTCACGACTTGGGTAAGTATGAAAATACATCAGTTGACATTAAGTGTGCAAATGGGTATATCGATATAACTTCAGCAAATGAAAAAGGTGCAGCTGCTGTAGGTGTGTCCCATGAATATACACTACGCTCAAAATATCCAATTGGCGGTTATGAGGTTACTTCAACTCCGCAGGTTTATCCAGGCAACACAGTTGAGTTTGATGTAGAAAACGTTGGCTCTGACACAATGACAGTTCGCATTTTTGCGGGTATGGACCGTGACCAATATAATGGCGAGCCAGAGCGCAAGATTTTTTATGCAGAAGGAGCAGCAGAGCAGTTGGCTGCAGGCGAGCGCAAAACAATCAAGTGGGTTGTTGATGCTCCTGCAAATGTATATCTGTCATATATGGGTATAGCATTAGAAAAGCAAGGCACAATAAGAATTCATTCATCTGATGTATATGGCAACTTTGCTGTATCACTTGTTAATGAAGATGTGCCTTGTCGTGAAGCAAAGCAGTTCGGTGGTTGGATTTGTTCTGCAAGCCTGATTCGTTGGCGTAATATTATGAGCTGCTGTGATGGTCCGGCAGTAGTAATATCAGGCAACAAGCATTGGAAAGAGGTAAATGCAGAGGCAGAGATTTTCCTTCGTGGTTCAGATTTTGCAGGTCTTGTATTTGATTATCAAGGTTTGAATAATTTCTGCGCAGTAGGTATAGGTCATGGCAAGCTTACAGTATATCGCAAATTCTTTGGAAAGAAAGAGGTGCTATATACACAGGAAGCTCCTGATTTAAATAATGAGTCCTACAAAATATCTCTTTCATACAAAGAACAAAAGGCACACTTCAAGCTAGGTGATTTTGCAGACTTTGTATTGGACTTGCCATTTGCAACAGGTGGTGCTGCTGGTACAGTAGTTGAGAATGGTTCAATCATTCTTCGCAGCTTGAGCATGACTGGTAAAATGCAATAATTAAAGCAGATATAAATTAAAAAAACGGCAGTTGAAACTTAACCCAACTGCCGTTTTTTTGTTTTTCCTTAAATCAGCTTATCTTGAAGCCATATACTGCTTAAGCATTAGTAACCAGTCTGTTTGGATGAAGTCAATATTCTTATCCAATAACCAGCCCCAACCCTTTTCAGGATCATCCTTTAATGAAATATCATCTGTGTGATGTGCAGAAATTACTGCGCGTTCATCGTAGATAATTGAATTAGTCCAAATAAGAAGCTTGTCCTTGTGCATTTTCTTGATGTATTTGTCGCTGATGCATTCATCTTCTTCTTTATCAAAAAGAATTTCTGCACCAATAACATTTACACCAGCATCACGTAGCTTCTTTGTCACCTTATCCTTGTGCCATACCATTGGAACAAACATAAATTCAGGAGCATACTTTTTAACTAAGTCAAGAGTAGGCTTATCATCGCCAGTCTTAACGATTACCTGCTTCTCTACGCCAGCCTTGCGAATCTCCTTAGCAATTCCTTCAATGTCTGTCCAGAATTTGTCAACATTGATGTATACCTTGCCCTTAAGCAGCTTCAATACTTCTTGTAGTGTAGGAACCTTATATGTTGTAGGTGTTGAGTCTTGGTTGTGAAGAACTAGCTTACGAACTTCACAAGCCTTCAATTCTGAAATTGGCTTGCTCTTTAAAAAGACGTGTTCCATACCAGGGTGGAATACAAAGAATTTTCCATCCTTTGACTTTGCCACATCAATTTCAATTACATCTGCACCTTGCTGTAAAGCAATTTTAAATGCAGCGATTGTGTTACAAGGAACATTTGCTCCACATACACCTCTGTGTGCTGCTAAAAATGGGCGACCCAATGCTTGGCGATTTTCAAAAATAGATTTATTAAAATCCATTGTATTTTCCTTTCTGTTTTTGTTGTTTATAAAAATTATTTTTCAAAACTTAGTTCGCAAGTCTCTCTGGCTTTTAATTGAATTGTTATATAGCCATCGCGTGTTTTACTTGCTTGATATGACATATTGCAATTTTTAAGCTTAGGATAAGCAAAACAGCATAAATCAAAGCTTGTGTCTTGCTTTGCATAAAGTGTTGCTTTTGCACCAGACTTATTCCACGAAATTGCTACATCAACAAGTGATTGTGTTGCAATGCCTGAAATTTCTCCCTCATCAATGTTCTCTGGCAGAGCAGGCAATAATTCAATCTTTTTGCCATTTGAGAAAACAAGCATTTCATATATTGCAGCAGTGAAGCCCATGTTTGCATCAATTTGGAATGGTGCTTTACCTGCATGCAGGAATTTAAGTGTTACACCCATATTACGCCAATCGTTGTGGTAGGTGTAGAGGTTTTGTCCTGTACAAAAACGCAATAATAAATCTAAGCAACGCTTTACTCCGTCTCCATCCTTTAATCTTGCATAGATGTTAGCCATATGTGAGAGAGACCAGCCTGTTTGGGAGCGTAAGCCAATGACTAGGCGCTTTTCAACAGCCACCTTAATTGCATCAAACAATTTCTTGTTTTCGCTGTCAATCTCATAGCCTGGGAACAAAGGATAAATATGGGATTGGTGACGATGGTGATAATTATCAAGAAAATCTGGATGCATCCATTCTTTAATTGCTCCATCTTCGTTGATTTCGTATTCTGGTATAGCTTGAAGCATTTTCTCCCAGATTTGAATCTTTTCAAAATCTACATCTAAAAGTTTTGCAGAATGAATCAGATTTGTCAGTAGCTCTTTAAGCAAAGCAAAATCCATTGTTGCATTTATAGCAATGCTCAATTTGCCATTACCTTCAAAAGTACCGTTAGCTTGGTTTTCCGGAGAATTAGATGGATATGATTTTAGTTTTCCATTGCTATCATATACATAAAAGTCTTCATAAAATTCTGCGCATTCTTTCATGAATGGGTATGCACGCTCTTTTAGAAAGTCCTTATCTCCTGTGAATGAATAATATTCGTAGTACATGGCACTAATCCATGCGGAGCTGCCAGTCCAATATAGC
>JAFPBK010000012.1 GCA_017424105.1 Kiritimatiellia bacterium | reverse complement strand
TTTTTATATTGATTTCTAAAAAAATCAGTGATATACTATCCACTCCGTTTAACAAATATATTATATATTGAACCCAAAGGGGGTAAATATGACTAATTACGATATAATCGATAGCGTAGAAAAACTAAATGACGCAATAAATAAAATGAAGGCTGCACAGAGCCTTTTTGCAAACTACACCCAAGAACAAGTTGACTCTATTTTCCTTGCAGCTGCATCCGCAGCAAATAAAGCTCGCATCTCCCTAGCTAAAATGGCTGTTTAGGAAACTGGAATGGGTATCGTCGAGGATAAAGTAATCAAAAACAACTATGCTGCAGAACATATTTATAATGCATATCGTGATACCAAGACATGCGGTGTTATCGCCGAGGATGAAGCCTATGGAGTTCAAACAATTGTTGAACCTATCGGTATCGTTGCTGCTGTTATCCCAACAACAAATCCAACCTCCACTACTATTTTCAAATGCTTACTTGCTCTAAAGACACGTAATGCAATTATCATCTCTCCGCACCCACGTGCTAAGCAATGCACAATTGCTGCAGCAAAGCTAATTCTTGAAGCAGCTGTTGCTGCTGGTGCTCCAGAGGGTATTATTGATTGGATTGATGTACCAAGCTTGGCTCTGACAAATGGTGTAATGCAAGCAGCTGATATTATTCTTGCTACCGGTGGTCCTGGAATGGTTAAGGCAGCATACTCAAGCGGAAAGCCAGCTCTTGGCGTAGGTGCAGGTAATACTCCTGCTATCATTGATACATCTGCAGATATTAAGCTTGCTGTAAATTCTATCATGCACTCAAAGACTTTTGATAATGGCATGATTTGTGCATCTGAACAAAGCGTTATTGTTGATGAGAAATGTTACGACGAAGTGAAGAACGAATTTTTATATCGTGGTGCATATTTCCTAAACAAAACAGAGCTAAACAAAGTACGCAAAACAATCATCATTGATGGCTCATTAAATTCTAAGATTGTAGGACAACGTGCAGTAACAATTGCTGAGTTGGCTGGAATCAAAGTTCCTGCAGAAACAAAGGTACTTATTGGCGAAGTAACAAAGGTAGATCAATCAGAAGAATTTGCTCACGAAAAACTCTCTCCTGTACTTGCAATGTACAAGGCAAAGGATTTTGACGATGCTATAGAAAAGGCTGAGGCACTTGTTGCTGGTGGTGGCTATGGTCATACATCAGCAGTCTACCTAAATGAAACAATTGCTAAGGATAAGTTGGATAAATTTGCAGAGCATATGAAAACCTGCCGTATCCTAGTAAATACACCTTCTTCACATGGTGGTATCGGTGACCTATATAACTTCAAGCTCGCTCCTTCTCTAACTTTGGGTTGCGGCTCATGGGGTGGTAACAGCGTCAGCGATAATGTTGGAGTTAAGCATTTATTAAATTACAAAACCGTAGCAAAAAGGAGAGAAAATATGCTTTGGTTCCGTGCACCAGAAAAGGTTTACATAAAGAAAGGCTGCCTACCTGTAGCTTTGGATGAATTACGCACAATCAGAAAAGCAAAGCGTGCTTTCATTGTTACAGATACATTCCTCTATGAAAATGGTTTTTCAAAAGCTATAGAGACTAAGCTTGATGAGATGGGTATCACACATACAACATTCTTCAATGTTGCTCCAGATCCTACCCTTGCTTGTGCAAAAGAAGGTGCAGCACAAATGATAGCATTTAAGCCTGACACTATAATTGCTCTTGGTGGTGGCTCAGCAATGGATGCTGCAAAAATTATGTGGGTACTATACGAGCACCCAGAGGCAGATTTCATGGATATGGCAATGCGCTTTATTGATATTCGTAAGCGTGTCTATAAATTCCCAAAAATGGGAGAAAAGGCATACTTTATTGCTATTCCAACCTCTGCTGGTACAGGCTCTGAAGTAACTCCATTTGCTGTTATCACAGATGAAAGCACTGGCGTTAAATATCCTCTTGCTGATTATGAGCTAATGCCAAACATGGCAATTATTGATACTGACTACCATATGTCAGCACCAAAGGGCTTAACTGCGGCTTCTGGTATTGATGCAATTACACACGCTGTTGAAGCATATGCTTCTATGCTAGCAACTGATTATACAGATGGTTTAGCAACTAAGGCACTACAGGTTATCTTTAAATATTTGCCTCGTGCTTATGAGAATGGACAGACAGATATTGAAGCTCGTGAAAAGATGGCAAATGCAGCAACTATTGCTGGTATGGCATTTGCAAATGCATTTCTTGGTGTTTGCCACTCAATGGCACACAAGCTAGGTGCATTCCATCATCTTCCACATGGTGTAGCAAATGCACTTATGATTGAAGAAGTAATTCGCTTTAATGCTGTAGAGGCACCACCTAAGATGGGTACTTTCTCACAATATGCATATCCACATACACTTGCTCGTTATGCAGAGCTTGCAACTGCTCTAGGTGTTACTGGCAAGACAGATGAGGAAAAGCTAGAGGGCTTGATAAAGCTAATTCGCGATCTAAAGGAAAAGGTTGGCATCAAGAAGAACATTGCTGCTTATGGCATTGATGAAAAGACATTCTTAAGCACACTTGACGAAATGGTTGAGCAAGCATTTGATGATCAGTGCACAGGTGCAAATCCTCGCTACCCTCTATTAAGCGAAATTAAGCAAATGTACCTAAATGCATATTATGCCTAATTTCATAACCGTTACAGCTGGCGTGATTGCCAGAATAATGTAACATGGTTAGATAACTTGACGGCTAAAGCCGCCCGCTTCGATGTAATATCGGTAAGTGGGTGGCTTTTTAATTATTCTTCTGATATCAAGAGAGTATATTTGAAAAATTATTTTTCAATAATATCTTTAAAATTAAGCTCTTTTACATCTGCTTTATCTTTATCAATTTCATAAATACAAGCACTGGTCGTAATTATCTTTCGCCATAATATCCAAGCAGAAAATGAGCCAGAAGTTTCAACCTCTGTTTTTAATTCACCTAAAGAAACTCCTTCTCCATACGAATCAGCTTCTTCCTGAATTAGCTTAACATTATTGTCTATAGTTACAGTATCAGTAAACCAATCGCAGCTTGCAGAATTTGGATTTTCTACATCCCCACACCAAATTGGCCAAATACCAAATAGATAATAACCATAATTTTCAACCACAACTGAAGCAACTGGTTGAATTGGACTCAGCTCATTTATCTTAGGAAAAGCTTCTGACTTTTGAACTGTTGCACATCCCACCATAAACAAGCATAAGAAAATAAAATACAAATATGTTTTCATATTATTTGTCCTCCTTATTTTCCATATCTTGTTTGAAATTTACTCGATAAAACTTATTTGTTTCCGAGACATCAACTATTGTTGCTGAAAGTTGTACCTCTCTATACCAAAATAAACCTAATGTTGAACCAATAACTGGTATTGCAGAAAAGCTGCAAGTTGAATGTATCATTGGTTGAATATGAACAACAGCTGCATTTTCCTCATCAGCTAGTTTTGCTAAAAATTTTTGAGTTTTATCAAGTGTTGCCCCATCCGAGAAGAAAGAGGTTCCACTTCCAGTCTCACTACCAGTAAACAAAGGAATACTACCAAATAAATAATATCCATAATTACTAATTAAAATCTGTTCTCCAGGAACCACAACGCCACCAACAGTTACAAACTCCGTTGAAGAGCGTTCTATGGACATACATCCGCAAAACAATAAGCTACACAAAAGTAGAAAAATGTAATTTTTCATAAAATCTCATTTCGTAATGAGATTTTTATTTGAATATATTTTAACTCTTTTATCGCTTAAAATAAAAGCCAAAAATGGCTTTAGTATAAGATTTTTTAATTAGAAGCCACCAAATAACAGGCTAGAGAATGTGCTTAATGTATTTGCTTCGCGCATATCATCAAGCATCTCGCGAACATCTGTTACTGCGCCATTTACATTTCCATATAGCTCATCGTCTGATGACAATAGCTTTCCAAGTGTACCTTCGCCAGCAACTAAACGATCTGAAACAATACGTAAATTCTCAACAGTTGCATTAAGATTTGTATATAGTGTATCGTCTGATGAAAGAAGCTTTCCTAGAGTACCCTCTCCACTCTCTATTCTATCTGCTACTGCTCTAATATCTGCTATTGCTGAATTTAAATTGGTATATATTTCATCATCTGATGAAAGAAGACGACCTAATGTGCCTTCACCTCTATTTAAACGATCAGCGATAGCTCTTATGTCTGCTACAGCAGAATTTAAATTTGTGTATAGTTCATCATCGGAAGAAAGAAGTCTACCTAGTGTGCCTTCTCCATTATTAAGTCTACCAGAAATGTCTGCCAAATCTTTTGTAAATTTTTCTATATTATCTAAAGCTTCAGAATCTAAAAATTCTCTGACTTTTGCTACTGCCTCTGATGCATCTGCCATCAAATCTGATGGCTTAATACCAACAAGATTTGTTACATCTTTAACCTCTTGCTTTGTAGTTGTACCTTCTGAAATAACCATCTGCCTTCCACCTAGAATAGATGTAGACACAACTGTTATCTCATAATCCTCATAAAAAACAACAGGTGCTTCTAATTCTGCACGAACATGCACACCATCTCTATCATAGAAAACATCTGTCACGGCACCAACGGTTGTACCCTTTGCAATAACAGGATCATTTCTGCGTAAACCCATTGCATCTGGCATTACTACTTCAATATTTGTTAATGTCTTTCTAAACATAGTTGCACCGGAAATAACAATAGTGAATATTGCTAAACCGATAAACATCAGGACTACGAATAATCCTACTATAAATTCCATTTTAAGTTCTGAATTCTTTTTGCTCATAATATTATATCTCCTTTTCCCAGCTTCCGCGCTTTGTTATATATTGTGCATCTAAGAAAGCTTGTATTTCTGGTAAATCTGATTTAATAAATTCTTGTGGTGTAGCTGTTGCCAAAAGGTGAGATGAATGAAGCATACCAATTCTATCAGCAATAGCTAATGCACTATGCATATCGTGCGTTACAACAACACTTGTTACTCCTAATTTTTGTGAAAGACTTGCGATGAGCTCATCAATCTTTCTAGAGGTTACAGGATCCAATCCAGAGGTTGGCTCATCATAAAGCAAAATCTCCGGCTCTGTAACAATAGCTCTGGCAAGACCTGCACGCTTTTGCATACCACCAGACAAATCTGCTGGATAAGCATCTATCGCATGAGAAAGTTCAACCTTTGCTAATGCATCACGCACTCTTTCATCAATTTCTTTTTCTGACAACTTAGTTTTCTCGCGAAGTGGCAATGCAACATTATCATAAACTGTCATCCATGCTAACAATGCAGCACTTTGAAATAAATAGCCAAATTTTGAGCGTAGCTTTAGTAGCTCATCATTATTTGCTTCATTGATGCATGAGCCATCAACCCATACCTTGCCACTTGTAGGTGCAAGCAATCGTATCATTAGTTTTAACGATACACTCTTACCTGTACCTGATGGTCCTACGATACAAAAAACTTCTCCTTTTTTTATTTCGTATGACACATTATCTAATATGGTACGAGAACCAAAGCTTTTAGTTACATTTTCAAATCTTATCATCAGTAGAACAACCTTGTAACAAAATAGCCAACAATCAAAATAAGCAGGAAGCAGGTAACTACGCAACGGCGTGTTGCCTTACCCACACCAACAGCACCATGGCTTGTTGAAAATCCTTCATAACAAGCAACGGTTACAATTATTATACCAAATAAAAATGCCTTAAACATACCTACTAAAAAAGGACGCAATGAAGCAAAATCAAAGGCATTTTGCCAATATACGGTAAATGGAACAGACAACTGTGTGAATCCCACTACTGCACCACCGACTAATGCCAATACACAGGTATAAAATGAAAGCATTGGTACAGTGAACATCATTGCAACCATACGTGGCATAACAAGAAAACGCAATGGGTCAATAGACATTATCTCTAATGCCGCAATTTCCTCGTTCACCATCATTGTACCTATTTGTGCGGCCATTGCAGCACCAACACATGCAGCAAGAACTAATCCACTCATAAATGGGCCCATCTCACGGAGAACAGATGCCATAACAGCTGAACCGATTAAATTCTCTTGATTAAAACGGCGAAGCTCTATGCCTAATTGCAATGCTAAAATCATACCTATAAAAAAGGCAACTAACGAAACAACAGGAAGGCTCTTGATTGCGCAGTTATAAATCTGCGAAACAACCTCCTTGCGTTCACGCCTATTAACAAGGCCGCGCATTCCTGCAAATGCACCAATACAAATTGCAGAAGCCTTACCAACTTCAGCAATCAAATCTAAAATATATCTACCACATCTACCAACAAGAGTTGTTGGCTCGGGTTTAAAAATTGGTTCTCTAACAATCATAACGAAAAATTAATCTCCAAAAAACCACAAAAAACGCGTGCTGGATTTTTCTCCATCATACTTCTTTCCGAAAAGTCCATAGAGAATAGACCATTCTGTTTTATCCCCTTCGCGTTTTCTATTATAGAAAGGGAAGATATGTGTTCTACTATAATCCTTACCGTAACCACGAGTATACAAACCCCACAAAAGCTCATGATCTGTACGATCTAATTCTTTATCATTACCATAAGTATATAATGTAAAAACATCTAAAATATTTCGAGATAGTAACCCAGAACGTTTACTTAGCGATAGGTCTGGAATGCGTACATATTTATCATTCAAATCCTTGCGAGAAGAATATAGCGGCCAAATTCTCATATAATCCTCTACAAGAGTCTCATGATTACCATCATTATCTTTATCCTTATAAATTTCTGATGAGAGATAAAAAGGATTAAATGCAAAGAAATTTTCCTTTTGATTACCACGACGAGCCTCACGCGTACGTACGAATGGCCACATATACCAATGTGAATTTAGCTTTCCATCGTCATCCCACTGATGCATAAACACAGGAAAAAATAATCTCTTATGATTTTCCCTATCGTCAACAACTCTGAACAGAGGCCAAGGAAAATTCAAATTACGATATGTTGGGGTATCTCCTCTTCCATATGCAAAACTAAAAAATGGAGGAAGCACAAGATAGCGTTCTTCATTTTCAGTATCAACATGTCCTGCAATTGGGAATAGCATCCATGAGCTACCTGGATTACGTCCATAATATGTGGCAGAGTTCCAAATTGGCCAAAGTACAAAACGAGAATCCAATTTATCCTTACGATGTGATTCTCCATAAAATGGGAACACACGGAATGACGACATATCTCTGCCCTCAGTTTTACTGATAATTGGCCAAAGTACACTTGTAGTTGTTTGTGTTCCATGTTTATGTTTCATCCATATAGGCCACATAGCAAAAGAAATTTCATCAAAATACATTTCTTTTATGGTTCCGTAAAATGGGAAGAAAGCTGCATAATCTTCATTTGACTTTGTAGTACCCCAGAAGAATAATGGGAATAGCCAATGGCGATCTCGTGATGCATTATCGGCAGTATTAAAATCCGTCCAAAACCAAAATAGGAAACGAGAAGCTTTATAATCGCCACGTTTATTTTCAGAATAAATCGGCCAAAGGATTTCCTTTGCGGAAGCATTATCTTTTGGTGAGTATATTGAAGTATATAGGAATGGGCGATATGAGGTACGAACAGCCCCATTGGTCGTTTCTACTCTTTCATAAAAAGGACCAAATTTTTCTACACGTGTAATTTTACGTCCTGCATTTCCAGAATCGTATAGCAGGTGTGCATCACGAACTCTGCCTGTTGGTGCAGAAGCACAACCGACAGATGTAATCACAAATAAAATTAAAACAGTAAATTGGAAAGCGAAATATTTAATCAAGATAGCCTCATAAAAATTATTTTAGTTAACTAAACTAATTTGAATTGTATCATTTTCGGAGCTTCACTTTCAACAAGAATTTTCTACACACAAATAGCTAAATTAAAAAACACGAATAAACTCAAATAATAATAGGTACTCCTATAACGGAAATAGGAGTAAGTATTATTTATTTTTAGTCTTTTAAAAAACAAAATTACCCATCAAATAGATGTAGATAATTTATGTATAAAGCATTTATTTAAAACAGCAACATTTATCCAAAATTCGCGTCGTCTTAATCTTCCATTAAATGACGAAAATTTAATAATAAAATTGCTGTTCTAAGTCTTAAAGTTTATTCATACAATTAGTGAATAAAGAATCCAATTAGCTCCCAAAGCATAAAGAGAAGCTACTAAGTCGTCTATGGTTATACCTAGACCACCATGGAGTTTTTGCAACTGATATGCTGGAAATGGCTTTGCTATATCCATTACACGTGCAACTACAAAGCACATTGGCATTAGCCACCAATGCTCCATCCATTTGTCATAAAGACCAAGCATACAAATTGGGAAAAGCAAATATTCGTCAGCACAAACACTGCCTGGATCTGTCTTACCGATATATTTCTCCGCTACAGAGCAAATAGGGATACATATCAATGTAAGCACAACACAAATTGCAATGTTAACATAAATATTGAAATTTAATATTGTCAAACCCCAAACAAGTAAACAACCTAACAGAGAACCAACTGTTCCAGGTGCTACTGGTGAATAGCCTAAGCCAAATCCTTCAGCGATAAATGTAATCAGCCTTTTCATTTGCATCCCTTTCTAATTCAAACCCATTTCTTTTAATACCTCAGCCAGTTTCTCCTGAGGCAACCCCATGATATTTGTATAAGAACCATCATAGTTCTCTATCAACATATGCTTCCCATATTCGTCAATATCATATGCTCCTGCACGACCCAAGCAATCTATCAGCTTCATATATTCATCAACTACCGCTTCTAAATAATTCTTGAATAAAAGAGTTGATGTAACCACAAAGCAGCGAGGTTCTTGATTAGGTGCAGACACTGCCACACCAGTATATACAGTTTGGGTTTTTCCTGCATAGCTCATGAGCATAGACTTAGCTTCTGCAAGTGTTGCAGGCTTACCTAAACACTTATTGTTAAACCAGACAATTGTGTCGGCAGACAATATCCAAGAATCTCGATATTGTTGTGCAATTGCTGCATGCTTGAGCTGCGCATTTTCTTGAACTGTGCGTGCCGGATCGTCCAAATAGTGCACCTCATCACACTCTGCCACAACCACCTTAAAATCTATGCCGAGAGCAGATAAAATTTTGTGGCGGCGTGGAGAGGCTGTAGCTGCAATAAATGGAGCTGATTGATTCATGAGGTTAATTATTCACCTGCGCAGAAGCGCTTATAATGAGCTAGCAACTCAGAATATTCTGTATAAGCAGGAACCTGAGGGAATTGCTCGCGAATTTGTGGTGTTGTACGGAATAGAGCACCAGCATCAGCTGTAGTAATCATTCCTAAATCATTAAATGAATCACCTGCAGCCATAGTGCGTACATTCATCTGACGAAATGCTTCAATTGCCTTGCGCTTTCCGTCCTTTTGACGTAGGGTATACCCTGCCACGCGGCCAGTTTCGTCAATTGTCAATGTGTTACAAAATAGAGCTGGGTGATTTAGCTTTGCCATCAGTGGTCCGGCAAACTGTGTGAATGTATCTGACAAAATTACAACTTCACCAAATTTACGAACCTCTGCGATAAAATCTACGGCACCAGGAAGTGGGTCAATCTCGCCAATTACCTTTTGAATTGAATCTAGCTTAAGACCATGCTTATCTAGTAAATCAATACGAAAGTTCATTAGCTTATCGTAGTCTGGCTCATCACGAGTTGTACGCTTGAATTCAGGTATGCCTGTTACTTCTGCAAAAGCAATCCAAATCTCAGGAACTAAAACACCTTCAAGATCTAAACACAACAAATTCATTTTATTCTCCGATATATTTATTA
>JAFPBK010000131.1 GCA_017424105.1 Kiritimatiellia bacterium | reverse complement strand
GTCCATCTTCGCCAACACGGAATGCGTCGTGAGAGAATACATATTTCACTGGAAGTTTCATCAACGCTGCCATGCGAATAGCGGGTTTCATGTAGTCAGAGAATACGAAGAATGTTCCGCAAGCAGCCATCATGCCACCATGAAGGATAATCCCATTCATGATTGATGCCATAGTGAGCTCAGCAATACCTGCATGAAGGAATCCTCCTGAGAAATCACCTTTAGCAAGTGCTCCTGTCTTTTTGAGGAATGCTTCAGTCTTGTCAGAGTTAGCAAGGTCGGCCGATGAAACAATCATGTTCTTAACTTTTTCACCAAGAACTGATAATACGTTGGCTGATGCTGTGCGTGTTGCACTACCTGGTTTGTGGGCAATTTCTGCGAAATTTATTTCAGGCAAGCGACCTTCGATGAAGTCATAAAGTTGAGCTGCAAGTTCAGGATTTTGTTCAGCCCACACTCTTTCAGCTTCGTGGCGCTCTTTAACGATGTTGCGCAATTCTTCTTGGCGTTGAGCATATAATTCTTTAACCTCGTCCCAAATAACCCAAGTGTTATCAGGATCTCCACCAAGATTTTTTACAGTCATAGGGAAGTCAGCTCCTGATTTGCTGAGTGGTTGTCCATGTGTGCTACATTGTCCTTCGAAATTTTCACCAGAAGCAGTTACACATCCACGACCCATGATTGTATTGCCAATGATGAGTGTAGGGCATTTTGTCTCAGCCTTAGCTGTGTCAAGCGCTTTAGATATTTCAACAGGATCGCATCCGTCAATTTCGATTACGTTCCATCCCCATGCGCGATATTTAGCAGCGTAGTCTTCAGTTGTAACAGCATCTACGTCGGTAGATAATTGAACTTTGTTGCTGTCGAAGAACATGATGAGGTTGCTCAATCCCAAGAAACCTGCGATGCGACCAGCGCCTTGTGCAATTTCTTCTTGAATACCACCATCAGAGATGAATGCATAAGTCTTATGCTCAATCCAATTGCCAAAGCGAGCAGCAAGGAAACGCTCTGCAATTGCAGCTCCAACAGCCATTGTGTGTCCTTGTCCAAGAGGCCCAGATGTGTTTTCGATCCCTCTTTCTTGGTCAACTTCAGGGTGTCCAGGAGTTACGCTACCCCATTGACGGAATTGTTGAAGTTCCTCAATAGAGTATTTGCCAGTGAGGGCAAGAACGCTATAAAGCATAGGAGACATGTGGCCTGGGTCAAGGAAGAATCGGTCGCGAGCAATCCATGTGGGATTATCCGGATCTGTTACTAAATGACTTGAATAAAGTACATTGATAAAGTCTGCTCCTCCCATAGCACCACCTGGGTGTCCAGATTTAGCTTTCTCTACCATTGACGCAGCAAGAATACGAATATTGTCAGCTGCTTTATCCAATATTTTTGTGTTCATTAAGTTGTAAAAATTGAGTGGTTTTAATTTAATTTACGAAAATACAATAAATCTTTCATTTGGGCAAATTACAAGGAGTTAAACTGCAATTTTAGGCAGATATATTTGTGGAATGTGGATTTTTAGTGTCTATGAAGCAAAAAAGCGTGCCACATATTAGTAGCACGCTTTTTGAAGAGTTATGAGTTGAAATTTCTTAGTCGATGAGTTTTTTAGATGGTTTTGAGCCTATTAGAGCATAGAATAATAGGTAAGCCAATCCAGCAACAATTACCCAGTAGCTAGCTTGGTAACCGATACCACCTTGCATGTCAACAATTGCATTTTGAAGTAGGGGTAATACACCACCACCACACACTAAAGCCATGAAAATACCAGATGCTTTTTCAGTATATTTGCCGAGTCCTTCTACTGCGAGGTTGAAGATGCCACCCCACATAACTGATGTGCAAAGACCAACT
>JAFPBK010000130.1 GCA_017424105.1 Kiritimatiellia bacterium | reverse complement strand
TTAGGCATACACATTGCCACTACTAAAGTAGCTGCGACTGTTAGTCCTGTTTTCTTTAAAAAACTTCCTGCCATATGTTTTACTCCGTAAATTAGTAAAATTCAAACAATTCCAATTTACTTATTTGTAATAAATTGTAGCATAAAACAAAAGATTGCGCAACTGATATATTTGCCTTATCCTATTTAATATAGATTCTTGTTGACCATAAATTAGGCAAAAACAAATATTATTTGATTATCTAAACCAAATATATTGCGGAGCAATGCTTCATATGGCACAGACGTGCTTCATGGTGCTTAACACCGCTTCATAGCACCACGTGCTGCTTCATCATAATTCGGCATTTAGCCGAATTAAAACACAAAAGGCGCCCCGAAGGACGCCCCTTTTTTATTAACGCTTGCTTGTAACTTCAGCTTCGTACTTACGAACCTCGTCGTACCACTCTGTACCAGCAGGTACTCCTGCCTGCTCGCAAAGCATATTCCAAACAGCACCAAACGGTAGAAGACGGAAGTCTTCCATTAGCTGTAGACGCTGTGAATAATCACCTGCTGCCTCTGCCTTACGGATTAATGTTGCAGGAGTTAGTGCAGCCATCAATAGAGCCTTACGCATATTGCGTGTGCCGATTGTCCATGCTGCAATACGATTGATACTTGCGTCAAAGTAGTCCAAACCAATACGAACACGCTTCTCATACTTGTTCCAAATGATTTCCTGAGCAATTGCTACTAGCTCATCATTTAGTGTGATTACATGATCGCTGTCCCAGCGAACACCACGGCTTACGTGAAGTGCTACCTCTGGGAAGAACTGCAATACTGATGAAATTTTATCAGAAATTACCTCTGTTGGGTGGAAGTGACCAGCATCCAAGCAAACAAGCTTATTGCGTGTTGCTGCATAACCCATGTAGAACTCATGTGAGCCAGGTGTGAAGCTCTCACAGCCAACACCGAATAGCTTTGACTCAACAGACTCAACTGTTAGCTTAGCATCATACTTCTTCTCAAACATCTTATCAAGAGAATCTGCTAGGCGAGCACGTGCACCTGCTCTGTCTGCTGGTACGTCTTTATAGCCATCTGGTGTCCAGAAGTTATTTAGTACAGAAGACTTTGTCTTCTTACCCATCTCAGCAGCAATTTCGCGGCAACGGCGGCCATGCTCAATCCAGAAATCACGAATTGCCTTCTTCTGATTTGTCAAAGGAAGACCATCAGATGCCTTTGATGACCAAAGAAAGTTGGGTTAAAATCAACACCAATCTTGTTCTTATTTGCCCAATCTACCCAATTCTTGAAGTTTGCATATGTGATTTCGTCACGATCTGGGCACTTACCATTTACAGGCTCGCAATAGCAAGCATGAATGTTAATGCGAGAAGCACCTGGTGTAAGTGAAAGTGTCTTTTCGAAGTCTGCACGTAGCTCTTCTGGAGTGCGTGCACGGCCAGGATAGTTACCTGTTACTGCAAGACCGCCATCTGCACCGCCTGCTGCCTTCTCAAAACCAACAACATCATCGCCCTGCCAGCAATGAATAGAAACAGGAATTGAAGTAGCTAACTTAATTGCCTTTGCTGCATCTACGCCATACTCAGCAAATTGCTCTGCTGCTAAATTATAATTTTTCTCAATGTTTTTCATAACTTTGATTCCCTTCTATTATAAACTATTTAATATTTAAAACATCCTTCATTGTGTATACACCAGGCTCTTTATTTGCCATCCAAATAGCAGCCTTTAATGCACCACCGGCAAAGCTCTCACGGCTTGATGCCTTATGTGTCAACTCAACGCGCTCACCATCTGCAGCGAAAATTACTGTGTGATCACCTACTACATCACCACCGCGTACCGCATGAATAGCAATAGTTTTTGGATCACGTTCTTCATCAGAAACACCCTCACGGCCATAGCAAACAACATCATCAAGATTTACATTGCGACCCTCAGCCAATGCCTTTGCAAGACCAAGTGCTGTACCAGATGGTGCATCCTTCTTATGCTTATGATGGATTTCAATAATTTCAGCGTCATAGCCCTCATTCAGAAGAGCTGCTGCTTGCTTTACAAGTGAAAACAGAAGATTTACACCCAAGCTCATATTTGGGGAGCGAACAACTGGAGCAACCTTAACCACCTCAGCAACTAAAGCCTCTTCCTCAGCTGTCAAACTTGTTGTACCAAGCACATAACCCTTTTTATACTTTGCCACAACTGGTGCTGTAGTTAAAACAGCAGTATGGAAAGTAAAGTCGATTACTACATCACAAGCCTGAACTGCAGCATCTAAATCATCTGTAATTAGAATGCCATTAGGTTGGATACCTGCAATTGTACCAGAATCCATACCGATGCATGGTAAGCCAGCTCTATCTACTACTGCTGCAAGCTTAATATCATTAGAAAAATTTCTTGCTGCACGAACAAGTGCACCGCCCATACGGCCACTTGCACCTAGAATTGTTACTGAAATCATTTTATTTATCTCCAAACTTAGATAATATTCAAAGTCTTAAGTGTAGCTTCCAACTTTGCACGATTCTCTGGCTGTAGTTCACATAGAGGTAAGCGATAAGACTCCTCCATTACGCCTTGCATTGCCATAGCAGCCTTTACAGGTACTGGATTTACCTCAATAAACAAATCGCGGAATAGAGGCAATAGCTCATAGTGAAGCTTCATTGCTTCAGCATAATTTCCTGCCAAAGCAAGATTTACCATTTCTACAACACGTGCAGGAACCACATTTGATGCAACGCTAATTACACCTGTTGCACCTACTGCCATCATTGGAAGTGTCAACGGATCATCACCAGAAAGCACATCAATATCACATACAGAGCGTACAGAATTTACGCGACCAACATCACCTGCTGCCTCCTTAATAGCCTTAACCGCTGGGTGCTTTGCAAGGCGCTCAACTACGCTGATAGGAATATCGCGAGAGGTACGACCTGGTGCATTATAAAGCACAACTGGCAAGCCCAGATCTGCAATTGTCATAAAGTGGCGATACAAACCTTCTGGAGATGGCTTATTATAGTATGGTGCAATCTGTAGAGAAGCATCAGCACCAGCATCAATAGCTTGCTTTGTAAGCTCAACAGCCTCTTGTGTGCAATTAGCACCTGTACCAGCAATCACTTGCATACGGCCAGCTGTTGCTTCTACAGTAAAGCGAATTACCTCATTATGCTCAGGATGTGAAAGTGTTGGAGACTCGCCAGTTGTACCTACAGGCACAATACCTGCAATACCTGCCTCTACTTGCTGCTCAATTATTGCCTTTAGGCAGCCATAATCTACAGAACCTGACTTATTAAATGGTGTTACTAATGCTGTATATGTTCCGGAAAACATTTATTACCTCGTTGATGTGTTAAACTAAATTTTATCTAAAAAAATTCTTCTATAAAAAGCACTTAATATATTTAACCATATTTAGAGCCTTTTTCTCAAGAAAAAATCATTGGTAATAGCATTCTTTTTCTATATTTAGTACATATAAACCATATTATATAACCAAAATCCAGAGAATCTTGTCAAAATCCTAATTTGTGTAAAAAAAATATTTTGAATTAATGCTTGACTTTATGAATCAATATATGTAATAATGAATACAAATTCAAGAGAAGAACAATAATTCGCTTCTCTACTATCGAAAGGAGCATATTATGAAAAAAACAACATTATTGACAGCACTTTGTGCAATAACAGTTATCGCAACACCTATGGCTGCTCAAGCACGCTCACACCACCACCATAATTCAGCTGCAGCTGCAATCGGGGGTTTGGTTGTTGGAACTATCGTTGGTGCTGCACTATCATCAGATTCTTCATGCACAACAGTATATTATGATACAGACCCAGTTGTTGTGGCACCACCACCTGTTGTAGTGACACATCCACCTCGTGTTATTGTCGCACCTCCTCCACCTCCTCCTGTACATTTTATACGACATGCACCTCCTAGAAGACCACATTATATGGCTCCTCGCAGACCACCACACCACAAACATGGTCGACCAAACCCTCCAAGAGGCCATCATCCAAGTCGTAGAGGTCGTTAAAACTAGATTCTGTTGCTAAACACCAAATCTAGAGTCATATAAAATTACAGGTGTTGTGTGCTAGCTTTTGCTTAAAGTGCACGCACACATCAAAAAAACAAAGAGCATGCCATATATGAAATATTTATCGGGCATGCTCATTGTGTTCTATACCACTTCGTCTAAGTTCTGTATTAAACTACTAAATTTAGGATATTGGAATTTGGAGCTCATGCATTTTCTTAAGAATTAACTCAAGCGCTGTGGCAGGGTCTGTCTCACCAAAAACAACCTCTTCAAAAGGACACATTCCTGTGCCACTTCTATTTATTATATTTGGTACAAGCTCTTCATACTCGACTTTGATTCCATTTGCATCTAAAACAGAAAGTGCAGGTTTGCTCAGTACACGGGCATAAAGATTTTTTACCCCTAATAAAACATAAAGAAATGCAGTAGCCTTTCCAACAACCTTATCAGCTGCAGAAAATCCAGAAAAATTACACCCTGTATTTAACCACACAACCAAAGGGCGCACTCCTCTTTGTTCGGAGGTAAATTGCTCCCCGTCTTTGTAAATAACACATGTGTAGCCACCACTGACAAGTAGTTGCTTAGCTTGCTCTAAATCTCTCATGTATCTTATTTCTTGTTTAATATGGCGTCGAAATGTTTCATCATTTCGCTTATCTTTATGTTTTGAGGACATACTGCTTCACATGCCTTACAGCCTAAACATGCTGAAGGACGTTTTTTCTCTGGAAGAGAATTAACATACATTCCAGGTAAAAAGCTTTTCTCGGTAAATATTGATTCATTATATAAATCAATAAGCTTTGGTATGTCTAACTCTAAAGGACAATGTGAAGTGCAATAGCGACATGCTGTGCAAGGCAATGAGCTCTTTGACATCATATTGTCTGCAATTGCTAAAAGCTTAGTCTTTTCTTCTTCATTAAGAGGTTTGTCCTCACTAAAGATTCGTAAATTATCCTTTAACTGCTCCATATTAGACATGCCAGACAGAGTTACTACTGCGGTTGGAAAACTCTGTGCATATCTAAAGCACCATTCCACTGTTGATATATCAGGACGCACCTGATTGAGTTGAGCTACATATTCTTCATCTAAATTTACAAGCTTGCCACCACGTACCGGCTCCATAATAAATATTGGCATATTGATTTCTTGAAGCAACTCAACTTTTGCCTTTGCATCCTGTAGCTTCCAATCCAACCAATTGAGCTGAATCTGGCAAAATTCCATATCACTTCCATATGCATCAAGAAAGCGCTTTACATTTTCAATTTGTGCATGTGTAGAAAATCTCAAATGCTTAATTCTGCCAGCTTTCTTTTGTTCTAACAAATATTCGCGTACTCCATATTTTGGATCTAAATACATATCAATATTTGCTTCGCAAACATTATGGAATAAATAAAAATCAAAATACTCAACCTGACATCTCTTTAGCTGTTCCTCAAAAATCTCCTTCACTCTACTCATATTATTTACATCATAGCCAGGAAACTTTGAAGCTAAATAAAAACTTTCACGTGGATATTTCTTCAACAATCTTCCAACAGCTGCTTCTGAATTACCTCCGTGATAACCCCATGCAGTATCAAAATAATTTATTCCATTATCAATGGCATAATCAAACATTTCTTGAGTGGCTGCCTCATCAATATTATTATAGTCTTCCCCTATTGTTGGAAAGCGCATTCCACCCATACCTAATGCAGAAATTTTCTTACCTTTAAATTCATTATAAAGCATAAACAATCCCTTCTTTTCTACTATTTTTTATAACCTATCAAATTGTGATAAAACCTCAACAGATGTAACCAAACTCATCGCATGCTTAGAATACTCTGCATTTGCATCTATCTGATGAATTGGCTTAATAGTTTTTCCATCCTGATGATGAATTACTATTGCTTTTCTATTTGCAGGAGCCCATAAAGGAATACGGCTGGTTCCTTCAATAACAAGCTGAGGCTTTCCTAATGCTGCTGCAATATGCATTGGTCCAGTATTAACAGAAATTACAGCTCTTGCAGAAATTAAAATATTTACCCATGCTCCAACAGTTGTCGCCTCAACAATATCAACAGCTCCAAGCAAAGCATTACCACCAATTGCAGCAACGGCTTGCTCTCGTTCTTTTGGGCCATGCACAAGTACAAGCTTTTGGCCTCGTGATTTTAAAGAATAAATCAATCCCTTCCATGCTTCAGGAATCCACTCTTTTCCATTCCATCCTGCAAGTGGCACAAGCGCAATTGCACCACCAATCATATCACATTTTGTGGCAGGGTCTATTAGATGAGTAAGTGTTGGCGAAGAAAAATATTCTTGAGCAAACGATGGAAGCAAAAGCTTATTTAATTCGTAACGCAAAAGTGTGCGATCTATGGCACGACGAACAAACACACTGCCACAAGGCACACTACAATCATTTGCTGTAAAATATCGATTGAAGCTTTCAACGCGACGGCAGCCTGTCATATACATAATACAAATACTGCGAACATCACCGCGCACATCTAAGCCAATCGCACCCCTTGCTTCCTTACGTAGCAATCTGGATGTATGCAATGTAGTTCCAACTAAGCCTTGCTTCTTATTTCTATATTTAGAATAGCTGACATTGATTGGAACAATTGTAATATTTTCGTGTGGTGGAAGAATCTCCTGCCACTCCTGTTTAATTGCAACAATAACCTTACTGCCTGATTTTGCCAATGCAAGAACAAATGGCTGTAATGCTATTACATCACCCATACCATAAGGCTCATATACAAGATATGTATTTGTTTTCTTTGAATAGCAGCACCTGATTGGAAATGTAATTAAACGGAGGAAAATTGCAAATACACCAACCCCCAAAAACATGATGCGGCGGATCATATTTGGGTAAATTCTTGCTGCCTCAGGTGGTGGCAGAGTATACTGTGGGTAATTGCTCTTTTCCATATTAGAATTATGCGATTTTATTTTGCAATGCCGGAAACAATCCAATGTGGCATTGGAGGAGGAACTGTTTGCGTTTCACCAGGAATAAAGCCTACCTCTTCTAACCAGCCTTTAATTTCTGCATCAGAAAAGACCCAACCATTAGTTGTTGTCAAAGCCATATTAACGGCAAAAAGTGCAGAGAATGTTGGTGAGGTATGAGTTGCATCTGTCATCATATCCATAATGAAAATTTTACCACCCTGACGAAGAGCTTTTCTTGCACGCTTTAGAATATCAACAATATCCTCTGGGGATTCTTGGTGAAGTGCGCCAAAAATAGTTACGGCATCGTATGCACCCTCCTCATAAGTATCTGTATGATAATCACCAGCGCGACACTCAATTCTTTCAGACAGCCCTTGCTCTGCAACCAGCTCACGTGCCACCGCAGAAATTGCAGGCACATCTACAGTAACACAGCTCAACTCTGAATTTGCACGAACCAAAAGTTCTGCGTACGCTGCTGGACCACCTGCCAAATCAAGAAGCTTTTTGCAACCACTTAAATCAATCAGAGGCACGGCACCACGACCAATTGCCATTGCGCGACCGCGCATTGAAAGCGCAAAGCGTCGTGTACGTTCATAGTCATCACCTAGATGCAGCTGAGGAGACTCTACAGCTGTACCTGTTTTCACCAATTGAGAAAGCTTACCCCACGCACCATATACATCTCTATTATAGCAAATTGCTCGAGTAAGATCTGCTGGAGCACCTTGTACCAAAGCAAGCTTACCAGCTTGGGTATTTGAATAAATATCTCCATCCTTTTTAAGAATACCGATAGCTACACAACCATCAAGCAAAAGGCGAAGTCCTCGCTCGCTATTTTGAGTAGTTTCTGCAAGTGTTTGCAAATTTGCAGAGCCACCTGCTTTTTCTATTTCCTCAAAAATTTTATTATCTAAAGCAGAAAATAAAACTGCAGAATCATAAAAAGCACTTGCAAGTGCTACGATATCTGAAACTGATTTTTCGATAGCCATAATAAATTCACCATAATTTTCATACTCATTTTGCCAAAATTTTGTTACAATTCAAATAAATTGCTTTTTTATGTATACCAACGAAAATTTTGCCAATATGAATATTTTTTCTAAATACAAATCCGAGATAATCAAATTTTCTCTTATTTCATTTATTATTATAATAACCTTTTTGATTTGGGGCAACCAAATAAATGAATTATTTGATAAATTTTTAGAACAGGCTGAACGCGAAGAAAATCGCGTTTTTGTACGTAATATTTTATTTATCACATTAGCAAGTGACATCTTACTACCAATACCTTCAAGTCTTGCCAGCACATTGTGTGGTTATTATTTAGGTTTTTGGAATGGTTTTTGGATTTCATTTATGGCAATGAACATTTCATCCTTTATTGGATATTTTCTTGGAAGATTTTTTACTTCTGCTGCAAAAAAGCTAATCAAACAGGAAGAAATAAAGCAATTGGAGAAAACAAACACCAGTAATGGCGTATGTTGGATATTAGCGATGCGCCCAGTTCCTGTGCTTGCAGAAGCATCAATTTTATATGCTGGAATAAAAAAGTTCCCACTTTGTTCCACTGCTTGGGGATTATTGTTAGGCAATGCAACAGTATCTGCGATTTATGCATTACTTGGCACATATACAAAAGGCGAAGCAAGTGTTGCCTTTGCATTTATAGGTGTAATAATCGTATCAGGAATCTTTTGGATTATCGCAAAGACAATAAGCAAGCGATCAAAACACTAATACACATACACGAATGAGTTTGTATTTGGGAATAAAGGACACCAATACGCACGAATACACACGAATGGAGATATGTTGGTTATATGGGGGATTGTGATTAGAATTATTTTAATACACCCAGATACCTAAGTCACAAATAAACCTAAATCATTCGTGAATATCAGTGCATATTAGTGTTCTTAAAAATATCCCTATACAATAAAAGCACATCCGTGTACGCATATCCGTGTTAAAAACACAAACATTATCAGTGTCGATTAGTGTACAGCGGTGCGGATGTAATGAAATATATATTGCTGAGCTATGCCAGCAAATGGAAGAATATTCTTTGGCAAACCTTTTGGGAATAGCTCTGCCATCGCACGCTTAATCCATACATCTATTGGGAATGCTTCAAAATAACCTAAACCAAATAATGCTACGCAAGCAGATACCTTTGGGCCGACTCCATGAATTTCCTGAAGTTTCTTAAAAACCTCTTCATAACTGAGCGTCTCTAAACATTCAGGATTAAAATCTCCTGAGGAAAGCTTTTGTGCTGCATCCATTAAACCTGGTACACGATAGCCTGCATGAAGTATCGCCCAATCATCTGTAGTTAGCTTTGCTAACGTTTCTACTGATGGAAAAGTATAATAATCTACGCCTTCATAAGAAATGCGATCACCCCAAGTTTCACACATAGTGTTGATTATTTTTTTTATGCGCTTGATATTATTGTTCTGACTGATTAAAAAAGAAAAAAGCACTTCTTCAAAAGGTTGACGCAATACGCGAATGCCTGGTGCATATTGTAAACACTTTGCAAGCGTTACATCTTTTTTCATTATCCCTTGTAATTCAGAATAATCAACATCCAAAGAGAAATAATTCTTAAAAAATTCTTCCTCATCCCTTGTGGCATTGTCTATATATAGAAAACCATCTTGTGTATAAACATCATAGACCTTGCCACCAACAACTCCACGCATAATTATTGGTGATGTTGAAGATAAATTATCTACACGCTGCCACCTGAAAGCTTGCCCACAATCTAAAGTAGCCTCTACATCAATAGGTAACTCTAAAGGAAATGAAAGTGTAGTTTTTGTTTTCATAATAAAACAGACGAGTCCAATACTTATGCATTGCAAAGCTTATGCAAGACATCAGCAGATGCTGCCTTAACATTTGCAAACAAGCTCGCTCCGTGACTATCCATAGCAACTGTAGCTTGAAGATTTTCTACCTCCAGCTCCCACATTGCTTCAGTAGCGCCAAACTCATCAAGAAAATAAACACTCTTTACAGACGTGATTGCTTCTGCAATAACTGCGGCTGCTCCACCGACTGCTTGTAAATATACGCAACCATATTCTGAACAAGCAGCCAAGGTACCAGCTCCTAGTCCTCCTTTACCAATAATTACACGAATGCCTTGCTCTTTAATTACTGTTGGAGAATATGGCTCTTCGCGAATTGATGTAGTAGGACCTGCAGCAACAACTTGCCACTCATCTTGTGCATTTTTAACAACGACTGGACCACAATGAAAAATAGCTGCATCGTGTAAATCAACAGGAGAAACATGTGTCTCAGCAAGATGCTTATGAAGTCGATCGCGGCCTGTATAAATTTTACCAGAAACAGAAACAATATCACCTACAACAAGAGAACGAATTGTTTCTTCATTAAATGGATAAAATAATTGCTTCATATATTATTTTAAAATTAATCAACAAAACCCTTAGGTGTAGAAAGAATTTGAACTACCTCAACTGGACCAAATTCTTCTACACTAGAATCTTCATTATTGTTTACCAAATTTGGTATTTCTTCTTGATTATTTTCAACAACTTGCTCTGTCTGATTTTCTGTTGTTTCTACTTGATCACTGCTTCCACTGAATGAAAAAATCGCGACAAGAACAACAATAATTACAACAACAATACAAAAACCTAATCGGCGTTGTTTGCGAGCAAGAGTATTTGTTAAATCATCACCTGAATCTTTACTAAAAACATCTTTAAAATAAGCAATAATCTTATTTAAAATTTCAGCAAATGAAAAAGATTTTTTCGATTTGGATACTTCTTTTTCTGCATCTCTAGAATATACTGCACGAAATGGACTACCTGATGGTTTAGAAAAGATACTATCTTCTTCTTCCTTATCAGAAACATTAACAACAGGTGTTACGTCATCTGATTCTACAGACACACCATCAGGCTCAGGATATGAGAATGGAGCAACGGATAGTGCAATTGGTTCAGGTGCTGGTGCTGAAGCTAATTGCTCTGGCTTAAAGGTTGTTGTTCGAGGAGTATACTTTTCTGGAGGTAAAGTATATCGAGGATGAACACCAAGATTACCTGTTGTATTAAGCGGTTGCATTGATGGAGTTAATTGAGAAACAGCAGGTTGTCCTGGAGCAACAAAAGTATCTGATTTATCAGCTGATGAATCTAATCCTACAATGGATTCTTTTGACTGAGCTGTTGGCTCACTTGCTGATTCAAAATCAGCAAATAAAGAATTATTAGCACTTTCTTGAATTTGAGATTTTGCTTCTTCTGCAACAGAAGGTTGTTGCGAAACTTCAACAGCAGGAGAAGATTTTGGTGCAGCAACTGTCTGAACAATTGGTGTAGCAACAGGCTGTTGAATTGATTGAGATTGACGTGGAGCAGTTTGTGGAACAACCTTTGTTATCATACCACTTTCAGGATCAAAGCTCTCAAGTGGAACAGATGGTTTTTCAACATTATCATTTCCAAAAGCATTTTTAAATTCTTCAACCAAAGGGCGGTAATCAAGACCTAAAAATTCAGCATATTTACGAACATAGCCTTTCCCGTAAATTAACGCTGCAATACGGCTATAATCTTCTTGTTCCAAGTCAGCAATCATTTGCGGACTCATTTTAATGCGATCTGCTACTTCAGATATAGAATAACCTCTATTCGTGCGAGTAGTCTTAAAGATTTGTCCTAATGCCATAATTTAATCCTCCCTAAATTGATTATTCTTCACCAACATCATCTGCTGGGTCAAGTGTTGTACGTAAAATTTCGCGTGGTCCACTACCATTTGCAGGGCCAATACAACCGCGTGCTTCAAGTTCATCCATAATACGCGCTGCACGGTTAAATCCAATACGTAGAGTTCTCTGAATTGATGATGTTGATGCTCTTCTTGTTTGAACAATATACTCCAAAGCTTTGCGCATCAATTCTGTATCAGCATCCTCTTCTCCAGAGCCACCAGCACTGCCACCATCTGAATCACCAGCAAATGAACTGCCTTCATCACCTGAGCCTGAAATATTGTCCAATTTTTCCTTTAGCTCTGCAACATAAATTGGTTCGCCCTGCTTCTTATAGGAATTTACTAAATCCTCAACCTCCTGGTCACTAATCCAACAACCTTGTCCACGATATGTTGAACCTTGTGATGGATCACTAAATAGCATATCGCCATATCCAATTAAATGCTCAGCACCAACTTGATCAAGGATAGTATTACTATCAACGCGTTGAGAAACCTTAAATGCAATTCGTGCAGGAAAGTTTGCCTTAATCAAACCTGTAATAACATTTACTGATGGGCGCTGTGTTGCAAGAATCATATGAATACCAACAGCACGAGAAAGCTGAGCCAGGCGAACAATTCTTGGCTCTACATCATTCTTTGCAGAAAGCATAAGATCTGCCATCTCATCAATAACAATCACAATATATGGAAGCTTATCTGGCAATTCCTCCTCTTCATCTTCCATAAATCCAAAGAGAGTTGTTTGCTTTGCTCGCTCACGATTATTAAAGCCTGTTATGTTTCTGACCTTTACTTTCTTAAACATATCAAGTCGGCGATTCATTTCAGCAATTGCCCACTGCAAGCTGGCAGCAACCTTTTTTGCCTCGGTAATAATAGGAACAATAAGGTGAGGTAAATCAGCATAAGGAGTAAACTCAACCTTCTTTGGATCAACCATAATCAGGCGTAATTCCTCTGGGGTGCGGCTAAGCATAAATCCTGCCAAAATAGAATTTAAGCATACAGACTTACCTGAACCTGTTGTACCTGCTACAAGCATATGTGGCATCTTTGCCAAATCTGCGATTACTGGCTTGCCACTGATATCTTCACCTAGTAGCATTGGAACAGCCATCTTCTTTGTGTTTTCTTTCCACTCTGGGCTCTCTGCTACTTCTCTAATATTTACTGGACGGCGAATGCTATTTGGCACCTCAATACCAATTGCATTTTTACCTGGTATTGGGGAAAGAATACGCATGCTCTTTGCTTCGAGTGTCATCTGAAGATTATTTGCGTAGCGAGAAATATTTTCAACGCGAACACCTACCTCAGGCTTTAACTCATAACATGTAATTACTGGTCCACTGACTACATTAAATACATTAACTTTAATTTTAAATTCAGAAAGCGTATCTTCAATCAGTTGACTCTTAAACTTAATTTCATCTGCGGTTCCAGAAAAATCTGATGGCTTAACAGCTGGGGTTAGCATTGATGTTGAAGGCAATGAGAAGGATGCTTTATTATCAGGAGACTCAACAACAACACCTTTACGGCCCTTTGCTATAGTTTCAACCTCATGGTGTTCAATTGATGGCTCTTCTCTTTTTGGTTTAGTACGAGTAGATTTTTTTGATGGAGGAACATAACTGGTTAATGAAGAATCATCATTCAAATTTGTATCAACTTGAATTATACCATCATCTTCATTTGTTTGATTGATATCATCTTGTTCAACAATATCATTTGTATCAAAATCATCAGAACCAATGAAGCCTAATCCATTTTGATTATTGTCCTCAAATGAATCATCATCTTGATTTTCATTATCTAATTGCTCAGCAATTGTTGTAGCTTTTTCTTTACGTTTCTTTACTGATTCTTGCTTGCGTGATAATGCTTCCTCGCGTTTACGTTGGCGTTCACGTGCCTCCGCTAGCTTTTCTTCCTTGCGCTGCTGTTTTAGTTCTGCTTCTTTACGCAAGCGCTCTTGACGAGCCAACTCTTTTTGCTCACGTTCCTGACGACGCAACTCAGCTAACTCAGCCTTTTCGTATTCATCAACTGCTGCAATACGTTGCTTTAATGCAATAATATAGCATCCAATTCTTTCCCATCCTATTAGCAAAACTATACTGAATAAAAGAATTGGAACAAATATCAAAATGCATCCTAGCATACCTAACCATTTTAGTACTAGTAAATCAACAAACACATAACCTAAAACACCTCCGCCATTAGGAGCAATATTAAGCCCATCTGCAGATAGTAAGTATGTAAGATTGTATTTAAAGAAAAGCTGGAATAATGCTGATATAGATAATGTTATCAATAACATCCACATAAAGCGCCAAGCCAGACGCTTTCTACGGGCAAATGCAATAGCGCAAATAAAAAACCACAAAGGATTTAACCATGATGCAATACCAAAAAGTTGATATGACAGGTATGTATAATTCGCACCTGCAATACCCATCAAATTATTTTCAATAGGATTTCTATCACTAGTCAGTGATGCTACATCATGCCAATTATATGTAACCAATGCAATAAATGAAAAAAATGTGAAAATAAACATAGCGATAGAAACAACAATCCACCACTTAGATGGAACTGGATTGTACTCTATTTCTGAATCTTTATTCTCAATTGGCTCAATTGAGTCTATTATTGGTTCTTGTTTCCTTCGGGCCATTTTATTAAAACTTTTCTATAAATAAAATTAGTACTCAAGCAATGGGCGCTGAAGCATTTTTTCATACATGTCAATATATGCTTCTGCGCACACCTCATGGGTAAAGCGAGCATTACCTTCGCGCATAATTCGTGTAATTTCCTGCTCGCGTTTCTCTTTTGGTAAATTCCAGAAATTCATAGCTTCATCCATACCCCAAGACAAGGCATTTGAATCATAATTATCAAATACAAATCCATTACCTGTTGAAGCATAAGAATTGAAATGCTCCACAGTATCATGCAAGCCTCCTGTATTGTGTACAATTGGAAGAGTACCATATAGAACACCTGTCATCTGCGGTAAACCGCATGGCTCAAACAAAGAAGGCATCAAAATAAAATCACTAGCTGCAAATGCCAAGCCTGATAATTCCTCAGTGAAATTAACAACTGCCACGCGATTATGAATATCGTGGAAGTTAACAATATCACTTAGCACGCGCTGATAGGATCCATTTGCAACAACAACAATCTGCAACTTCTTATCCCAATATTGTGAAACCTTGCGATACAAAATATCAGCAAGAAGCTGGCATCCCTTTTGAACTGGGTCAAGGCGTGATGGCCAGAAGAAGATTGGTGCATCATCATCCTTATCCAAGAATAAACGTTCCTGAAGAATACGCTTAGCAGCAAGCTTACCTTCGCGATGTGTCTCTGCATTATACTTAATTGGGATATGTGGATCTACAGATGGATGATTTGCTGCATCTGGTGCATTCAAAATTCCCTCTGCACAGCCAGCATAATACTTTGACTGCATCTCTCTACGAATCTGAGGTGGAACAAAATCATGCCAGCCATCAACAATCTCCTTTAGGAAGGTTGGGCTAACTGTGTTGATATAGTGAGAAGCAAAAATACCACTTGCAAGTAAATCTACATGATTTGTTGAGCGTGTCTCCTCATAATTATATGGAGGACGCATAAAATAAAGATTCTGCCAAAATTCTGCTGCATCAATTCCTGTATTTTCAATGCGCTCAAGTGTTACCTCTTGCGTATGAATATTGTGAACTGTAAATAAGCAAGGAATACCGAGGCGGCGTGCTGCAGCAGGAACAAGACCTGTCATCCAATCATTACAATGGATTAGGTCAGGGCGTACAGTAGGAATAATGTTATTGATAATCTCACGCTGAAATGCCAATGCAAGTTTTGGATTATCCTCACTATATGAACTATAAACTGTATCGCGATAATAGAACACACGATCCTGTGCTAAATGAATGCGTGTTTCAGGAAGCACAGATTTATAAACCATCAGCTCTTTATCAATAAGATTTCCTACATCAACATGAAACATTTTACGATAATGTGGAAGAGCCACATGAACATCAGCGCCTTGATTAAAAAGTGCACTTACCAAGGATGCAGAAACATCTGCCAAACCACCTGCCTTTGCAGTCATGTGATTTGCCATATTACCCATGCCTTCTGGCAAGTAAGTAATCTCTGGTGTCACAATAAGGATGCGTGGATTACGTCCCTTACCTGATGCTTTTGCTGTTTTTGATTTTGGAGCCATATTTTCTCCTCCTAAGTATATCGTAAAATGATTTGTTTATTTTTATTCGCCAGGTAATCATTTTCTTTAATTTGATTTACCTGGCGATTGTTTATTAAAGATGGGTAAACAAAATGCTCACCCATCTTCAATTATTTATTTTGCCCAAGTAATATAACCAGGCATTAGAACCTTCCAAGGCTCGCCCTTTGGAGTAACACGTGCTGAATAGCCAAATGAACCAACCTGCTTGCAGGTTACCTCACACTTGTAGCTATAAACACCATTACCTAGATCCTTATCAAGTGTCATCTCAACACTCTGACCTGAAACAACATTATCTGACTCAGTTGCTCCATAGTAGAATTCAACAACAACATCCTCTGGCTTCAATGCACCAAGAGTTACCTTTGCTGTCAGATTGAATGTATCTCCTACGTAGCTGCCCTTTCCTAGCTCGCGGTCTGCAACTGGGAATGTAACAGAAACTTTATCCCACTCTGCTGTAATACGACTTCTCTCCTGGATTTCTGATTTAACAATAGCAAAATTATTATCGCTTAGCTTATCAAAAGAAGCCCATGCTCCATCGTATGCCATATTGCAATAGTCAGTAACCATACGTGTACTTGCAAATCTGTAGATACTCATCTTGATTGATGCCTTCATCATTGCAATCCACTTTAGAGGAAGCTCACCATTTGGTCGATCATAGAATGCAGGGATAATCTCTGTTTCAAGCAAGTTGTATAAAGCTTGTGCATCAGAGAAATCCTGGTAACGCCAATCAGCAAATTCTTCACCCTTGCCAATTGCCCAGCCACACTCCTTAGAATAACCCTCTGGCCACCAGCCATCAAGTGTGGAAACGTGAATTGCACCATTGATACATGCCTTCATACCAGAAGTACCAGATGCCTCCATTGGACGACGTGGTGTATTCAACCATACGTCAACACCACGTACTAAACGGCGAGCCATGTGCATATTATAATCCTCTAGGAAGATAATCTTGCCACGAACTGCTGGGTCCTTTGAAAACTCATAAATCTGCTGAATAAGTGCCTTACCCTCATTATCTGCTGGATGAGCCTTACCTGCAAATACAAACTGAACAGGGCGTCCAGGTATGTTGAGCAAGCGCTTTAGACGCTCACGATCTGACAATAGAAGATTACCACGCTTATAGGTTGCGAAGCGGCGAGCAAAACCAATTGTCAAAGCATCCTTATTGAGTACGCTACGTGCATTTGTCAGCTCTTCTGGAGCTGCATTGTTACGCTGCAATGTATGCTCTAGCAACTCACGTGTGCTGCGAATCAAATGTGCACGGCCAGACTCATGTACGCGCCAAATTTCCTCATCTGGGATTAGATCAATCTTAGAAATCTGTTTTGGTGTAAGTGGGTGCATTGCCCAATCTGGGCCAAGCAAGCGTGCATAAAGATGGCTGTTATCAGAAGAAATCCATGTTGGAACATGAACACCATTTGTTACATGACCAATTGGTACTTCCTCAAGTGGATAATCAGGCCACAAATGCTGCCACATATGACGCTCAACAACTCCATGTAGCTTTGCTACACCATTGTTATAGCGAGAGCAATTCAAACCAAGAATTGTCATTGATAGCTCATCGCTTGTTGTGTCACCTGGTGCACGACCCATAGAAACTGTTACATCTGCTGGAATACCACCCTCTCCCTCAATTGCCTTCAGGTGAGAATATAGCAAATCTAGCTTGAATGTCTCATTACCTGCTGGAACTGGTGTATGTGTTGTAAATACACTAGTGCGGCGAACAAATTCACGTGCCTCCTCAAAGGTTAGCTTCTTATCGCGCATTGCTGTTGCCATACGCTCAATACCTAAGAATGCAGCATGACCTTCATTCATGTGGCTAACCTTAACATCATATCCAAGAGCCTCAAGTGCGCGCATACCGCCAAGACCAAGTAGTACCTCCTGACGTAGGCGATTTAGCTTATCACCACCATAGAGGCGGCCTGTTACATGGCGTAGCTCTGGATTGTTTTCTGGTAGATTTGTATCTAGCAAGAACAATGGAATGCGACCAACATCTAAGCGCCAAACTGTAAAGTGCATTGGGCCCTCTGGCAGTGGCACTGTAAGCACTACTGGATTTCCATTCTTATCTAGTGCATGGCGAATTGGCAATGAATATACGTCATTCTTTGGATAATTTTCCTGTTGGTAACCAGTACCATCAAGATGCTGCTCAAAATAACCTTCCTCATAAAGAATACCAATACCACAAAGAGGTACATCCAAATCAGATGCTGACTTTAGGTGGTCACCAGCCAAAATACCTAAACCACCAGAATAGATATGAATACTCTCATGCAAACCAAATTCCATAGAGAAATATGCGATACATGGATGTGGCTTTGAGTTATCTTTCCAGTTCTTAGAAGTTAGCACCTCTTTTTTGTACTGCTCATGTACAGAATTCATCTGTGATAGGAATGAACGATCCAAAGAAAGTTCTTCTAAGCGCTCCTGGCCAATCTTAGCAAGCAGAGCGATTGGATTATATTGCACCTCACGAAATAGTGCTGGACTCATGCGACGAAATAGTGCTGATGCATCAATATTCCATGACCACCATACATTATTTGCTAATTCCTGTAAAAAAGCCAAATTTTCTGGCATTTTTGGAGCGACTGTAAACGTTCTGAAGTCTCTCATTTTTTATATTTCTTTCACTAATTTTTCTTAACCTTAAATATATCTGTAAGATATATCAAATAACACGATTGAATTGTACCACAATTAAAAAATTGTGGCAACAAAGTTTATATAACAAAATGGGGTAAATTTGAATAATTTTTTAATATACTTCCAAATCCAAGTATTTGAGTTAAAATAGTACAATTTTCTACCCATTTTAGTAAAAATATCAGCCATTAAATTTTCATAAATAGCTCCTTTATAGCCATATAGATTTCCTTGAAGTATGTCATATAATGTATTACCTTATTCAAAAATAACTTTTGAACCTAAAAGAGCAGAAATTAAAATGATAAAATTATATTTTTCAAGCGACTTTTTAGGTAAAACACCAACTTTTTCAAGCGACTTTTTGTTTATAGTAAAACAATATTTATACTTAAACACCTACATTGTAATAACTTAACATAAATTATCTCAATCTAGCACTT
>JAFPBK010000011.1 GCA_017424105.1 Kiritimatiellia bacterium | reverse complement strand
GGATAGCATGTTATGAGTTTGTAGGTGTGTATAAATTGTTTTTTTATCTTAATTAAATACTTGTGTTTTTGATGTCAAAAATGACCGAATTTTATTGAGTCTATATTTATTATAGTATTGAATTGAATTTGCTGATTTGATAAAATAAACAACTAATGAAAACGGGATATAAAATAGCAACAGATTTATTAAATTCTAGCTGGTATTATTTAGATACAGCTAATATAATTCATGGGCCGATAATATTTTCAAAATTACGCGAATTAGTTATAAACGGAGTTATTGAGGTTACAACTAAGGTATCGCGTGATAAGGTAGTGTGGCAATGTGCAGGTTCAATCGAAGCAGTAGGCTTCGATTGTATTGTTATGTCGACAGAAGAGTCTTTCCAATTATTTGGTCCATTTGCCACAGATTTTGTTGAAAATAATGAGTTGGCAGCTAATTTGCCATCTAATGCGAGTTTGTTTGTGCGCATAGGTGATGTGGGTGAGGTCGCTTCGGCAGGTGGAGTTCTTGCTTCATTAGAGCATGATTCAACAAAGAGTAAAGAATTAGATGTTTGTAAACAACAGCTTGATGCGTTGGAAATTGAGAAGGCAACTGTTGATGCTGAGTTGGATTCACTAAAAAAACAGCTTGTTACTCAGGAGCAGAAGGTCGCATCCACAAGTGATCAGCTAGCCAAATTATCTGCTGAAAAAACAGTTCTCGCAGAAGAGAAGCATGCATTGGAAACAGAACTTGGTGCTGCTAAGACCATTGCAGAGAAGCAACAATCTGAGCTGTCTGCAAAGTATGCAGAGATTGCTGCAAGTAAGGCTACTTCTGAAGCGGAGTTAGCAGTAGCAAAGCAGCAAATTGCTTCTTTGGAGCAGAAGTCTGCAGATGTAAGCGAGCAGTTAGCTAAGCTGTCAGCGGAGAAAACAGCTCTTGTGGAAGAGAAACAAGCTTTAGAAACAGAACTTGGTGCTACTAAGATAGCAGCAGAGAATCAACAATCTGAGCTTTCTGCAAAGCACGCTGAGATAATCGCAAGTAAAGTAGCTTCTGAAGCAGAGCTTGCAGTAGCAAAGCAGCAAATTGCTTCTTTGGAGCAGAAGTCTGCAGATGTTCGCGAGCAGCTAGCAAAGCTGTCAGCAGAGAAAACAACTCTTGCAGCAGAGAAACAAGTTTTGGAAACAGAGCTTGATGCTGCTAAGACAACAGCAGAGAAGCAGCAATCTGAGCTATCCGAAAAATATGCAGAGCTGGTAGCAAGTAAAGCCACTGTAGATTCTGAGCTTGCAGTAGCAAAAGGGCAAATTATTTCTCTTGAACAACAAACCGCAGATGCCAATAAGCAATTAAATGATATTACTGTAGAACAATCTGCACTAATAAAGGCAAAATCTAATTTGGAAGCAGAAGCAAATGCTATAAAATCGGATTTGGAGAAATATAGACAAGAATGGGTTTTGCAAAAATCTGAACTTGATTTGCAAAATTCAACATTAAAACAAGAACTAGCAGAAGCTAAGCAATTCGGTGATGATGTTAAACAACAATTATCCAAACTCTCCATTGAGAAAACAACATTAGCAGATTTGAATTCTTCTTTAGAAAATAAGCTTCAATCCGTGAAATTAGATGCTGATAAGCAAAAAGCTGAGTTTGCAACAAAGAATGAAGAACTTTTATCTGTCAATACATCACTTGAGGCAAAACTTGCCAGCTTGAAAGAACAAGAGAGAGCTTCTGCTGCTAAAATCGATAATCTTTCTTCAGAAAAGAGTGAGTTGATTATTCAAATTGAAAGAATAAAGTCAGAGTTAGAACAAACAAAGATAGAACTGCTTACTGCAGTTAAACAAGCTCAAAATGATTTGATTAAAGAGCAACTTCGTGCAGATCAAGCTGTAGCAACAAGTAAAGCCTTTGAGGCTGAGGCATTGCGTGCTGCTACTCTGGAACGAGAAAATAATGAGCTAGTGTCAGAAAATAAGCAATTGCTTCAGCAGAAGCATGAACTAGCTGATTCGTTATCTATAACTCGCGAGCATTTGGCAAATGAACAGATGCGTTCTCAACATCTTGCTGATGCAGCAAATCAAATTAAACGAAGACTCTCACGTGCTTTAAATAATGTGATTGATGACCCAGCTGAAGATGTTATAACTCTTTCTACAAATGACAATGGCGAAGAGTTTGTCGTTGATGTAAATTCTGCAACAACAGAGCAAGAAATACATTCTGCGAATTTTTCAAATTCTACCAAATCTTCCAGAGATGAAGCTATTATCCATGTTGATGAAAATGGTGAAATTCCAGCAGAAGATAAAGTTAAGGTTAAGCAAGCTCTTTCATTAGAAGCTCAGCTTCAAAAGGAATTGATGTTTTTGCGTGCTCAGCGTGCATCTAAGACTAGTCAGGATTCTGGTAAAGAAGAAACACCTTCTTTCGATTTTGAAAAAAATAGTAAAGATAATGGCTTTTGGAAACATTTCTTCAAAAAGTAAAATTTAGGAATTGTAATATTATGGCAATTGAAAAAGAAGAAACTATGACTGAAAATAAAGAATGGTTTGTCCGTATGAGCAATGGTACTGTGTTTGGTCCCATCAACACGATTGGATTGACTCATTGGGCTGCTGATGGTCGTGTTATGCCAGATGATGAAGTCTCAACAGATCGCACAAATTGGATGCGTGCTTGTGATTTGGACGATCTTGGTATGGTTACAATGATTGAGTTGCCAGATGGATCCTTTAAAGGACCTTACAATCCAAAAGCAATTGAAATATTGGCCCAAGAGGGAAAAATTCCTATGCGAGCAGTTCGTTTCCATAAGCGAGAATTAGAAGAGCGTAAGGCAAATCGCCAAATTTCATTGTTTGGTGATGAAGCATGGGAACAGCCAGAAGCAACACAAACAGATGTTGCTTCATCTGGCATAGTAGAAAAGTTAGAGCAGGAACTTGAACAAGTTCGTCAAGAAGCTAAGGATGCTATAGAATTAGCACAACGTGAGGCCGATGATTTACGTGTAGAACGCGAACAGCTTTTGTCGGAAAATGAAGCACTTGTTGCAGAAAAAGCAACACTTGAAGCAGAACTTGAAGTAGCAAAACAACAAAATACCGATGCTACTCAGGAACCTTTACCAAGCAATCAAGAGCAAATTGATGCTCTTACAGCAGAGAAAGCTTCACTTGAGACAGCTCTAGAATCAGCAAATCAACAATTAGCAATAAACGCACAGTTAATTGATGATATTATTGCTGAAAAGACAGCGATAGAGGAAGCAAAAACAGCGTTGGAGGCAGAGTTTTCTGCTTCAAAGCAAAATGCAGTGGAGCAGGATGTCGTAGAGAGTGATACTTTAAGAAATGAGTGTGATGAGTTGAGAAATCAAGCTCAGTTACTCGCACAACAACTCGCTGCATCAGAAAATGAGCGTGATTCATTTGCTGAAAAGCTTAAGAAACTTGAAACTATTCAGATTGAAGCAATACAGAATGCTCCTGTGCCAGAACCTGCTATACCAGTTGCAAAAACAGAAGAATATCTCACTCTTTTGGCAGAAAAGAATGTAGTAGAAACAGCACTTGAAGAAACAAAACAACTTGTAGAGCAAGTAACTTCATCACTGGAAAGTGCTGTTAAGGCACACGAGGAAGATGTTGCAGAGAAGCAAGAGCTCAATAAAAAAATAGATGAGCTTCAAGAACAAGCAACAAATCTTAGTGCTGAGTTGGCTATTGCTAAAGAAAATAATGATTTATCAAAAGAACTTCTTGCTCTTGCCGAAGGTGCAAAGAAAGAGCTTACAGATGCTCTTTCTGCTGAATTAGCAAAAGTTGAAGAGCTTACAGCACAAATTGCTACTGCAGAAGAAAAATGTTCAGCAGCAGAAGAAAAATCAACAGCTCTTAATGAAGAACTTACAAAACTCAAGCAGAGCAATGATTCAGCTCTTGAAGAGTTAGCACAATTGCAAGAGGAATATTCTGAGCTTTTGGATTTCTCAAATACTCGAGATACAGAGCATAATGAATTGGTCGCTACACTTAAAAAACAGCTTGAGGAACGCCCAGATGTTGTTCAATCACGTCGTGAAAAAATGCTTGAAGAGCAATTGAAGGACGCTATAAGTGAAGCAGATGCTTTAAGATCTCAATTAGAAAATATCTCTGCTCAAAAGATGACAGAAGATAATTATACAGAAGACGATATTTCTCTTATAAAGCGTTTTGCAGATGAATCAATCAATGTTTTACGTAAGACACTTGAGGAAGAGAAAGAAGCGAATTTTACAGCACGTTCAAAGAGTATTGAGCGCCAGCGTGTATTACATGAAGAATTGCAGCGCTTGGAGCGTGTAATGCAGCGTGATCCAGGTGAGCTTACACGTGCAGAGATGTCCGAGCAACGTGCAAATAAGCAAATAGCAAAGCTACAGCAGGAGCTTGAAGCAGAGCGTCGCCATCATCAAGCTGATGTTGCTCGTGGCGAGTCAAATGCAGCAGCTCTTGAGCAACGCTATCGTATGCTTATGCAAAAAGAGACAGCACTTAGAGAACAGCTTTCTGCAGCAGAATCTCGCAGTGCTGATTTTGAGTCAGTTAATAATTTATTAAAACGCCGAGAAATGGCTCTGCTTGCCGCTGAAAAAGAATTTGAAGAGGCTCGCCAGCAATGGAAAATGACAGAGGAAACTCTTCAACGTCGTATTGAAGAATTAGAAAATGGAGCAGGTTTGCTATTCGATAATCGGGAACTCGGAGGTGGAAATACTAATACAAAGCCATCTCCATTGAAAACAAATCTATCACACATGGTATTACACAAGTAATTTTGATTTAACAAAATGAGGTATGTATATGAAGGATGATAATAAAGACCTTTTTGAATTGATGCTTGCATCAAATGATAGTGAAGAGCAATTCCCTGTGCTTAAGGCTTTTCAAAGCTATTTAGAGGCAGAGCGAGAGAAATCCCGTAGAAGACAAAGTCAAATTACAATTTGCTTCTTAGTTTCAACAATAATTCTTGTTGTTTGCTTTTGTGTGCTGGGATTTGCATTTTTCTCAAAATTCATTGAGAAAGATAATCAGATTACACAACTACTTTTGTTAGAAAGAGCAGGAATTAAGGCTGTGCCACAAGAGGTTGTTGTTCCTACGCAGCAAACAGTAGCACCGGTTGTAGATTCTCAGGCAAATGAGTTGTCTGGACTGTTAGCGGAACTAAAGAAAGAACGTGAAGCTCTTGAACAATTGAAGGCAGATATAGATAAGAAGCAAGCTGAGTTAAGTAATCCACCTCAGGTTGTAAATAATCAGCCTGTGAAAAAACCACAGCCAAAAGAACAGAATGTAGTTGTTGCTCCTTCTACAACAACGACTACTACTATTCCTCCTGCTGTTGCACCAACGACAACAACTACAACTACCACAACAACTTCTACTACAACAACTACCACAATTCCAGCTCCAGAGGTTGTTGAGGTTCAGTTACCACGTAATATTACAGCTAAGTCTAATGTGCCTGAAGGTTATGCAACTGATACAATGAGTGTAACCACAGATAATAATCTTTCTTTGCCTTGGCATATTCTTTTGCCAGAACCAAAGTAATAAAATAATTTAACTCAACAATATATGAAATTTTCGGTTTTATCAAGCAGCAGCTCTGGTAATTCTATCTACGTAGAATCTGGTGATACACGCATCCTGGTAGATGCAGGCCTTTCATGTAAAGAGCTATGTAATCGACTTGATGTTGTGCTAAATAATCGCCCATATGAGATAGATCCAACACAAAAGCTTGCAAGCATTACCCCTTTGAATGATGATGGCTCTGTTTATACAGAGAAAATAAATCAAAAGGATTTGCTTTCCAAGCTTAATGGTATTTGCATAACCCATGAGCATGGTGACCATGTATCTGGTATCCCAGTTCTCTCTAAGAAATGCGAAGTGCCTTTGTTTGCTACATACAATACATCTGAAGCTGCCACTTATTCTTTTTTCAAAGGTGATCCTAATCGCTTTGCAGAGCTTCCTTGGAATGTAGTTACAGAATGCTCTGAATTTGAATTGGGTGATTTGAAAATTACACCATTTACAATTCCTCATGATGTGTCTGGTCCTGTGGCTTATGTTATTGTCGATGGCAAGCATAAGCTAGGAATTGCTACAGATATGGGTGTGCCTACAGAAACAACACGCCTTTTCCTAAGCGATTGTGATGCGCTCGTTCTTGAGTTTAATCATGATTTGGACATGCTTCTTGAGTCGGACAGATGCTGGGACCTAAAGTGCAGAGTAAGAGGTGACAGAGGTCATTTGTCTAATGCTCAAGCTCAGGAGCTTTTGTCTTCTATTGCAACTGACAGGCTTAAGTCTGTATTTCTTGCTCATATAAGCTTTGATTGTAATACCGTGCCACTGGCACATAACAGCTGTAGAGAAACATTAGTGAAGCTTGGTATGCATGACCAAGTACAAATTTATAACCCACATGAGCATCTTTGCAAAGTAATAGAGTTGGATTGATAAATAATGAATGAAGATGATTTGCAGACAAGAATAGATTCAATCTATGCCAGAATTGATGCTGCTTGTGCACGAGCAGGGCGCGATCCAATGTCGGTCCAGCTTGTGGCAGTGTCTAAAACATTCCCACCAGAGATAATTGATGAGGCACGTAATTGCGGACTATCGTTATTTGGTGAGAATCGCGTGCAAGAGGCTCTTGCTAAGTCGCAGTTGTGTGGTAGGGCAGATTGGCATTTAATTGGACCACTTCAACGTAATAAAATTCGCCATGCTCTTCAGCTTTTTAGCTGTATTCATAGCATTGATAATGTACGTTTGATTGAGCAGCTTGCTGTGGCCTGCGATGAGTCTGGCGTTTGCCCAGACATATTGCTAGAGGTAAATGTCGCAGGTGAAGCATCAAAACATGGTTTTACTCCTGCATCAGTGCGCGAAGGAATAAAAGCCGCTATTGATGGAGGATTACGTGTGGTTGGACTTATGACTGTGCCACCATGGACACCGGATCCAGAGGGTTCACGTAAGTATTTCCGCCAGCTCCGTGAGTTACGTGATGCTTTGGAGCAAGAGTTTTCTATTTCTCTTCCTGAACTTTCTATGGGAATGTCAGGTGATTTTGAGGTAGCTATTGAGGAGGGCGCAACATTTGTTCGCGTAGGAACAGCACTGTTTGGAGTGCGTAAGGCAAAGAAATGGGCTCCTCAATCTACAGGATTAACAACGGATGAGTTTTCTCGCTCATTAGATACAGATGATTTTGTTTGATACACACGCCCACTTTAATGTGGATACACCTACAAAAGAGCAGATGGCTCGAGCCGTTGAGGCAGGCTTTGTTGGCATTCTTGCTGTTGGCGGTAGCTCAGAAATGAATTCTTGTGCGATAGCATTAGCAAAAGAATTTCCTGAATTTGTCGCTATCTCTTTAGGATTAGACAGAGACTTGGCTCTTGAATATGCTGCTTCCACAACAGCAATTCCAGAGCTTAAGGAGCAAATACTATCAGTAGGAAAGCAAGTTCGAGTTGCGGCTGTCGGTGAGATAGGCCTTGATTATCGCGAGGATACAACTGCAGAGGAAAAGGCTGCACAGTGCGACCTGTTTTCTAAGCAGTTAAGCTTGGCAGCAGACTTAAAGCTCCCTGTGTCAATTCATTGTCGTGGTGCAGCCAGTGATGTACTTTCTCTTGTGGCAGAGTATGGCTCCAAGGAACTGATGTCAGAAAATCGACTTGGCGTGATTCATTGTTTCACAGAAGATTTAGACTTTGCCACAAAGGCATACGATATGGGACTGTACTTTGGTATTAGTGGCATAGTAACATTTAGAAATGCAGATTTGCTACGTGCAACAGTGTCAAAGCTCCCAATGGAAAGATTGCTTGTTGAGACCGACAGTCCATATTTGGCTCCGGTTCCTATGCGTGGTAAGCCATGCGAGCCAGCCTTTGCCCGTTATACTGCTGCATGTGTTGCAGGCTTGCATGGTATGAGTGAAGACGCATTTGGCGAGCTAACCACAAATAATGCACGCAAGCTTTTTGCATTATAATTCAAAGGAGTATTGTGATGTCTGCAGTAAAAGAGATTGTAAAAGGTGAATTTAAGGGTTGGCGCTGGGGCGAGGTGGCATGGTTATGCTTCAGCATTGCGCTTTGTGTTGCTTGCTCAATTATCGCAAAGGATGCACCAATTGCTCTTATTGCTGCAGTTACTGGCACAATGTATACAATGCTTGCTGGTAAAGGCAAGCTGTCTTGTTATTTGTTTGGCGTAGTCAATGTATTGACGTATTCCTACATATCGTTTGAATCAAAGCTATATGGTGAGGTAATTTTAAACCTTGCGTGGTATTTCCCAATGATGTTTGTGGGTGCATTTTATTGGCGCAAGCATCTTGCAGAAAATCAAACAATTAAAAAGGAACGCTTGAATTGGAAAGAACGCTTCATCGCATTTTCTGCATTATTGATAGGAATGATACTATTCGCTAAGTTTGTACTGATACCAATGGGTGATGTACAACCAGTTATTGACTCATTTACAACAGTTGCACAAGTTGTAGCAATGGCATTAACGGTACGACGTTGCATAGAGCAGTGGATTTTGTGGTGCATAATAAATGGTGTATCTATCTATATGTGGTGCAAGGCAGCTATGGTATCTGGCCCAGATGTTATGATAGTAATGTGGAGCCTTTGGTTTATCAATAGCATTATATTTCTGGTTCAATGGGCAAAATCCACAAAAACTCAAATAAATTAAATTTAGCTCATCCTGAAACAGCGCCTCTCGCAACCGAAGTATATTAGGTTTACTTCAGATAAGATTGATTTTTGCTATTTTCGCTTCCGTCGTTCCTCAAATTTGTCACACAAGCATTCGTGTGCGAATATTTTAACCACGAAACACACACCACACTTTTTTATTTAACCACGAAACACACGAAACACACGAAAAATATTCACTAATTTTATCATCAAATTTAATGTCTAATATTCTATTTCTTTCGTGCTTTTCGTGCTTTTCGTGGTTCCCAAATCCATCACACTTTTTTATTTAACCACGAAACACACAAAACACACGAAAAATATTCACTAATTTTATCATCAAATTTAATAGCAAATATTCCCTCACTTTCGTGTATTTCGTGCT
>JAFPBK010000129.1 GCA_017424105.1 Kiritimatiellia bacterium | reverse complement strand
CAATGGTATTACATCTGCTGTTAATATGGCATTTGCTGATTCTCCTAAAGCATTCACATTATTTGGTAATGATTATAACTATGCAACAGTAGTCGGTGGTGCTATTGTTACTATTTGTGCTGCTCTTGTAATTATTGGTGGTCTAAAGCGTATCTCAAAGGTTGCTGAAAAGGTTGTTCCTGCAATGGCAATCGTTTATATTTTCTTAGGTCTATCTGTAATTATTATGAATGCAACAGCTATTCCTGCAGCATTCGCACTAATCTTCAAATCAGCATTTGGCTGGCAGGCTGCTGCAGGTGGTGCTGCTGGTTTTGTAATGAAGCAGGTTATGGATGCAATGCAGAAAGGTATTGCTCGTGGTATTTTCTCTAACGAGGCTGGTCTAGGTTCTGCACCTATTGCTGCAGCTCCAGTACAGACAAAGGAACCTGTTGAGCAGGGTCTTGTAAACATGACAGGTACAGTTATCGATACTCTTATCGTATGTACAATGACAGGTCTAGCAATCATTATCGCAATGTGCAACCCACAGTTTGCTGCAGATGGTGCTACTGGTGTTCAGCTGACATCTAAGTCTCTATCTTTCGTATTAGGTGGCGATGGTGTTTCTGTACAGTTCCTTCTAATGGTTTGCTTGGCATTCTTTGCTTTCACAACAATCTTAGGCTGGGATTACTATTCAGAGAAGTGCTTGGAATACCTTTCAAATGGAAACATGAAGTTTGTTATGGTTTACAGAGTTCTTTACATCATCATGATTGCAATTGGACCATACTTCACAGTTGAGGCAGTATTCACAATTGCTGATATTACAAACGGATTGATGGCAATTCCTAACTGTATTTCCTTGATTCTTCTTTCTGGTGTAGTTGCAAGAGAGACACGCAGCTACCTTGATAGAAAAAAACGTGGTGAACTTTGTGAATAAACCACAAATTACTACTTTAAAGCGATGGTTGATGCTTGGCGTCACCATCGCCTTTTTATATCCATTGTATGGTACTGCATTGATAAATGATACTGTAGTAACAACAAAAGGAAAAACCTTAAAGCTTGTGTGGAATGATGAATTTAATTCTAATTCACTCGACACAAGTAAGTGGAAGTTTGATGTTGGTTATTTAAGAAATAACGAAATTCAATACTACACATATAATCGTTCTAAAAATCTCCGATTTGAAGATGGCAAACTCATTATTGAAGCACATCGTGAGAAATACGATTATGGAAAAGGCATTGCTTCTTGTACATCTGCTGAGATAACAACCTTTGGTAAAGCATCTTGGAAATATGGACGCTTTGAAATAAAAGCCAAAGTTCCTAAAGGCAAAGGAACATGGCCTGCTCTATGGATGATGGGCACAAATATTCACAGCATTGGCTGGCCACGTTGTGGCGAAATTGATATCATGGAGTATGTAGGCTTTAATCCAAGTACATTTCATTTTACACTTCATGGAAGCAAAAACAGAAAGCATACTGGCACTGGCTCTATAACACATAAAACAACTAAGCCAGAAGAAAGTATGGGTATTTTTGTTGTAGAATGGGACGAAGAAGGCTTCCGTTATATAATTGATGATGTTCTGGTTGGCGAAGTTAAGCGAGAAGCTATAGACATGGATCCATATCCATTTGATGCTCCAATGTTTTTACTTATCAATTTAGCAATTGGTGGTAATTGGGGTGGACAGCAAGGGGTTGATGAAAGTATCTTCCCTGCCCGCTATGAAATAGATTATGTAAGGATCTATCAATAGTGCTACATATTTCTATGGCAAGCGCAGTACACTACTTCTAAACTAAAACAAACCGATTATTCTTTCGTTGCGAGAGACGACACACTCCTCTCGCTTTCTATAAACGTGCGAGCTAAGCGAAAGCATTGGCCGATCCTCCAAATCTCCAAGCAACGAAAGTAACTTTAAATCCAACGATATAATCTCTATTGAAAGGTTGCTTTCGCTACTGGGAGCACACGTAGTGTGGTTTTCCGGAGATTGGGAGATTAGGAGGCTTGAACATGTTATCTTCATACGGATATTGTTATTTCCCGCAGAGACGCAAAGAATTAAACTACAAAAACTTTT
>JAFPBK010000128.1 GCA_017424105.1 Kiritimatiellia bacterium | reverse complement strand
GATTTAAAGGTTGTTATCAGTGGTGCTGGTGCCGCAGGTCTTCGCATCCGCGATGTTCTTGAGGCAACTGGTGTAAAGAACTTCACAATGTGCGACAGTAAGGGTGTTATTTATAAGGGTCGCCCAATCAATAAGCCACACCTAGAGCGTGTAGCTATTGAGACAGAGGCACGCACAATCGCAGATGCACTTGTTGGTGCAGATGTTATGATTGGTGTTTCTGCTGCAAACTGCATTAAGCCTGAGTGGGTATTGAAGATGGCTGATAATCCAGCAATTTTTGCAATGGCAAACCCAGATCCAGAGATTCGCCCAGAGCTAGTTGCAGAGGCATTTGGCGATAAGCCTTATGTAATGGCAACAGGTCGCTCTGATTATCCAAACCAGATTAACAATGTACTTTGCTTCCCATTCTTGTTCCGTGGTGCACTTGATGTTAAGGCACGCAAGATTACAATGGGTATGAAGATAGCTGCAGCTAAGGCTCTTGCAGATGCTGCTCATCGTCCAGTTGCAGAGGCAACAAAGGCTCTATATCCAAATGAGGATTTGACATTTGGCCGCAATTATATTATTCCAAAACCATTTGATAAGGAAATTATGATTGAAGTTTCTGCAGCAGTTGCTCAGACAGCAGTTGCTGAGGGTGTAGCACGTGTTGAAAACTTCGATATTGAAGCATACAAGCAACAGCTACGCGATCGCCAGAAGAATATGTAAAATTTATTAAAAGGAATAATTTGTTATGAGCGCTACAGAATATAAGCAAATTGATGAGGTACTGTCTGCTTGGTTAAATGCTCGTTTTCGTGAGGTTTTCCCAGAGGCAGAGATTGGCGAAAATATTGGTCGTGTTATTCCTTCTGCAAATGCTGCATTTGGTGATTTTCAGTGTAATGACGCAATGGCTCTTTCAAAGGTATTGAAGCAGCCACCACGCAATATTGCTACAAAGGTAGTTGAGGGCTTGGAGCTTCCTCCAATGCTTTCTAAGCTGGAAATTGCAGGACCAGGCTTTATCAATATCACAATTTCTTCAGATTTTATTGCTGAAAGCTTGCTTTCTATGGCAGCAGCAGATAAGTGTGGCATACCACAATGTGGTGAAGGTCATACAGTAGTTATTGACTATTCCAGCCCTAATGTAGCAAAGCCAATGCATATTGGTCACATTCGTTCTACAGTAATCGGTTCTGCAATTGATAAGCTTCATCGTGCACTAGGCTACAATGTTATTGCCGATAATCACCTAGGTGATTGGGGTACACAGTTTGGTATCATCATCATGGGCTATCGCAACTTTGTAGATAAAGAGAAGCTAGCTACAGAGCCAGCTACAGAGTTGGAGCGTTGCTATGTGCAGAGCTATGCTCGTGCAAAGGATGACGAAGAGTGGATGAATCGCTGCCGTGAGGAGCTAGTAAAGCTTCAGCAGGGTGATGAAGAAAATCTTGCTCTTTGGAAGGAATTTATCCGTCTGTCAATGGTTGAGTTCAATCGCGTATTTGCTCGTTTAGGAGTTCGTTTTGATCTTACACGTGGCGAGAGCTACTATCAGCCAGTACTGGCAAGCGTAGTAGAGCGTCTTGAGGCTGCAGGTCTTGCAAAAGAGAGCGAGGGTGCAAAGATTGTTGATCTTGAGGCAGAGAAGCTAGGTGTTTGCATTGTTCGCAAGAGCGATGGTGGCTTTAACTATGCCACAACAGACATTGCCACAGTTGAGTCTCGCGTAACAGAATTTTCACCAGAGAAAATTATTTATGTTACAGATGAACGCCAGCAGTTGCACTTTAAGCAATTCTTCAATATTTGCCGCAAGATGAATATTGCTCCTGAATCAACATCTCTTGAGCATGTTTGGTTTGGTTTGATGCGTTTGCCAGAGGGAACTTTCTCTACACGTCAGGGTAATGTTATCAAGCTAGAGGCATTGCTTGACGAGGCAGAGAGCCGTGCTCGTAAGATTATTGCTGAGTCACGTCCAGATATGCCAGAAGCAGAGGCAGCAGAGCTAGCAGCAAAGATTGGTATTGGTGCTGTGAAGTATTCTGACTTAAGCCAGGACCCACGTACAATGATTACATTTACATGGGATAAGGCTCTATCACTTGATGGTAATTCTGGCCCATACTTGCAGTATGCACACGCACGTATTCGCAGTGTGCTTGAGAAGTATAAGACACAATTCCCAGAGCTTGATTACGAGAGCTATCCAGTTGTGCTTAATGAGGATATTGAGCGTAGCCTGGCATTGAAGTTGGCTATGTATCCTGCTGCAGTAAAGAAGGCTGCACAGAGCTATCGTCCTTGCGTGCTTGCTGATTATCTATATGAGCTATCACAGCTATATAGCAGCTTCTATCAGCGCGTTCCATTCCTCAAGGCAGAGGAGGGCGTACGTGAGAGCCGCATCCGCATTTGTTCAATTGTGGCTAAGGTTCTTTCACAGGGTCTTGGAATCCTTGGTATTGAAGCACCAGAACGCATATAAATGCAGTAATGCACACGCTGGCGTGTTTAGCGCTGGCGTGTGGCTAAAAGTGCGAAGTTTTTGACAGGATTAACTATAATTTTGGTTGGATTTGTGCGGATGCTGCGTGAGTGTGGTGCCTTGCGTGGTGGCTAGGTGCTGCGTGCGCGTGATGTTCGTGATTCAATTATCTCGGAGCAGCCAGGCGTTGTCCTGGCTGGAGCACCAAGATGATGTCGCAGGATTAACGTGTATTGGCTATCGCGAAGAAAAGGGACGCAGAGAGCGCAAAGGACGCGGAGGTGCGCTGAGCTCGTGTGATGGCTTGTGTGGTGGTTCTGGGTGATACGCCAGCGCTTGTTGTTGGCGAGTATTGCTCTTGTTGGAGCAATGCCAACTTCCAATCGCTAGCGTGTACGGCCCACAAGATAATTGAGTATGGGAGCGTACGTAAGCGTGATGCACGAGGTAGTATCGTAGCATACCAGGCTCTGCCCTGGTATGAGCACCAAGATGATTTCTCAGGATTAACGTGTATTGGCTATCGCTTATCTCTGGGGTGTAGGACGTCCCCGTCCTACACGTTAACTGGGCTGTAAGACGTCCCCGTCTTACAGAATAACTGGGCAGCATGGCGTCCTCGCCTTGCTGAAACATAATTTAAATCCTACCGCATATATTGCTTTGCAATGCTTCATATGCCGAAGGCATGCTTCATGGTGCTATGCACCGCTTCATAGCGCTTGCGCTGCTTCATCTAAATT
>JAFPBK010000127.1 GCA_017424105.1 Kiritimatiellia bacterium | reverse complement strand
TATGGATGGAATAAACAATTAATATCCATATTAGTAGCAAAAATCCATTAAGAATAATGTATAACGGATATGCGAAACTCGTTACACAACAAAAGATAATATTGCTGACTAAAAAGAGCACTGAAAACACTCCAGAAACTACTTTAATGTTTGCTGATGTGCGACTTTTTTCAAAAGAGATTCCTAAGGTAGTAGTGATTGTACAACACAATGTTACTCCGCCGAATATAGCCACAAGCAATTGCGCCTCGTCCATTTTGCACCAACTATAAAGTGCATATGCTATTAAAGCCGAAATTGCCACCGCGATGGTGGTTAGTATCATATTGAATTTCATAATATTGACATTTTATAAAGTTGGTGGAGTTGGTGGCATTGGTGGTGCAGCAGGAGCAAATAGCGATGCTAAATCTGCACGATTAGCAGCAGGCTCCCATGCTGCCATACCTTGACACCAAACGAGTGTTTGAGCAGTCAATTGTCCTGAAGCGACCATTTGTTGCAACTGTTGCATATTATATGGACCATATTGCTGCCCGTTAACAGCAAGCATATAGCTTGTAACTCCTGGCATTGGAGGTGGCGCCATTTGTGGTGCTTGTGGCTGTTGCATAGGTTGTTGCATGGCGTTCATACCACCAGACATCATGCCAGCCATTTGTTGTCCCATACCAGCAGCAACACCCATGCCCATCATCATGCCTACAGGGTTCATACCTCCGCCACCACCGATATTCATATTACCCATTTGACCAAGATTATTGGCTGCAGCAGTAAGCACTTCTGCTTGCTTGTTAATGGCATGTGCTTGCAGATGTTGGGTTTGTACATTCAGATGTCCACCTTCTTCGTAAATATCTGTGTCTATTTGTGCACGGCGACCAATTTGCTCTGCTTGAATCTTTTGTTGTTCTTTTGTTACATGCACAAATTCGGCATAATCAGAGCTTTCTTTATCTATTTCAATAGCAGAAATATCCAAGCGCTTGAGATTGACACCAAAGTCATCTTGTAACTGAGGAGCAAGGCGAGCCTGCATCAAATCGCTAATCTCTACTATTTTACGCTCTATTTGTAGAACAGAAATACCCTGCTCTGATGGACAATTAGTGACGAAGTTCTTAGCAAACTTTTTTACCATTCCGCTGATTTGATCACGGAACTTATCCAAATCAAAATCAACAAGTCGGTTCAATTTGATAAATTGTTTTACATCTGTTAGATTGAATGTAAGTGTACCTCGCACAGCCACTGGTACAGTAAAGTCCAAAAAACGAGGATCTGCTACATCGAAATAGGGCACTGCAAACTTGATTTGGTTGTTGCCTTGCAAGTTAAAGAAATATACTTCCGCAGGGAACGGAGATGCTCCACCAAACGCAGCACCTACAATACTTGTTAAAATAGGAAAGTTAGCAGTTTTTATAGTGTCCTCATATGGTCCCACTATAAAATCTTGTAATATTCCATTGTCTTGTTTATAAACAAATACACACATCTCACCATCCTTCACATGAAGTGTACTTCCGTAGCGTATGGCATTCTCTTTGTTTGTGGTATTTGCACCTTGACCAGCAGGTCTCCATTTCCACACGAGGTAATTCTCCTCGTCACAGCGGATAACATCCATTAATCCGCCTTC
>JAFPBK010000010.1 GCA_017424105.1 Kiritimatiellia bacterium | reverse complement strand
CTATTGCCCGCTTAATCAAAGTGTTTGACGACTTTCGCTGACCTGTAGCGACTCTTGACACGTGGCTTTTAGTAAATCCACAGGCTTTTGCAGCTTGTGCTACACCTATTGCTTTTACTGCCATTTACTTTTTCTCCTGAATTTGTTATTATTACCAATAGCAACTAGTTGCTTTATTTGCTGATAAGTTATCATAACTAATCATAACAAGTCAATAATAAATTATAATAAATTTATGAAAAGAATAGATAAAATAATACAGACGTATGGAATCACTAAATTAGAACTGGCTAAATGTCTTGGAGTAAGCAGTAACTACATCTATATGTTAAACTCTGGTGCTAAACCAATTACAGACAAAGTAAGTGCACAGTTAGACAACATTATAAAGAATGGCTTACCACATATAGAAAGTAATGATATAAGTGATGATAAAAAAACATTACAAACAATCCTACAGCGACTAGATGACATGGAATTAGACATTAAACTAATTAAACGTCATTTACTACTCCCACCTGATGAATAATAGGCAACTAGTTGCTTAAACACCAATCTCACACATATAAACCCTTGCAAATCAACACTCGTTAAAAATCTCACGTGAGATTTTGCAAGAATATTAAACCTTGAAAATGAAAAAAATGTAACAAAAGTATTCAGTCTCTTTATTGCTTTATTTTGTTTTTTAGCAAATGTGCTAATCTAGGAAGCAAATGGAGACTTCATTATCTCTACTCCTATTAAATTTTGTTAAATTGTTACGGAGCCTGAGCGAGTCTCAGGCTCCTTTTTCTTTTTCATGAATCGTAAAAAACAAACATCATCCGCTGCTGTGCTCAAAACTCGCACGAATCCTACATTGTTAAAGCGCACCGAGGACGTGTGGATCAATCGCATTTGGAAGTTCTGCGGTACGCGAGCGAACCTCGCTCAACGCGTAGCTGGGATTGTCCTATGGGATTTCGCAGATGCTCTTGGTGGTAATTCAGAGCAATTGAGCGAGTTAGCTTGGCGGAATCCACACATGCCTATCCCTGATGTGCCAGATGCAGAAATTGAGAAAATTCTAGTGTCAATCGGTTACAGCGCAGAGGCAGCGAGATTGCGTGCAGAAACTCCACCATGCAGAATAAACGCACCAATTCAAAAGAAACTCTACCGAGAGAGAAAGAAGGGTTGCAGCAATGGATGATGGTATTAGTTTAATAGTGTCAGGCTCAGCTATCGGTGCAGTGGCTACCCTTATTGGCAGTTGGATTAAAGCACGATATTCAAAGACAAAGATTGAGCCACAGCCGCTTGAGGTTAAGCAACAACCGAATTACGTTACTTGTGACGAGTGTAAGGCACACCGAAAGGCGGTGCACTCTCGTATTGATGAGCTTAGACCACGGATTGACAAGCTTATAGAGATGATGCAGGTTTCGGACGCTAAGGCAGAGGAACGTGCAGTGCACTTACACCGCAGAATAGACCCTGTTTCAGAGAAGCTTGCAGCGACAAACGAACTACTTAAAGACCACTTACACAACCATAGGGCTAAACATGATTAACCAGGCTTTACGAATAGCAATTATTAAGATTTTATTGCGATTGGACGGTACACCGCTTCGCGAAACAACTCTACGTTCTGAGGTGGAGATTGCGGTGGCTACACCAATTACTACAACAGACTTTATGCAGACGATGGAATCTATGATTGAGCAGTCGCTCGTGTTTAAGTCGCATGACCTTCTTTTCAATGAACCAACATATAGTTTAACTCAACTAGGCAGGGAGATCTCAAAACACCATGTTAGAGCGAATAATTAAACCTCGCATTGACCGATGGGATAACTGCCTAACCGAGCAGGAGCGTTGGCAGATTTACGAGAGAACGAGAAAACAACACTGGGCCAGTGTTGTGGCGTGGATGATGCAGGAGTATCCTCAAATTGGAGATACTCCAAGCAAGAGCGCATTCTTTCGTTGGTGCAAGAGTATGAGACAATGCGAAAGCGCACACCGATTAGAGAGTGCGTTGGTGGCACGTGAAGAGGCAAATGCTCTTGTTTCAGCAGTTACTAACGATAAGACTTTGATTGACGCATACCAAACATTGGCTCAAGATTTAGCTCTAAAGGGCGATGTTGATAGTGCAAGCAAGTACTGCCAAATGGCTATTAAGCTTGCTGAAAGACTTGCCAAGAATGAAGAGCTTGAGCTCAAGAAAGAGAAGCTTGAGCTTGATAGAGAATTGCTCAAACTTAACCGAGAGAAGTTTGAGGCTCAGGAGGCAAGGGAGCGTGAGGCGTGTGCGACACTTAAAGATGCAGAGATTACTCCTGAGGAGCGTGAAGCACGCCTAAAGCAGATTTTCCATATTACCTAATACATTAGTAACTCCTGTTAAATACTAGGCTGCTGTTCCCGCAGCAGCCACCTTTTCCCAAACAATGTTTAAATCCAACGAACCAATACTTAATAAAGTGCTACTACCTTACCAGAGGAAGTGGGTCGCAGACGATGCCAGATTCAAGATTGGCATGTGGTCTCGCCAGACTGGTAAGAGCTTCAGCACTGCTTGCGAGGCTGTCCGTGACTGTCTATTGAGGCCAGGGCAGCTTTGGGTGGTATTGTCTGCTGGTGAACGCCAGGCGTTGGAGTGGATGCAGAAAGCTAAGATGTGGAGCGAGGCATTCCAGCTTGTGGTAGACGCCTACGAGGAAACACTGCATAGTTCTGACGCTATGAAAAGCAAGGCAGAAATTAGATTCAATAATGGCAGCCGCATAGTGGCAATCCCTGCGAACCCAGACACAGCACGTGGTTATTCTGCTAATCTTATCCTTGACGAGTTTGCAATCCACGAACGTCCTTGGGACATTTGGGCGGCGATCTACCCATCTATTACCAATCCTATCAACGGCGAAAAAAAGCTTCGCATTGTGTCCACTCCAAAGGGACTTGGTAATAAGTTCGCAGACCTCTGGGGCAAGAATGAGAACTACAGTAAGCACAAGCTTACGATTCTTGATGCGGTTGAGCAAGGCTTAAAGGTCAATGTTGAAGAGCTACGAGCTGGCGTGGATGATTCTGACATCTGGCTCCAGGAATACATGTGTGAATTTATCGATTCATCTGGAGTATTGCTTCCTTATGATATGATTGCAGCTTGTGAGTCTGCTATATGCGTAGCAGAGACAGATGCACCTAAATTTGTAGGAATGGATATTGGTCGCAGCCATGACTTGTCGGTAATCTCCGTATTGGCAAAGCATGGAGACAAGCTTGTGCTAGTTCAGAAGGAGGAGCTACACAAGATGCCATTCAACGAACAGCTGGAAGTCTTGTCTGGAATTCTCTCTGCAAAGGGCGTGCAGAAGTGCTGCATTGATGCCACAGGCTTAGGCATGATGTTTGCTGAAGAGGCAAAAAGGCGTCATGGTGGCAGAATTGAAGCGGTCAATTTCTCGCATAAGGCAAAAGGCGAGATGTATTCTGCAATGCGTAAGAGGTTCGAGGAGCGTACTATTCAGATACCCAATAATGATCGCAATCTAAGGGAAGACTTACACGCAATTCAGAAGCTTGTAAGTGTAGGTGGCAACATAAGCTATTCTGCACCACGTTCAGCAGATGGACATAGCGACCGAGGTGCATCATTAGCTCTAGCCATCAAGGCAGCAGAGACTAAAGGATACTATTTCACTCCGTTTGTGTTAAAACGGAACACGAACTATTTTAGAAGAAGCAGGTAAAACAATGGCAACTAAGACTACTAAAGGAACTGTCAAAGTACAAAATAAGCAGATTGCTACTATACGAGTTAATCAACCTAAAAAGACTAGCTCGCATTCCTGGCTTGAGAATACCAACCCATTACGAAGCCTCACAATCACTGAGGCACGCAACATCTATGATGCAGCACGCAGAGGTAACTATGCACGCTTGCAGTATCTATACGACCAAGTGGAGAGAGCTGACCCTGTGCTGCTTACGTGCGTAGAGCGTAGAGCATCTGCTCTAGCTTCTCTAGGTTGGCAGATTGTTAAGGGCCGCGGACATAATGATGCAGCAGCAGAAGCACAGATTAACGCAGTAGAGAGATTCATTGATGGGATTGACAACCTATCAGAAGCCATTGAGCACTTATCGCTTGCTTTCTTCCGAGGCTTTAGCCATTGTTTGCCTGTATGGACTGCGGAGGGTTATGTCGCCCACATTGACAAGCTAAATAGCTGGAATTTTTGTCGCAATGTCGAAACAGGCACATGGCATTGGAATGAGGGAGCAGATTCAGTTCTTGAGCCATGGGATTTGCCAGCAATACCTAAATGCGAGCTTATAACTGTTGAGCGTCCTAGAGCGATTGACTATCCTGCACTATCAATATTCCTAAGGCACAACCTAGCTGAGAGCGATTGGGGACGATTCTTGGAGCGATATGGCATTCCTCCTTGTACTATCACTATGCCAGACAACATTTCACCTGCTGAGGTCCAGGCTTTTCAGGAGGCAGCGGTGGCTATTGCTGAAGCTCGTTCAGGTGCTTTGCCAGCAGGCTCGCAAGTTAGCTATGGCACTGAGGCACGAGGAACGGATCCATTTTCAGCATTTATTGAACATCAAGAGAAGCTTATTGTACTTCTAGCAACTGGTGGCACATTAACTAGCTTGGCAGAAAGCGGTGCTGGTACATTGGCAGGAAACGCTCAGATGGATGTTTGGCAGCAGATTGTTGCACGTGATGCAGAGATTATTGGCGATGCTATCCACAGAGCACTTGTTGTTCCATTCTTGAGATTACACTTTCCTGGCAAGCCTGTAGCAGTTAAGTTTGAGCTTGGACATGAAGAGGAACAATCTGCTGGAGATGTCTTTGACTTAGCAGCTAAAGCAAAGACTGCTGGATACGTAGTCGAAAAGGGACAACTTGAGGAGAGAACTGGCTTTATTCTGGAGAAAGATGCCGCAATGGGTGGTTTTGGGATGATGAACTCTCAAGAAGACACGCGAGAAGCCGTTGCGAACCCGTTGCAAAACGATTTTCCGAAACAAGACGATAAAATACTCGCCAATAGTGAAAAAACGCTCCAGAGCGCGATTTTGGGCTTCTCTCGAGATATGCAGGGAACAGCCAAGTCACTTCAAGACTTATTGGCAGCAGATGATGAGGAGTTTTTAGCTAAAGCTAAGGCAATGGCTGAAGCTTCTCCAGAGGAATTAGGCTTTAAAGCAGATGGTCTTGCTGCAGAGATTGAAGCAGACATCGCACATGAGGTCGCTGACACTCTTGGCGAAAAGAGTGTGAAGAATAGCTTTGGCGACAACGATTGCAAAGCCAAGTCTGCCGAGACTTGCAGATGCAAACCAACAACAAAACAAGAAAAGATAGAATATCGCAAAAAACAGGAAGTCCACGCAATAGCAGAACTAGAAAATGTCTTTGCAGGCAAAGATTCTAAAAACTTTATGGATAATTGGATTTTTGGACATATCGAATTTGACCAAGGCAATGAAAATTATGGCTATAAGCACATATTAAAACGTATTGAGGATGAAAAAAACAAAATTAAACACTCAAGCCAAGACATTACGGACCAAGGAACTGACCACGAGATTATGTTACAAGATAACAACATAGCAAAGGTTCTTGCTTACGGAAAATATTATGACACAACGAATAGCAACATAGTTGTTTTAGATAAAAACTCCAATAAGGCTGTAATTTTAGGACGTAAAGACAAATACCTTACTGTGATTTCTGCTTATTTGATGGAAGAAAAACAGGCAGCCTTCTACAGAAAGAAGACCGCCTTGTATAATTCAGAGAGGTGAATATGAGCAAATTTTCTACCCTGCTGTTAAACAGCAAGTCCTCGCGGGTTGCGCCATGGGGTGTTCTTAAGACATTTCACGCTGTCTCCGCAGATTCAGTCCGCTACTTCCCAACCATATCTACTTGAGGGGCTTTCAGTTGTGTAGTCCTACCTCTGTTGCTCTCAAAACGACACCAAAGTACCACTTTTATTAACAACTTGTCAACAAAAAATTAACTATGAATTTACGAAAAACAAAAAATATTGAGTTAAACCTTCCCAAAAACGTGGAGGCAGGCAGTGAACTATGGATTCACCTTGCTCCGATTGGGAAATGGCCTCAATGGGATGATGAAGGCAATAAAGTTATCCAGGATGTATCAGTCAAAACCATTGAGAATATGATGGCAGCCTTTGACAATCCTGTACTTGTTGATTGCGACCACACCTCTGAGGAAGGTGGCAGCACTAAGGCTATGGCTTGGATTACTCAGCTTGCTCATGAAGAAGGCGTCGGTCTCAGAGGCAAGATGGAATTTACAGAGGACGGAGCGAAGCTTGTCAGCAATGGCGAATATCGCTACGTTTCACCAGTTTGGATTATTGACAACGATGGATGTCCTACAAGGCTCGTCTCCGTTGCACTAACAAACCGTCCGAACCTACCAGTGCGAGCGATTGGCAACTCGCAGAAAACGGTAGTTAACAACAACAATGCCAAAGAGGAAAATAAAATTATGCTAACTAAGCTAATTGAACTTCTCGGTCTTGCTCCAGAGGCAACTGAGGAGGATGTTATTGCAGGAGTGACTGAGCTACAGACTCGCATTGCCGATTTTGAAGCAAAAGAGGCAGAGGCTGAAGCAGAAGCATTCGCTGCAGAGAACGAGGACATGGTCGAGGATCGTGAAGAGCTAAAGAACGCTTTTCGTGCTAACCCAACACTTGCTCGTGCTATTTTGGCTAACTGCAAGAAAGCGGTTGTTAACGCCGCTCCTGCTAAGCCAGTAATTACAGAGCCTGCTAAGCCAGTATGCAATGCAGCTGCAGCTAAGAAGCCTGTAATGTCTATTAAAAATTCACTCGCTGGCAAGGGTGCTCATGCAATTGTTGCTGAGATGGAAAAGAACCCTGCAGCATTCAATCACTAAACTAAAACAACAAAAGGATAAAAGATATGGCTGACACATCTATCGCCGAAATTCCTGGCATTTCTTATGCAGCAGGTAAAGCAATCATCGGAGCACAGCGTGCTCTAGCTCGTGTTTCTGCATTCACTACCAACTTCTCTGATGAGACAGTTAACTCTATTGGCGACGCATTGGTCGTTAAGGTATTCAAGGGCGGTGAAGCATCTGTTTTCAATGTAGACACAAATGACTACGAGACAACAGATGGCACTATGGAGCAGGTAACAATCAAGTTTGACACACACTTGAAGCATACATTCTCCTTCACTGATGAGGAGGCTACTAAGTTCAACACTACAGGCATCTGGGCAGATGCAGGTAAGATTGCTGGTAAGGTGCTTGCTCGTGGCATTGAGAAGTTTGTTACTCAGAAGATTACAGCAGAAGCAATCTCTGCAACATATTCTCTAGGCACAGTAAACAAGGCAAACATTGCAAAGCTTCGTAAGAAGTGTGCAGAGGTTGGTGCTGATCCAGCTGATTCTGTTCTATTGCTTGCTCCAAACCAGTTTGCAGACCTTCTAGCTTTGCTAGACTCTAATGTCTATGGCGGTGCTGAAGCAATCAAGAATGGCAAGATTGATGGCTTGTATGGCTTTAAGTCTGTAATGGAAGGCACTCAGCTTCCAACTGGCACTATTGGTGCAATAATCCCAGAGACAGCAATCGTTGTTGCTTCTCGCAAAGTTCCTGTTAACAGCAAGGCCAACTACGAAGAGATTGGCGAGATGGTTGACGAGAATTCTGGTCTAGTTCTAGGCATGCGTCGTCATGGTGCACCTGCTAAGGGCCACAACTTTGCTACTCTTGAGGTGCTTATGGGCTGCGAGCTTGTTCAGGCTGACAAGTGCGTTCGCCTAGTTACATCTGCTTAGTCTAAGCTAGGAGATTAGATATGTGGCGTAAACCAACACTTGAAGACATAGCAGCGACCTTATCATCGAAGGAGCTTGAGGCTTACCGCTCTAGCACTAGCTTTGAGGCAGGTGACCCAGTGGAGGCACTAATTCAGCGTACTGCTGCGATGGTGCGTTCATACTGCAGAGCTAATCGTGCGATTAAGGTGTCTCCTGTTGATGGAGAACTCCCAGAGTCGCTGATTTCTCCAGCGATGGATTACGCTGCATTTGATATTCTCAAGCGTCTGCCTCTCGCTGTAGGCGAGGACAGACGCAAGGCACGCGAATCTGCTTTGGAGCTCTTCGAAAAGGTTTCTCAGAATAAGATCACACCTGAATCTTACGAAGAGGAAGCATTAGAAGAGCCTCAGAGCCACGCGTTGCCTTCATTCGCAGAACCTTTCCCACACAGAAAGCTGGACGATTATGGCTACAGACACAGCAAGAGCAATTCTAAGTAAGGTAATTTTACCGACTCACTTAAACAGTGCAGAAATTAAAGAGCAGCTCGCAGCTGAAATTCGCCGCCGTGCTTTCTTTTCTGCAACCACACACAATGCTTCCTCCCTAAAGAAACTTCAGGAGATTTGCACCAAGGTTGCTACTGGTATCATTGACCAAGCAACAGCACGCAAGCACCTCCAGAAGATGCTTGATAACATTGGCTATCAGTCGGAAGAGACAGGACTAACTAATCTAGCTTCTAAAGCTAGACTAGACCTAGTGCTTGACACTCAGAGGCAGATGGCTCACTCAATTGCTCAACTTAAAGGTCAAACACCTGAAGATTTAGCACAATATCCTGGCTGGACACTAGAGCGATATGAAGGAAGAGTTAAGCCTCGTAGCGATTGGCCTGCACGCTGGAAGGCAGCAGGTGATTCAGTAGGTTGGAAAGGTGCTTCCAAGACACAGATGACTGCACTAAAGGATTCTCCTATCTGGAAAGCTTTGGGAGATGGTGCAGGTGGCTTCAAGGACACTTTGGACAATCCTTATCCTCCGTTCGCCTTCCGCTCTGGTCTAAATTGGACACCTGTAAGTCGCGAAGACTGTCAAAAGCTCGGTTTATTTGGCTCTGATGAAGCAGTTAAGCAGCCTAAAGCACCAACTCTTTCTCCAGGAGAGCAAGAGATTGCAGATGCTCTGCAAAAGCTTGGCAAAGGCTTCGAAAGTGCATTGCTGAAGGAGCTAAGAGGATGAGATTAGAAGCGAAGGTAGAGGTTAGCCCTCAATTAGCTAAATTATTTGGTGTTTTAGGCGAAGCTGGCAAAAAGACCTTACTTGATGGTGCTGCCACTCGCTTAACAGCAGATATTAGAGCTCATGTTCGTGGTGTAGGCCAAACTCACCATAAAACAGCCTCTGCATTAGGATCTTCACCAACAGGGCACCTCCAAAAGGCAGCTACGTCGGTTCATAAGGTTGAATTAGGTGACGCCTACGGAGTATCAATCGAAAGTCCTGGCTTCAAGCGTGTATTTGGATCAGTCACAATTAAGCCAAAGCAAGCACAAGCACTAACTATTCCTCTGCACGCCTGGGCTTATGGCAGAAGAGCTAGCGAGGTAGCACGCACAATGAATATTTTTAAGGTAAAAAGTATACTTGCGACAGACCACGGAGGCACATTTACACCTCTCTACGCCCTCAAAAAGCGTGTGACCCTGCCACAAGATAGAAGTTTGCTGCCATCTGATGCAGAGCTCATAGAATCAGCAAAAGCGGGATATTTGGCAGTGATAGAGAGAATTTTAGGAGCAATACAATGAATGCAGCACAATTTGTTAGAGAGAAAATAAAGCGAGAGCTTAACGAGCTTGACATCATTAAGCAACACAATGTCAATGTCGTCTGCCAAGATGAAGGCGACATATTGCAGCTCATCAACAAAGAGCTTAGCGAGCTAGACGGATTAACCTGCTGCATAGTTATTGACCGCATCGAAGACCAACACCCAGCAGAATTAGTTCATTTTAGTCTATTGATCACTGAATTAGTCCCAATCAATCGCCAACGAGCTGATTTTATGTCAGCATTAGACATTTCGCTTGAGATAGGCAAGGTGCTCAACAACCACGAGCAACGCCGAACAAGCGTAGAAAACGAGATTTTAGAGGCTGGAGTATTCCAGTCCACAAGCAAATATAAAACTTTAATTCACATAAAGGAGTAAAAAAATGGCAGTAACAACTACAGCAACAACAGCAACTTGGGGTATCACTTCTGTTGATAGTGACAAACTAAAAATTAATGAGGGTGTTGTAACTGATTTTTCTATCACTACAGAAGCAATAGAGACACCATACGTTCAGGACGAGGAAGGTACAGCAGTCCTTCGCAAGATAATCGAAGAGCACAAGACTATTGAGGCTACCATTGTTACGAAAAACGATGTTACTCTACCAGAAACAGGCGATGAGATCACTATTGACTCGGAAAAATACTGGATTAACAATATAACTAAGACAGAAAGCAACAGTCAGTGGACATCTGTTCGCATTTCAGCTGAACAGTATGAGCACTGCGACAAACTAGACAAAACGGATTCAATGAAATCAATGGAATCTAAGGAGGAATAATTTATGGCAGATATAGCAACCTGGGCAATTAAGGACACATTAACCTATGGCATTATTCAATCTCAAGACCTTGTAGAAACACACAAAACAGGAGAATGCCGCAACGAAATAGGTCAAGTGATACGCGTGCAGCAGTATGACAAGGAATACCAAGGAACTGTTACCATCGTAACAACAGGAGAGTTGCCAAAGGTGGGTGACACTATCAAGGTTAACGACAAAGACCTATATATATCTTCCGTTGAGGAAATTGAGAACAACCAGAATTTCCAAACAGCAAGAATTTCTTGCAAAGGCACGAAGAAGATTACGTCTATCGAGAAGGCTAAGGCTGAATAATGAGCGAACTTAATCCAACAAAGTCAATCGACGCACTTCTCACACCAGCTCCTCTCAAGTTAGGAGAACTACTTATTCTTGAGAAGTTTGAGATTTCTGCGATTCACGGTGATTTTTCATCAATGCTAGAAAATGGCTTTGCATGCTGGCTTCTCAAGCAAGACCGTAAACATATACTTACACTTAACCGTACAGAAGCTTTGGCAGAGGCTACCATTTGGCTAGATTCCATTACCAAGCTTGAGCTCATCAAAGAGGTCAATCAATTAGTTGATGCAATCTGCCTGTATTACGAGACATTGCCTAAACAAGAGGAATCTCAAAAAAAAACAACAAACGAACCAATGGCGTAATAATTGACCTAGTAGAATGGGCATGTGCTAGATATTCCTGGCATATTGACTATGTCTTATGGGAGATTCCTGCACACCAAATAGCCGCAATGTGGCGAGTTTATGTACAAACATATATGGGAAATAAGACAGCTACATGGGGTGATTTAGAATATATAGAACAATCTTTCAAGGAACTGGAGCAACAGAATGGCAGATAATGAAGTAATTATTGGCATATCAGCAGATACCAAGGAAGCTGAAGAAAAACTCAAAGAGCTTCAGGCTAAGATAAAAGAAGCAGAAGCTAAAATCAACGCTGGAGGTGGCAGCAGCAATGGTTCTCCATCTATGCCTAATGGCAATAACTCAACACCTTCAGGCAATAGTAGCACTACACCACCTGCTTCTCCTTCTGGAATTGATCCACATAACTGGGGCAAAACAGCTGGCAAGCTATTTACGGCCGAATTTATTGGGAAAGTATCAAAATCTGGAATTGGCATAATAGCAGATTCCTTTCGCAGTGCCGATGGAGGTAATGCAAAAGTAGACCTTGCAGAGAGTACCGCTACAGGAGCAGCCGAAGGAGTTGCTCGTGGTGCAATGCTAGGAGGCCCTTGGGGTGCATTAGCAGGTGCAGTGGTAGGTGGAGCTTATGGATTCTACGAAAAAAAGATGGAACAATTAAAGGAAACCATTAAAAGCTTCAATGCTCTTGAGATTGGGCGAGAGGGCGAGCAAATGAGCAAGAATATCGGCATATCTCAGATTGCTGAGAATCTAGCACTAGACAGAATGGGTCGCTCAAGAAGAATAGAGCACTATAAGCAACAGATTGGGAATGTTACATCTGGAAGTGAAGGCATCTATAACCTAGAATTCCGCCGCAACCAAATGATTTATGACAAGAAACAAGATACTTCAGAATTCCAACGTATCAGCAAATTACTTGAGAGTAAGAAAAGTATCTATGACTTGAATTTTGCAAGGCTTTTTGAAGAAAAAAACACAACACCATTTAAAGAATATCAAGCTGGAGAGCTTATAGACTCTTATGCACAACAAGGCATAACGATTGGGAACGAGGTTAATATGTCAGACATCCAAGACAAGCAGCTAGATATGCTAACTAAAATCAACGACAACTTATTAGCTTGGGTTAATAAAGTAAACTCTAGCACATACACAGAGATATCTGCTCCACTAACACTAAATTGAGGAAGAACACATGGCTGATACAACCACAACCACAACTACCGAAGAGACGCTTTCAGTGAAAGCCTCCGTGCAGCAAGCTAATGGATACACTATCTACACTTATTCCTGGAGTGGACTATTTGATAAGGTCAAAGAGCGCGTGGAAAAATACCCTCTAGGAACATCAATCGAGAATGATGGCGAGTTATTGCCTCAAGACAAACTTGGAGGAGGAATAGTGTGTGCATCACAATGCACACGCAGAGAAGCGAGCCTCGGCGATGCGACTATATCCGTCGGTATCTACGATAAATCTAATCATCAAAAATGGCTTATCTCGCTTGATTCTTTGGCTGTTCCAAAGAATATCAGAACCTGGGAACCGCAAGAAGGTGATCCGCCTGATTTGGTTATATTAGGGAGGTGGGAAGCTACAGCAGACAAGGACCCTGAGCTTTATAAATCCTTTAAATATCAGGATGACAGCGACACAGCTACATCTCTTACTGACAACACACTAGAACTTGCTAAGATGATATATAATGGCATTAATTCATACACCGTACACGCTCCATCGGTAACCGCTTCATTCGCAGATCCTAATACTGCTTGGGAATTTTTTGAAAATTTAGACAAACAATACACAACCTCCGAACTTGTGACGTTGCTTAATGAACACAGGATGGGTACTACCGACTGGGACAACATTCTTAATCGTACAGATGCAGAGAAGTGGCTGCTCACCGATTGTAAGATAGCCCAGCAAGCTAATGGGATAAGTCAAGTGACTCTTCGCTGGATAGGAGGCACTAAAATCGAAGAAAAACTATACCAACCAGCGAACTAGGAGACTAAGAGATGGCAAAACTAGATGGTGCAGCAGAGGTTGCAATGGCCCTACACGGAATCAACGACCCTTTTGTTGGGCAATCACAAGGAATGGGACGGCAGCAAGAAATCGCGGATTTTGCTCGTAAAAATCGGATTATTGCAGGACCAGGAATCCGCATCACGCAGACCGAGCAAGGTCAAATCATTGAGGCGAGTGATATAACCATTACCAATATTAACATTCAGCCTCTAATGACGCTAGCCACCGTTGGGACAATCGTTGGAACAACTCCTAACGGTGCTGGCTACAGCATAAACATTAAGGTAGAAAGCGAAGATGGTTCAAAAGAGATAACGACTGATGATTTCGTGTTTGTGTGTAACAATATGATAGAGTTTTCCGCCTACAACGAAGGCGACCCCATTTTGGTATACAAGACTCTTGTAAGACCTTTAGACTCTGGATCAACTGAAGTATTAAGTGGAGGTGAATAATGTGGGAAGCTAAAAACACAAGTATTAGACCAACTTTCTGCGTGTCTCATCACCCATACTACGGCAATGCAAGAATTTTGCTCATGGATAATAATGAGCCTCTATTCCTCTTTACTAAAATGCCGGGGATGGGGGAAAAATACGTTGTTTTAGACGAACTCCCTGCTCATCAGATTACTGCGAAATTAAGCGAGTCAAACCACACTAAAAAGTTGCAGCAGATTGATGCGAATACGTTTATTGAAAAAGATGACCTTTATGTGCTTATTAATGGGAAGCTGAGAACCGATGGCATCTATGGAGAGCCATATTGTGGCCTTTTTAACGGAACGAGAATAGGCAATCGTTATTGGGCAGGAACAGTCAATATTGATTGGTTGAATCACGCTGGAGGTACACAGAAGTTCACTCTTAACGAAGTTGACGGCGATACTACAGCTACTATTACTGTAACTAATCCAAGCTTTGGCTGGTGGGAACAGCAATCGTTCGACCCTTCTCTCTGTGGTATTTATCTCGGCAAAGGCAAGTACGAAGGACAATATAGATTCATTGGAACTCCCACGTGGAAATCTCCCGACAAGAATATTAAGATTAATGCGGCATACGACAGCACCGTAGGGAACATTGCTCCTAAGGGATTATCCTATAATGAGGATGCGGCTGCTTACATTATTGGCACGTATGGCAGTCCATCTGGATGGCACGAAATCCCAGACTCAGCATTAGTTCTAGGAGGCACTGTAATAGCTATTGGGCGTAATATTGAAGGGGCGACAACACCTGCTAATATAACTTTGAGCTGGGACGGGTGCCAAGACTTACGCACAGATTATCAACGAGTATGGGTGGCTGATACCCCTGCATGGAGATGATATGATTAAATTACCTACTTGCTTCGAGGATTTAGAATGGGCTGAGACCACAAAGCCAACAAGAGCGCACTTTATGGCGATTATTCTCGCTATAAGAGAAAGAATGTTCGCTGGATCCTCGAACATTCCACATATTGATACAGCTACTTTGGGAATACCTGTCCTCGAGTATAATGGCATTTCTCTTGCTGCGATTAATGATTTTTTATCCGAAATAAAAAACAGACTAGACATTCTTAAAGACATCGTAGATGAAGTCACAGACCTCAATCTAGATTACGAAAGAACAGACTATCGACTCTTGGCTTTTGCTAATCAATCTTTCTGGATGCCTCATGACTTTATTTATCCTTATGTGGACGGACATTCACAAGCACTTGAAGACTATGATGATTATCTAAGATTAACGCATCACAGTCTGTTAGCAAACCTTGACGAATTTCTTCCTTGCCATAGGCTCTCTACGATTGACTTAAAAGCAGTAATGGCTGCGTTAATAAAGTACAAAAATACAATCGGAAGACTAACTAAAGTATATTCGAGGGTGTATGCTACAGATGTAGACAGGCCTCAATATGGAATAGATTGGGAAGAATATTCAGAAGAAGACGAGCCAACGTGGGAAGAGGCTCAAGAGATTCGAGATGAGGCAAATTCATCCGCAGTTGAAGCTTTTTGGAGATACGATGCATCGGCAAACAGTTACAGACATGAGGAGCTTGAGTTGAATTGCAACGATGGCGGCATACCTTATAGCTTCAATATGCCAGGCATAGTTAATGTGCATTGCACATCGACTCGAACCAAAGATGGAGAGCAAGACGATTCTTGGTACTATGATTTTGGCACAGGACTTAAACTCGGATGGAACAACCTAGGAACACATCAACTCGGAGATATTATCCCAATACTACCAGAAGAAGGTTGGGGAGCAAAAAAACTACCCATCGCACCAACAGTTAGAGGCTCTAAGGGAGATTACATTTGCTCTTGGGCTATTGACTCTGTGATGATTGATTTCAGCGAATCTCTTAAATTTAAAGTACTAAACTAGAGGAAAGACAATGATTAACAAATTTAAATACCAAATAGACTTAGCATATCCACGGTCGATAGACCTGCCAGTGATGCACGGTGAATCTATAGAACTTCACATTGACATCATAATCAACGGAGAACCTTGGACAAGCACAAGCAACACCATTGAAATGCTTTGGCAAGACCCTTGCATGGGCGATTCTTGGTACACTACAACTGCGTCTCGCATAGGCTCTACAGTTACAGTTGACTGGAAGGGCTCTATGGATACTGGTGCAGAACTATATCGCTGGTTTATCCGACTAACAGGACCAGGAGATGACCAGTCATATAGAGTTTATGGCAAATTTAGAATGCAGAAAAGCCCAGGTTTCGTTCCTAATCAGCTTCCTAAACCAACTAACACACTCGATTTCAGAGCATTTACGGTAATTAATGCTCCATACTACACCAAAGACTACCTTGATGCAGAGCTTACTCGACTAAAGGAAGAGATTGCAGCTCTCAATGGTGGCGAGATTTCTGCAAGTCAGATTCAAGACAAAGATAAGACAGCAGGCAAATTATATGTAGCATTTGATGATGTCGGCGGAGGCACTAATGGCATTATCGACTTTGATTTTGACCCTCTGATGTACAATGAAGGCGGGGGTGAAATAGAATTGAATATCGGACCATATGCACCTCCAGCTGGCGGAATAATGTTAGCTAATAACACAATCCGATGGCAAGGCACGTGGAAGATAGCGAGTTTCACTAGCAATGGTCGCTTATGCTTTTTCACAGATACACCAGCATTGTCAGAAGGAGAAAATAAACTCTATTTCTACTGTATAATTCTTAATCACAAGAATGAGGGCACAACTCTATTCTATGGTGTGAGCCCTGTGCGAGACTTACAGATTCAAGAATCCGAAATATTCCAAAACATTACTATGTTTGGCGATACAATGCCGTCATTCACTCAAGCATTTGAATATCAAATGAGCGGCAACTATAAGTTAATAACTGAAAGACTGTTGCGTGATACCGCCACTGGTGAAGGTTACACAATCTCTGTTACAAACGGAGAATTACACCTAACACCATACCGTCTAACCAATTTCTCAGGAGAAAACTAACATGAAATCACTATCTCTAGTGGCAGTTGCACTATTTGCAACAACCATCCTTGCCAACGAACCAGATCGCATCTATGGCGAACCGACCAAGGCTGTTGACGCATTGCCTTCGTCCTACGTGACTAGTCCTACCGCATGGTTCAGCGTTGACAAGGATAAAACCCTGTCATGGTTCAATGTGAGCGAGGACCTTACTTCTACCAATATCGTGTGGCAGTCTACCGCACTTCCAAAAGGCACACCTGATGCAGCTTCCACGAACGCAATCTGGAATGCAATCGCTAGAGTGACCTCTAATTGGGGAAACTATGCTCCTGACGGAACTGCGAACCCAGAACCTGACTATATGGTTTACCTCAATAAGCCGGCACTCGTTGTTGGCTCTGGAATACACTTCGAAACCTCCGGAGCATATAGTGTAATGGTTACGGATGGTGCTGTTGCGTTTGCGAACAATGGCCAAGATGGCAGCATCCGTTGGGGACTTAATAATACGGACTATATTAGCATCGTGCAAGGCGGTTCAGTGATCGTTGGAGCAAGAGCCAATAGCATTGATATGGATGCTCAAAACGAGATTGTAACCATTGAATATCCGTATGCCGGAGGAGATTTCCCAATTATTTATTTTTCTACGTCTTTAGCAAATGATTTCACGATTGTTGAAAGTCCAACATGGGTTGATTTAGGTAATGGCTTTGCACAAGTTAGCATCAGCACTGCTAACACACAGAGTGGCTTTTTCAAGGCTACAACGTCTGTGCAGACCTCTGCAAGGTTTGAAACACCAATTCCAATTAAAGCAACCGGTGGTGTTATAACTGATAATGTTTTAGATCCAATTATATTTGACTCAACGATAATTATTGAGCAAGACGGCAAAAAATATAGAGTACCGGCACAACTAGTGAAGGAGTAATGCGATGAGTACATTTGTATTTCTGCTTTGCTTTATAATGGCACTTTGCATTGCTAGAATGCATGAACGAATCACTAAAAAGATGATACCTAAAAAGTATTTTTTGATTGTGGTTATGTTGCTTGGCTTTGCGATCGCTTATGGAGGTTCAAAAGGTGGAGGTGGAGGAGAAGAACCACCACCGAACCCACCGGAAGAGCCGGACGAACCAGACGAGCCACTACCACCGGCGATAGAGGGAGTTAAAGTCAAACTTATAGGCCGCTACGAGAACGGAAAATTCGTACCTCTGACATCGGAATGGATTGACTCTACTAATATTGTTGAAACAATCAAGGAGATCACTAATGAAAACTAAATTACTTGTTTGTGTTGTATTTATTTTAATACTTCATTTCGTTTTCGCTGACTATGTAATCGTAACGCCACAACCATTAGCTAGAGGTCTTTCAGAGAAGCAGCTAGATGCAGTTCTATCTAAAACACCAGCTGCTGCTTCAGTAACTTTGCCAGCACACTTACTAGTAAAAAAACAGGCAGACATAAAAGAAAATCTCATGCTTTTACAGTTTCAGCAGATTATATCCGACACTCGCTCCAACATCGTTGAATGCGCAACAATGTCTGACATAGAAATAGCAGCACTTTATATCAACCAAATGACTAAATCAACCGACCAAATAACAGCACCTACCAATACGCTAGAGTACATTATCGGAGCTGGTATGCGTGCAGACCTTAAGGAGGCAAAAAATGCTAAAGAAACTCATTAACGCAATAAAATCGCTCTTCAAAATCAAAGACAAACTAGAAGAAGCTCTTCCTTCAAATAAGCGAGTAATTTCTGATGAAGAAGCATACAACGAGTTGGAATGGGTTTATGGTGGGTTCCATGGAGAAGGAGCAACATATCTAAACGAAGTAGAAATAGCCGACTTATCTGTCAAATCTAATGGTTTATCCTATTCGTGGATTAAAGGTGGATGTGAAAATTTAGGTGCGAATGGAGCTCATAACGCAAGCGAAACAATAGCATGTTTGTTTTGCAAGATTGACGGCCGCTGGCTTGGTGGTAAATTCGACTGGATAAGCACAACGAGAACCACACGCGATTTCCACAATATTGAAACTGGTTACCATGGCTGGGATGCCGCTGCTATAAACAAGGCTGTTGCCTTCCGCTTCCTTATAATTTCAAAGTCTGGCAAATGGCGGACAAATGTAATATCCCAAGAAAAGGCTCTATAATGAAGGCAATAACTCATTATTTTGCTTATAAACACCTAAAACTCATACTTAAAGAGGACTGTTCTATAGCAGAAAAGAAACGCATGCTAAGATTATTGCTGCGTGTATATGTTCCCGAGCAAATATTAGCAAATAAGAACACCCCTTATTACAAGTGTCAATGCGGAAGGTTTTACAATGGCAAAAAATGTAATGAATGTGGATATAGTGGTCCTCCTCCAGAAGGATTAAAACCTATAGAGAAAAAAGAACCAGAACATTCTCAAGAGATACGAATCTCAAAAGAAGAGCATTATGCAAGGGCTTTAGAAGAGTATAAATCGTCTAATGATCATTATACTGCTGACCGAGTAATTATGGATATGAATGTATCTATTGAAGAGGCTCTAGAGAAAGGCTTTGAAGAGAATTTTTGTGGTATCAAGTGTTATTTTACCAATATTCTAAAAACAAAAATAGAGGTTAAGCACCCATTAGAGGGGAAAAGGAAAAACATAATTTATTTAGCTTTGATAAAGCAACCTACATTCAAAAACATTCAACCACATAGAGACCAGACAATACTTTATCAAACAAGACAAGAAATCATGAATGGCAAACGTATTTACATAATTATTGACTCTAAAACGGGGATAGTCAATAGTGTCCTAAAAGCAGATGCTTCTTATGTAAGACGACATTTCGGAATCAATACATAAAAAAAACGGGCTTCCTGACGGAAGCCCCCCCCATCTCACATTAGTGTATGGGCCCCACATATTACACGCAGGGGGCGACTAGTAGTGTAGCCTCTAGCCACCTGGATGGACGATAACGCTACTCAAATCTCATCCAGCACAAATATTTAACCATAAATTTTGTATGAAAGTCAACGAAAAATGAACACAAATTCCCTTATACCTATTATATATAATATAAAGAAAGCTCTAAAAGAGGATTCTGACCACAAAATCATCCTAAAATCTGATTACTTTGTTGGTACATTTAAAATACCTATGCCAGACTTTGACTGCGATGACTTCTATATCAAAAACAAACAATTCTATGTCAAAAAAGAAGCAGATTGCATTGATGGTGCTACCAAAGCTCCTGACAAATTCATTATTGACATGGCCTGCGGTTACATTCCTCACGATGTGTGGTACGAGCACCTCAACGACATGGCTTCAGACCCAAGCTTCATAGCCCTCGGTTATGACTGGGACAAACTCCGAAAAATAGGTGATAACGTTTTCGGATTAAAGCTCTATCAGGAGTCTAAAAAACAAACAAATTCCTTCAAGCAAAAGGGTGCTTCTCTAGTATCAAGAATCTATTATAATGCAGTACGTGCATTGGGAGGTCTCTACAATAAATTACTAGGTTCTGGAAAGCTCATTTGCATAGCCTTTGCAGCATCTATTCTAGTAGGCTGCACAGGTTGTGCAACGCCAGACGAATCAGTCTTTGAACCAGCTGATGAAGAGCCTCAATATGAGGTAATTTATCTAGCGGAATAAACTCGTCCCAGCCACATTGCATTTTTACGGATTTCAAAAATCGCAAACATTATATTTCCCAAAACCATTGCACTTTTGCAGATTTCGTTGGAAATTGTCCCAAAAACAATAAAGGGCTCGCGTTCAGCTTAGTTGCTAATGCGAAGCCCTCTTTTCGTATAAAAATCCCACATAAGTCTCACATAGTTGCGTTTAATCCAGCCTTTTCCACCAAAGTCCAGCCTAAATCCCAAATCCCAATAACCAATATCCATAACAATTCACTAATTCCGCGATAGCCAATACACGTTAATCCTGAGACATCATCTTGGTGCTCCAGCCAGGGCGACGCCTGGCTGCTCCGAGATAATTGAATCATGCACCACGCACACACAACACCTAGCCACAACACAAGCCACAACATCCGCACAAATCCAAACAAAATTATTGTTAATCCTGTCAAAAACTTCGCACTTTTAGCTAGCACGCTTAAATTAGGACTACAGTGTTTGCTCTGCTTCAACTAATCTATTGTGCCGCCACCTAGAAGAACATCGCCATCATAAAAAACTGCGGCCTGGCCTGGTGCAACTCCACGGATACCATCTCCTGAAAGCTGCACTTGAGCTCGTCCTCCTTCCAATGGCGTAACTACGGCACCAGATATTATTGGCTGTGCAGAGCGTATCTTAACCCCACAAGTCATTGACACCTTAGGCTCATCAATTGACAACCAATTACATGCTGAAATTGTAAAGCTTTGTTGTATTCCTTCACTGCCAGTGCCTACAACAACCTCATTGCTTTTCGCACGAATCTCTAGAACATAAAGTGGCTCAGAATATGCAATCTCCAAGCCCTTACGCTGACCAATTGTAAAATTCCAATAGCCAGCATGCTCTCCTATCACCTTTCCAGAAGAAAGAATAAATTTACCACGCTTAGGTTTTATTCCTAACAAATCACGGCGATCCCCACGATAAAAATCTTGGCTGTCCGCCTTTTTTGCGGAAACTAAACCATATTTTTCTGCAATAGCACGAATCTCTGGTTTTGTATAATCACCTAATGGGAAAAGGTGCTGAGAGAGTTGCTCTTTTGTAATATTATAAAGAAAATATGATTGATCTTTTCGTGGGTCAGCTCCCTTAAGCAACTGAACCTTAGCAGCACCAATAGGGCTACGGCGAGCATAATGCCCTGTTGCATAATAATCAAAAGCTATTCCACTAGCTTTCACTGCTTCGGGCAAAAGTCCGAATTTTATATGACGATTACAATGGACACATGGATTTGGTGTACGTCCGGAAAGAAATTCATTTGAAAAATAAGAAAGAATCTTCTCCTCAAATTCTGCAGCACAATCAAATGCGTAGTGCTCAATACCAATAGCATCGCAAGTCTGCTTAGCAGCTGCTATGCACTCCTCTCCTCCGATGCTAAAACAAGAATTATTGATATCACTACGATATTTGCCTAATTGGCGTATATTCATTGTCACGCCAATCACCTCATAACCCGCATCCTTCAACAGCAATGCAGCGACGGAAGAATCAACGCCACCACTGACACCTACTATGACTCTGCCACAAGACATTAGGACAATACTCCACGTGAGGCATAGCGGCGACGTATCGCAAGCACCTCTTTATGAACCTCTGGTATGCACTCAGGTCCAATAAGTCCATTTAACTCTGCCACTTCATAGCCAGACAAGATGCGACGTGGGGAATCTGTTTCAAAGCGAATTGCCTCAGGAGGCACACGCGCAGCAATCTCGCGCATACGCACAAAATCCTCATTTAAAACAAAAAGATTAAAAGAGAAAACTGCTCCAAGCTTCAAAAACTTCTCTGCCATCTCATAGGACATAGAAGGAGAATGAATCAGTAGCTCTGGGAAGCAACCTGCATATGGCTTTAAATGCTCATATAACTCACCTATTAAACCCGCACTATGTATTGCAACAGGTCGGCAAAGCTCCTTTGCGAGCTCTAACTGTTGGTCTAAAATAAAACCCTGATAATCTGTATTTTCTACCTTAGCATCAAGTCCAATTTCTCCAACGCCAGCATAAGGAATTTTCTCTAGCATTGAACGAAGGAAAGAGAAATCAGACTCTATATCAATAGCACTTTCTTCTGCATACCAAGGATGGACACCAAAATAAGGAAATACATTATCAGGATATTGCTTTGCAAGATTGGAAACGCGGTTCCAATCTCCAGGCTCAGTACCACAACAATCAAACCGAACAATATCGCAAGCAATTGCTCTGCTTATTGCTAAATCTAATTGCAGATGGCTGTATTCCTGAAGATGGATATGTGCATCTCGTTTGAATACTTCCGTAAAGGGTATTCCTTTCCAATCCATGCAAATTATTCCTTATCAAGATAATTTCTTACATAATCTACGACAGCATCCTCTAGCTTTGTAAATTCAATATCGCAGCCTGCTGCACGTAGTTTCTGCATTTCTGCCTCTGTATGGTATTGATACTTATCACGCAAATGCATTGGCATATCTACAAACTCAATATTTGGCTCTTTGTGCATACCTAAGAAGATTGCCTTTGCCAAATCAACCCATGTGCGTGCATTTCCTGTACCACAATTGAAAATACCACCTACCTCGGGATGATCATAAAGCCATACTGTTACGCGTGCAGCATCTTTAACATAAACAAAATCACGATCTTGACCACCATCCTCGTAGCCTTCTCTATGAGATTTAAATAGAGAAATCTTACCTGTTTCGCCAATTTGTTTATATGCCTTATTAACCACAGAGCGCATGTCTCCCTTGTGGTTTTCGCCTGGACCAAAAACATTGAAATATTTCAAGCCAGCAATCTTATTGAGAACACCATGCTCCATAGCCCAAAGGTCAAACTTCTGCTTGGACCAACCATAAAGATTCAATGGCTGTAATTTAGGTGTAACTTCATCAGAATCGCTATATCCAAATTCTCCCTCACCATATGTTGCAGCACTTGAAGCATATACAAAGCGTGCTCCATTAGCCAAGCACCAATTACATAAATCAATTGTATAGCCTGTATTGTTATCATCAAGATATGCTTGATTTGTTTCTGTTGTGGAACTGCATGCACCTAAATGGAACACACCTGATGCAGGGCCAATCTCATTACCCATAAATGCAGCACGGAATGCATCGCGATCCATATAATCTGCAAATTGAAGTTTATCTAGATTCTTTTGCTTTTCAGGGTGATTAAGGTGATCAACAACAAGGATATCTGTTTCACCACGTGCATTCAATAAAGAAACGATATTTGAGCCAATAAGCCCAGCACCACCTGTAACAATAAATTTATATGTCTTCATATTAAAAAATAGCTAAAAAAGGTTTATGAATTATTTATGTAGCGATTATAACAATTTTATCAAAAAATTGTCTAGAAATATTTCACATTTTAACAATGTAAAATTCAGTATTATTTTAATTTAGAAACTGAATGAATTTATGAAACCTTGTTAACGCTCCAAGATAAGAGGTCCTGCTATGATGCAAAATTAAGACATTTTGTACAATCTTATGCGAGCCCCAACTAGCTTGCTTTAAAATAATCGCTTCGCAAAAATTAAAAAGGCGTGGACCGAAGCCCACGCCTTTTATTATTTAAGCTCTATCTTAAAGTTTTAGCAACGATTAACGAGCCTCAACCTTGAAGAAGCCTGTAGTTGTTGTAGCAGAAACTGTTGCAACGCTACCATCAAAATCAGCAGAAACCTCTGCCCACTCATCGCCTAGGTTCTCACAGAAGTAAACCTTAACTTCTGTGTACTCGCCAGCGATTGTTAGCTCAGCTGTATCACCATTGATTGCGATAGCAGCAACTGCTACTGGAGCGAACTCAACAATCTTCTCTTCTACATAATAGCAACCATCAGCATATACAACAACGTAGTTCTCTACGCCAGATGCAACAGTTAGACCCTCAGCTGCATAGAACTTAGCTGCTGCATCTGTGATTGTGAATGTACCTGTAGCTGCAAAACCATTTAGGTCAAGAATTGTTGTAGCTGCGATTGCAACATCCTCTGTAGCATTTGCGATTAGCTTAACTGTCTCACCAGCATCTGCCTTAGCAAAAGCACCTGCTAATGTAGTGAATAGATTGCTGTAGCCATTTGCTTCATCGATTGCAGCAACCATGCTTGTAACAGCGTCAGAAGAGCCATCAATTGTGATTGTAGCACCCTTACCGCTTGCGCCATTGATTGCAACAACAGAGTCATCCTTGATATAGAACTGAGAACCTGTAACAACAACCTGTGTACCAGCTGCATCCTGGTTCAAGGAGATTGCACCAAATTTCTCGCCTGCTCTATTGTCATTGCAGTTAATTGTTGAATCAGCAATTGTAACTTCTGCATTTGCAGCACCTGCATTAAATGCATTTAGACCTGTTAGTATTGAATCTGTGATTGTAACAACTGCACCAGAAGCTGAAGCAGCTACGTTAACTGCATAGTTTGCTGCTGTAACATCAACATTGTCGATTGTAACATTTGTTGCACCGCCAATGATGTTAATACCACGCTCACCAGTTGTAACAATTGTTAGATTCTCAATTGTTGCACCATTTGCACCATCAACATTGATTGCACGAGCAGCTGTTGATGTTAGAGTCTTACCATTACCATCAAGTGTGATTGCCTTGTTGATTGTAATAATTTCTGTTGCTTTAACATCTGTTAGAAGCTTAACTGTCTGACCAGCCTCTGCTTCTTCAATAGCAGCTGCTAATGATGTGAATAGTTTGCTGTAACCACCAGCGCAGTCAATTGCTGCAACCATGTTCTCAACAGCTTCTGTTGAGCCGTTGATTATGATTGTTGCACCCTTATCGCTTGCACCATTGATTGCTACAACTGAATCATCCTTTAGGTTGAATGTTACGTTTGAAGCAACAACCTGTGTACCAGCTGCATTCTGGTTCAAGGAGATTGCACCAAATTTCTCGCCTGCTCTATTGTCATTGCAGTTAATTGTTGAATCAGCAATTGTAACTTCTGCATTTGCAGCACCTGCATTAAATGCATTTAGACCTGTTAGTGTAGAATCTGTGATTGTAACAACTGCACCAGAAGCTGAAGCAGCTACGTTAACTGCATAGTTGAATGCTGTAACATCAACATTGTCAATTGTAACATTTGTTGCACCGCCAATGATGTTAATACCACGCTCACCAGTTGTAACAATTGTTAGATTCTTGATTGTTGCGCCATCTGCACCATCAACATTGATTGCACGTGCAGCTGTAGATGTCAAAGTCTTACCATTACCATCAAGTGTGATTGCCTTGTTGATTACAACAATATCACTTGCTGTAACATCGCGCTGTAGAACGATTGTATCGCCATCCTTAGCTTCTTCAAGAGCTTCCTCAATAGTATCATAACCAGCATCACCAACTGTAGCAACACAGTAAGTAACATTATCTACGCCTGTAACTGTTGCTTCACCTGGGAATACAAATGCCTCATATGAATCGTCAGCAACAACGATCTCGCTGTTTGTTACTTCTACTGTTGCACCTTCTGCAGATGTCCATACAGTGATTGCACCATAGTTCTCGTCTGAGTTAGCATCAACGTTAGTAATCTTTGAATCAGCAACTGTTACCTGTGCATCTGCACCTGCAACATTGATTACTGCCAAACCTGTGAAGTCGCAATTCTCAACAGTTACTTTAGCAGCACCAGCTGATGTAGCGATCATAACAGCGTTGTTATCTGCTGTAGCAGTAACATCTGTTAGAGTTACTGTAGCAGGCTCGTTAATGATGTTGATAGCGCGCTCAGCTGCATCGATAGTGATATTCTTGATAACAACTTCACCTGTTGTCTCAACATTGATTGCACGTGTAGCTGTAGATGTTAGAGTCTTACCATTACCATCAAGTGTGATTGCCTTATTGATTGTGATAATTTCTGTTGCTGTAACATCTGCTAGAAGCTTAACTGTCTCACCAGCCTCTGCCTTTGCAATTGCATCTTCAAGAGTTGCAAACATGTAGCTATAACCATCAGCATAGTTAATTGCTGCAACCATGTTTGCTACAGAATCTGTTGAACCATTGATTGTAACTGTTGCACCTGCTGCGCCATTGATTGCAACTTTAGAATCACCAGCAACATTAAATGTTGTACCTGTAACTGCAACTGTTGCATTTACTGCATTCTGGTGTAATGAAATTGCACCATACTTTTCTGTTGGAGCATTGTCATTGCAATTGATTGTTGAATCAGCAATTGTAATATTAGAATTTGCTGCTGCAACGTTAACTGCATTTAGACCTGTGATTGTTGAACCTGTGATTGTAACAACTGCATCTGGAGCTGTTCCAGCTACGTTAACTGCATAGTTAAATGCTGTAACGTCAACATTAGCAATTGTAACATTTGTTGCATCATTGATGATGTTGATACCACGCTCACCTGTTGTAACGATTTTTAGATTCTTGATTGTTGAGCCATCTGCACCATCAACATTGATTGCGCGAGCTGCTGTTGATGTTAGAGCGAAGCCATTACCATCAAGTGTGATTGCCTTGTTGATTGTAACAATCTCGCTTGCTGTTGCATCAGCGATAAGAGTTACTGTATCACCTGCTGCTGCAGCTGCTACTGCGTCAGCTAGTGTTTCATAAACGTTATTACCAACGATTGCTACACCTGAAGCAAGTGTATAAGAACCATCGTCAGCCTTTGGCATTGCAAAGCCAGTTTCTGTAACTACAACAGCACCATTTAGCTCTACACCTGAGCCGATTGTTGCAGAGATATTCTCAGAAGCAGTTTCATTTCCATTGTACTGTAGGAAAGCATATTCACCTGTTAGAGCACCAGCATTAACTGTCACAGATGTAGGAAGCTTTGTGCTGTGCTGTGATAGAGCGATAGCTGCACCAACTGTTGTTGTACCATCGTTATTTTCATCTGTGCTTGCAGGTGTACCTGTAGCAACGATTGTTGCGCCATCAACAACTAGGGAGCCTGCGCGCATCTCAATACCTGTTGTACCTTTGATTGTAGCTGCACCAATTGTTAGAGTACCATTCTGTGGGTGATAGATTGCTGTATCATACTTGTGAGAAACAACTGCACCATCCAAAATTGTGATTTCAGATGCTGTTACATTGATACCATTGCCCTGGATAGCTGCGTAGCCTGTGTCGTTCTCTACATATAGCTTACCTTGAACATCAAGAATTAGATCTGCATCAGCATTTTCTGTATTCTTCATGAACACTACGCAATTATCAGATGCATATAGATTTGCTGTTGCACCAACTATTGCCTTACCATTCTTGATGTAAATAACATCATAACCCATTGGAGCATTAACTGTGCCATTATTGATTGTTAGCTCAGCACCACCATCAACAACGAATGCTGCCTCAATAATGTTACCATTCAAATCGATTGTTGTATTCTTTGAGAAAGTATACTCACCAAACTTTAGAGTTTCTGTTGGATCTACAGCAAATGTGAAATCACCACCATTTTCTGCTAGATATGCAAAAGCCTCTTCGTAAGTTGTGAATGGCTCTGTGCCAACATAAGCAACTGCATCAATGTTTGTCTGTGCTTCGAAGTTATCAATTGTACCAGTACCACGGAAAGCAACACTAGTAACTTCTTCTTTAACTACTGCAACTGGATATTCTACTGTATCATCACCAATCTGTAGAGTTACCATTGGTGTAGCAGATTCTTTTGCATTGTAGTTAATTGTTATTGTAACATGCTTTTCTGTGTTATCAGCAATAGTAATTTTTTCAATATCAACCCAAGTTGGCTCACCATTCTCTTGTGACCATACAGAAAGAACATTACCTGCATCAGTAGCCTTTAGATAAAGGGCTGTCTGCATATCCTTATCTGTTGTTGGAACAATATCAGAAGCAACAAATGTAACATCTGCGTCAAAGATAACAGAATCATATTTTTCATCTGTTGGAGCTTTTGGTGTCCATTTTAGGTCTTCGCCTTGTGTATTTAGGCTTAGCGCTTTGTTTGTAACGATAGACTCGTCATCAGCGTGTTGATCCCATTTACCTTGGGATTCTTCTGTTGCAGATACCTTAGCATCCTGGGTATAGTTATCAAAATTGATATTCCACAAGGAGAGGTTTTGCCAGCCATAACAGTAGTCATTGCTGCAATTCCTGCAACTACCAATATCTTTTTGGATAGTTTTGAGAACATATATTTTCCTCAATATTTTGTTGTTTGTTTAGTTGTTAATAATATATTTATCATATATTTTGTTGTGCTTATATAATAAGTATAGAAGATTGCACTAAAAATATGTATAGATTAGATAAAACCGACTACACTTAAAAAAAGCACGAAAATACTACCAAAACACATCAATAATAGCAATAAATTAAACCTGTTTTTGCCCTTGTTTTGGCATAAATCTAATACCCAATTTAGCCCAAAAATCGACAACTAAACTTCAAAATATTGCTTATATTCTTGTACCTGACGTAGTTAGCACTAATTCAACAGTTAAATATAAGTATAGAGCCCAAAATACGCTTACGTAGTAGCTTGTGCAGCACGAGGACGTACCGCACCCCAGTTAAGCGTGCACCTCAAATAATTTTTACCTTATCTATTCACTAGTTTCGCACCTACGCGTCCTTTGAGCTCTCTGCGTCCCTTTCTTTGCACGCTAGCCACCACGTGCACATTGCAGCACAATGCAATTCTTTTAACTTATTGCAGCACAACGTCTAATTGATGGAAATAGTATATTGGGATAGAACTCCAGCCATGACATAAGCTTCCTGCCAGGAAGAAATCATCTCGGCCAATAGCGGTCTCCCATACAGTGCCTGTTTCAAGCATTGGCTTATAAGTCTTGCGAATTTCTTCAAGCACTGCATTACGATACTTTTCTTTGTTAACAGATAAAAGCGCATCGTACTTAAAGCATTTCATACTTAAAGAACATTCTGCTAATGAGCCATTAGCTAATATCTGAGAAATTTGCTCCGCCTCCTCACCTTGTGAGGCACCAGTCAAAATAGCCAATGAATTAACAAGCTCTGTCTTAATTCCAGACATTTCCCAAAGCCTTGCCTTACTATCAAAATACAAGTCTTTTAGCTTTAGGAAGCACTCCACTACATTAAATTCTATTGCCATATCACGATTTAAAATCTCACATAGCTTTGAATAGAATCTATATGCACGAGCAAACAATAGGTTAATCATTGGATCTATGTCAGAAGATTTCTCTACTTCAGTGCGTCCATTTGCTCCATCAGACCAATCGTAGAAATTCCAATGCTCAGGAGCCGTAAACTTGTAAATCAAGCCATCACGTTTATTCACAAGAAATCCTTTAAGAATTTCTTCAATTCTAGGCATAACACTTCTTACAAAATCTACATCTGATGTATGAGAATAATACTCAAATATTGCTGTAATAAAGTGAAGTGAAAATGATGGGATTGTAAAGCACAAGCCACATGGGGAACAAATAGGCAAAATACCATCTGCACGCCTTGATTCCGCTAGCAAGCGTAGATTTGAGCGTACATATTCCCAATTCCCTTTCTCAAAAGCATAATATCCACAAAGCATTTGATTACGCGAGTCAAAAGCATATAAGCACTGCTCTCTCCAAGGACAATCCACATAATGCTCCATCATGCAAAGCTCAAGCGTTCTTACGCAGGCATCATAAATTGCCTTATCTGTCGCATCTTTGATTTCAAAAGGCTTTACCTTTACATCATAGAATTGAGGAACAATACCAATAGTCTTAATATTTATTGGATTTTCCGAATTTACCTCAAGATAGCGACAAGCATAACGAAGCATATAGCTAGTAAAGATATTAGTACCTGAACGAGCTACATAATCAAAGCTAAAATCACGGTTACCTATAAATCTTGGAACGGCTCCATCTCTAAGATGTTCGCTATATGAAACATTTATTAAGGTCTTCTCTGATGCTTCTAGCTCAAAGGAGCAAAGTCCCACATATTCGCGACCCAAATCAAAAAGAAAACGCTTAGAATCTTCAGAAGCAAAAATACATTTTGCTTCCAAATATGTGCCTAAGCAACTTTTCGCGATTGGGCGTGGGAAGAATGTACATTCTTTCTCTACTTCAACACTTTCAGCAAAATCAGATGCATCTAATAAACGTACAGGAAGAGAGCTTGCTGTTGCATCATAGGAAAAGCTGAAGCTTAATTGATCAGAAATCTTTCTAAATTCTCCGCTCTTGAATGCTTTACTTTTTCGGGAACGAATATGATTACCACTATAAGCAATAAGCTCACCATCTGACTCAATTTCAAAAATCAGTCCAGGCTTATATCGTACATATCGCTGGGAATCCTCACCAAAATGCCATACCACAAAAAAGTACTCATTTTCCCCTTCTTGAAGAAAGTTTGAGACATCTATCTCATCATAAACCTTATAATGTTCAAAATCGCCGTACTGATTTGATGCAACATATTTTCCATTGATATAAAGTGTATAATCACCATCACAACTTAAGCGAATGGATGCATTTTTCCCATTAGGAGAAAATGCACCAATAAACTCAGCATATGTATTTACATGGCTTTCGTTTTCAAACCAGATAAACTTTGATTTTTCAAATGGCTTCATGAGATTTCCCTAAAATATAATTCTATTTTTATCTTCTATTTCTTACCAAGCAAGCGATGAGCAGCACTGCGTGCTTTCATAAGAGCCTCTTCCTCGTGAGGATATTCGGTGAAGCTCTTCTTGAAGCCATACTTCTCCAATAGTGCTTCTGTCTTAACTCTGCCAATCTTCTTCTCTAGCGTATGGAAAAGATAGAAGTCCTGAAGTGCCTCAAAGAACACTTCGTGACGAATTGAGTCGTAAGGACCATTTTTACCAGGATAAACGATAAATCCATCACCGCTCTGCAAACCACCGCCGCAATCTGTGATAAAATATGGATTAACTGGTTCATCAGATAGAACAGAATTATAGAAATTGTAGCCCCATTGTAGGAAGCCGTTAATTTGGTTCATATAAAGCTGAACACCTAACACTCTATTTCTATAAGCTGGGAATGCCATAATAACATTTGATAAATTACCACCACATTGTCCACAGCAATAATATACCCACATATTCTGAACATTATTAGCAATAAACTCTCTTATAACAGCGTCTGTTCCAGATACTGGTCTATCCACTAGTCCACGTTCATAAAAATCATAATGGCTCAATGCATCCATTACTATTCCATCAGGAACATACTGTTTAAAAATGTTTCTCGCAATTGAATAATCTTCTATTGTTTTATCACTTGGTTCATCAGATAAATGGAAATAGCAACTCTTGAAAAGCTTTTCCTTGATTAAGCGAGCTCTAAGTGTTGGCAAAAATTCACTCAAAAACTTTTTATACTTTGCTCCAGTTGTTGGTGTATCCCAGCCCATTATTTGAACAAGCTTACCATTTTTCTTTGCCATAATTTTAGGCGCAGCCTTTGCTCCCCATTGGGTAAATAAATGGCTAAGCTCAAAATATTTTATGCCAAGCTTTTTAATATGCTTCATAAAGGCAACTAGTCGATCAAGATCAAATACATATTTTCCATTCTTAACCTCAACATCAACAAGCTGCACAGTTAAGCGCTCACTTCCTATTCTTGTATCAAGAGGAGGAGTAAACATTGGTACAAGAAGCATATTTTGACCATGATTTACTGCACACTTGATAAAATTATCCATTATTTTATTATATTCTGGAGAGAATACTGGCAAATTATAATACTGAGCTATGCCATCATAGTGGAACCAGCGTGTATATTTAAAATCTACCTCTTCAAGCTTAGCATCAACAACTGTTAGCTTATACTTGCAGGTTTGCTTATTGCCTCCAGAATCAAGTGTAATAACAATGTCGTGAGTGCCAACAGGTAAATCACCCTTAACAGTAAACCACAATACGCTATACGTATTATATCTTCCGGTTGGGCGGCGCTTCTCAATTGGCACAAGCACATCTGGAAGCAGAAATGGTTCTTTTGATAGTACAAAATCATCGCCTGCCCAAGTATTAGGTGTAGTGACAGGAACTATCTCTTCCATCCTAACAGAAACAAATTTCTTAATAGGGCTATCAATTGTTACGTCAATTTCTCTTGCACACCAATCATAACGATAAACCACTTGAAACGAAAACACTTCGTTCTTTAGCATAGAGCCCTTTGTCTCGCGCTTAAGCTTTGCACCTGCAATTACATTTGCCAAACTGGAAACAATAAACATTTCGTTCATAAATCACCCTTTATAAATAAATAAATAGACAATACACAATAAAATAGCCATCAATAAGACTATTTGATTTTTATTATGCTATAATTTTAACTTAATTTAAGATGTTATACAAACAAAATGTGAAAAAACATCACATAAATTTCTGCCATGTGATTTACTTTCGCAATGGTGCGTTAACTTTCGCAATCTACAACCTTGAAAAAATGTGTTTTGTAAAATCTTGGTACTCAGTACCTTTTCTTCACACTTTTTGCCACCAAGTTTATTACAACTGTCGAATTGAATTAAAAAGAAATAGTAATCTCATCCTCATCTTCGTCTATAACAGGGTAGATACTTAATGCATTTCTAAACGCTGGATAAATATGATATATACGATCAAATTGAAGTAAACATAATGTTGTATCCATAATATCCTTCCATAACGCAGGACCAACACCTCGATATGATTCATTTTCTGAAGGGCTACGCCAAAATCCCATTTCCCTTACTTTCCCATCTGAACCTGGATTTGATTGCGGCATTATAATTTGCCTAGAAACTAATTCTTTGTGACACTTACGACTCCAATCAGCCCATCCCATACTATTAAATTTCGCATTAGTTATGAAATACCAATAATAAAGAGGACTTGGATTATCCTCCTTTGGATATGGTTGATTACCCCAGTCATCAAAAGAAAAAGTACATTTCTCTAAAAAACGTTGCCCGTTTTTATATTCTATAGAATCACTCTCGCCTAAAAGATATAAACAATATACAGCTGCACCAGTCAAACCAACATGAGAACTCCCATCAGCAGCAACATAACTAAAACCATTTATTGCAGTATTCCCTATTGCATTTGCTTTAATACCATCCCTACTTCTAATGCAAGCCTGTTCTAGAAGATTCCTGCCATTTGGTAGCGTCTCTTTTATTTCTAGTTTAGCAGAATGCGCTACAACTAGTGCATGAACAGCCCAAACAGAAAACGACAAATTATTTCGTGAAGAATTTGGATTTAGCCCATAATCAAAGCCACCACCTTTTTGTTGTCCATTTATTATTACGCGAACTGCTCTCTCTGCGGCATCTTTTATTTTAGGAACTTTAGTAAACTCATATGCTTGCGACAATGCTAAAGATCCTATCAATTGCGAATATAGCTTAGAGTCTGATTGTTTGAACATTCCATTTTCTTGAACATTATCAGCTAGCCAAAACATTCCTTTTTTTATTGTTTCACCAAATTCCTCTTCTTCTCTAGAAGGTGCTATTCCAGCTACAAAATATGATAAAAGGGCAAATCCTGTCATGGCTGTTTGATATTTATCACCCCACGAACCATCAGGATTTTGTTTTTCTTTTAACCAACGCAAAGAGCGATTATATGCATCATAGGCAGTATCTACGCGTTTCTCTTTAGTTTGTGGCATTTCTGCACAATAAATAAATGACATAAATGAAAAAGCTATTATTAACAAAAAATGATTTTTAATTTGCATACCAAAATTTTTCAAAAAATAATCTTTCACAAATATGTTTAAGCTTAAATTCAGAAGTTCGATTTAAACAAATTAGCCTAATATGTGGAATGTGTATTTCACTATTGCCAACACACATCCCTCTTTCATATAGATTGAGCGCAAAACACCATTGATTAATTTTCGTTTTATAAGCCTATGCTTTTTCTGCTATAACTGATACGCCATCTGGAATAACAGCTACCTTTGCTGATAATCCTACATATTGATATGCAAGCTGCAATGCCTCATCTATTGTTGATGCTGCATCCATCTTCATATTGCGAATCATCTCATGATCACAATCAGATGTAACCATTATTACCTTGTACTTAGTGAGAATTCGTACCAAAATTTGATACTGCCACTGATCTGGTGTTGTCTTGTCACGAGGAATATCTGCAATAGAATCTAAAAGGGCCTGTGCAGAAGCACATTCTGACAATACTTTGTAGAAGGCTGCTCCTCCATGTCCGTCATTACAGCAAGCTGTAAGTATGATTACACCACCCTCACGGCAAACTGCTTCACCAGCTGTCATGCCCTTAACACTTTGATAAATGTTTTGGTCAAGTGGATAACCGCCATTACTTGTAATCACAATATCAGCAGTAGGTACTGCTACGCGGCATACGCTCTTAAGGAATGCGCATCCAGCCTCATGAGCAGCCTCTCTGTCACCTGCAAATGCCTTTACAATCTTCTTCTCTCCATTGATTACAACATTGAGAATAAATGCAAGATTTGCCTTCTTTGCTGCAAAAACCATATCTCCATGAATTGGATTATTTGCAAGGTTACCTGTACGTGCAAATGGGCTCTGAATAAATTCTGAGCAATGGTTTGCAAGCACTGTTTCACGTGCTGCAACACCAGGCAATACACTCTTTCTGCCACCTGAGAAACCAGCAAAGAAATGTGGTTCAATAAAACCTTCAGAAACTAACAAATCAGTTTCCATTACCATTTTATTTAAAACAAGCTCACCTCCGGAAGGAAGAATATCTACAAAGCAAAGCTGAGACCTGTCAGAGGAATCGTGAACAAGAATTTTCTCGTTATCAACGATTTCCTCTCCAAATTTCTCAACAAGCTCAGCACGTGATGTTTCTCTATGGCATCCAGTAGCTATCAAAATAGAAATATCAATATTTGGATTACCTGATCTTAAGCGCTTAAGCATTGCTGGCATAAGAACTTTGCTAGGCACTGGGCGTGTATGATCACTTGCTATAATCACACAATTTTTCTTACCCACAGCCAGCTCTTCAAGCTTTTGTGAACCAATCGGATTATCAAGAGCATTCTCTACCTCTGCAATTGGATCTGCAGCTGCTTGAGGCACCTCAGATTCGTAAACACCTAATAAATTCACCTCAGCAACATTTGCCAAAAGGTGTGTTCTTCCATATGGTATTTCTATTTGTTTCATAATCAAATTCTAATTAAATTTTTAATCCTTCAAAACAAGGCCATTCTCTACTGCATGACGCAATGACCATGCCACCCTGCCAGACTCAACTTTGTAGCTCCAGAAGAAGTAACCTAGCACATTGCTAAATGCCTTAATCTGAGCGTCGTAAAATGCCTGATGCTCTTCCATTGTTCTTTCGCCACCTGTGCCAAAGCTCCACTCACCAACAATTGTCCAATATGCCTTTTCTTGAAGCATACGCAACTCATTGGTCAAAGGGCCTTCAACCTCAGCTATATTGCCTTTATTATCAAGTGACTTATGAAAATCATCAAAGCATTGATAACGATGAGCATCCATTACAACATTCTGGTACTCTGGTGGAGCCATCTTGCCTGCAAAGACATCGCAAATTCTATCTGCACGGAAACCATCATGAAATACTACTGCGCATTTTTCATATGAACAATGCTTACGGATTGCATGATAAGCACGCTTGTTAAATTCAACAAGAATATCATCAGGAATATCCCAGCGAGGCTCATTAAGTGTCTGAATACCCCATAGAGCTTTTCTATCGCAATATCTCTCAGCCAAGCGCTCAAGTGTAAGCACCGTGAAATCAATATACTCTTGCTTTGTATGCCACTCAAACACACCTGAGATACCACCATTATCAAAGCCATTCTGGCAACCTGGTGCACAATGCAGATCAATTAAAACCTTTAAATTGTATTTCTCTGCCCAATCAAAAGCACGGTCAAGACGCTCAATTCCGCCGTCTACAAATGGGTGTGGCTTACCATTGTATTTTGGATGATATGGATAGCCAGATGCTGAACCAAAAATCCAAAAACCAACAGGGATTCGCACTGCATTCAAGCCATGAGAAGCAATCCATGCAAAATCATCCTCTGTAATAAAAGTATCCCAGTGCTCACGCAAACGGCGAGAACCTTCTTCGGTGCTAAAATATGCACAGAATGTTGTTTCATCCCAACAAGGAAGACCCTTAAACAGGCTTTGCTTCATCCAAGACTCAAGCACAAGCCAACCACCAATATTTACACCTTTAATTTGGTTCAACTTGAAATTTTCTTCAAAATTACTGCTCATATTAAACTCCTTTGAATATATATTTTTTTATAGATTAAATTATTTAACTATTATGACCAATCCATCAATTAGAGGAAGTGTTCTAACCTCCAGCTCAGCAACATAATTTAGCGGAGCACCGCGTACTCGCAAATATTTAGGTGGATTTGCTTTAAATGACTTTGGCAAAGTCATTTCATAAACAGGTCCATTTTTCTCAATAAAGCCAGATGCATCTGTAATTCGGACCCAATTTGCTGAAGGCAATGTGCAAGTATAAACTGTGCGACCCTTCACGTTTGTATTCAGTGTTTCCATGCTTAAATCAAGATCATCCCAAGTTGCATCAATGATTGTACCTCTGGACCATGTCCAAGCCAAATATAAAGCTTGTGCAGATTTAGCTGACCACATCTTAACAGATGCAGGCCAAACCTGTTTTCCATTGCTGTCTGATAGATTTCTTACATCTAAAATTAAAGGGAATTTTCCTGCATTTGCAGAATCGCCACAAGTATCAGTGCTTCCATCATACATTAGATTTGCTCTGCTTGAGCCATAATTGGAATATCCGACAGGATACAATGGAGTTGAATCAACAAGAAAAGATTCTGTACGTTGAGAAGCAGAGCTTATCGCACCGGACTTTGCGAATGCTCTTACATACCATAGGCCTCTATTGAGCTTAATTTTTGTGCTCCACTTTCCATCGGCTGCTATATCGTCAATTTCATAGACGGCACCATTTTCTATCCAATCTTGCTCATTTGTGCCACAATCTTTTGTAGCAACATAAAGCACAACATTATCATCAGCACCTGCGACGTTGATTAGCTTACCAGACAAATATACACCATCAGCGTCATCAGCAGCTCCAAGTGTTCTATTATCTGACTCACCCCATACACGTGGGCGATATGTCTCAACCATTAAATCATTGCTATAAAACTCTACTTCTTTAGCCCAACCCAAATAGCAATTTCTAATTTCAAAATATCTGTAAGAACCAAAGCTTTCGCCATTTTCTGGAGTGTATTCAAACCATGTGCTGATATTTTGAGCTTGCCCGCCATTATCAACTAATTTATCCCATGTCAATCCATCAGCAGAACCATAAATGGCTAAATTATTATATCTTCCATTTGCAGCAGAGTTATTCCATGGCAGGAATTTGATTTTAGAAATAGAGCGAGCTACACCAGCATCAAATTTCAACAAATTGGAACTGATATTATTTGGGAATGTAGATGTATCACCATCAAACGCCCAAAAGCAGTCGCCTGACCAAGTTGGGTATCCTTGCGCTTGATTCATCTCCTCATCAACAGGAACAGGAACACTAGGAACCATTGATTCTGCACCTGCAAAGCTTAGTAAACTAGCAAATGCGGCTATTGCAAAGCCTTTTTTACACATAATTTATTCTCTGATTAAAGTTAAGAAACAAAAATTCACACTCACGATGGAACTATTGTAGCAAAAAAAATTATGTATTGCTATACTTCAGATTCATTTTCTTAAAAATTAGAGAATTAAATTAACTTATTCAGAAACTGGATAGGAAAATTAAAAATATAGTTCAATAGGTTAATCCTGCGAAATTATCCTAGTGCTCATACCAGGGCAGAGCCTGGTATGCTACGATATAACGAATCATGCACACCACGCACACACAGCACCTAACCACAAACTCATTCGTGCGAATCCGTGCGTATTCGTGTTCTTGAAAAAATCGCATTCGTGTACCACGCAAGCCAAAAGATAAGTTGAGTTGCCAAATTTAAGCTTACTCAAAGCGGATATTTCTAAATTCTAAGCCTGAGTGCTTTGTTGGCATCTGCTGGAATTGAAGTGCAAAGGAAATAATTTGCGTCCAATCGCCTCCAACAAAGCCATCCATACTGATATAAACAGTCTGCCAGGTTTCTGGATCAGTGTCTGTACGGTAGAAATGCGAGCCATCTCCATAACGTGCCACACGCCAATGGCCGAAGCGTAGTTTTCCATCTGCTCCACGTCCATTTACGCGGAATTGAGGTGTTGCATGATCTTGGTATTCACCCCATACGTCAGGTAGACGATTTACCTCAAAAACAAGGTTTTTAAATGGCTTAGCGCTATCTAAACGAATGCCAGGACGAATATCTGCGTTTGCACAACACCAAGAGCCTGCATTTTCCTCAAGCACAACCTTCCATATACCATTTGTTACAAATGGTTTTACTCCTGCTGAGCCACCAAGGCTAAAAAGCGTATGAGGTGCACCATCAACCTTTACTGCTGTATCTGGCTCTTCAACAGAGATTGCAGCAATAAGTGGAATTTGTGAACCACATGCTGAAACAATATCTATTGAAGAAATCTGCTTTTCAGGATGAGGATTTGTCCAACGCCATAGGTATAGACCCTTATTGGAGCCATTAGCCCAGCCCTTAAAGCAGCTGCTCTTTGTCATGTCATCTGTTGTTGCAATATAACCCCAATCCCATACCTCATGGAAGTTTCGTACTGGTAACTCAATTTTTGTTCCGTCGCCATAATTGATGACATATGTAAATGCAGTTTCAACCCTATTCATAACACCCCATGCAATAGCATGAAGGAAATAAATATTACCTGCCTTTTGGTCTACACGAATTCCCTCTACCTTTGCTGGGTAAGGCATTTCATCAGCAGGTGCTTCTCCAATGCGTGTTGACTTCATAACTAGGCAATCACGGAAGCCATTCTGGTCATAACGAATAAAGTCCATTGGCACACCATTACACATTGTTATACCCCAAGGAGTATCCATAAGTGACTGCTGAGCACCTTGGTCTGTCCAGCCATCTCTTCCATCACGAGCAACCTTATCTACGAACCTACGGTTCACTACCTTTCGTAAATCAAGCTGATGTATTTTATCTGGATTTACTGTAAATGCTGGCTTTAGTGCTTCACGTCTTGCCTTTTCTGCTTCGATGCGCTCCTTACCTGCTGCAATTGCTTGATCAGCTGTCATAGGGGCTAACCAACGAGAATTTGCATCACCAAAGCGCTTCTTTAGTAATTCAAGATTTCCGCGAACAAAGATTTGAGTACCACCCTCTGTTAAGTCAATTACATATGAGCCATCAGCTGCTGGCTCTATCACTTGTCTAAATGCAACAAATGGTGCATAGCCTTCTTTAATATTTGGATCTGGACGATTCCAAACGCGAATTAAGGCATCCCCAGGCTTCGCTACAGAAGCTGGCTTAAAGCGAATTACTCTGCCACCCATTGTGCGAGGAGAAATAATCCAACCCTCCAAATCTCCACGCTTTGCTGGGGATATTTCAATACCTTGAATTGGTTCAGTGCTTGAGCTCAATGCATCAGTTACTAAAGAGCTCGGTGTAACATTAACTGCAGCTCCGTAGCTAGCTACCAATGTACCAATTGACCCGCCAGACATCTTTGCAGAAGCAAAAACAACCTTTCCTTTGCCATAATTTTTCTCAAAGAAAGCAGGCTTATCACCTATTGTGGCGAGCGTCTTCCAGGTTGCAGAAGCTTGAGCCTCTCTCCATGCTGAAGCCTGAAGCTTTTTATTGTTTATTGTTACCTCTGAGACCTCACTCTCAATGCGCTTACCAAGTTCAATATCAACAAATGACTCGCTATTTGCTGCACCATACTCGTTTAAGCCCATTGTTTCGCCAACAAGCACTAGAACACCACCTCGTTCTACCCAAGCCTTTACTGCTTTATTGACTCCTGGACGAACTGCATCTACTCCTGCTACAACAAGTACCTTGTAGCGACCTAAACGTCCTGTTGCACCATCTTCAACAATTTGATCCTCCCAAATTACATCTGGCAAAAGCTGTGCAAAATCAAGTCCTACAATTGCTTGATCAAACAAACGATATGATTGGTGACCAGCGCATTGTGATAGACGCTCTGTTGATGAGGAGAATAAGACAGCAACCTCACGCTTCACTCCTCTATCACGTGGAGCAAAAAGCTCAGCAACATCTAGTGCATCAAGCTTTGCCTCACGAATTCCACGAAGAGCCTCTGGCTGAACATTATTTAGATTTAAGAAATTATATGATGACTTTTGTAGACGATTCCACTTAAATGCATATGAAATATTGTAGCCACGCTGGAACTGATCTAGATATGAATTTCGTATTGAATTTTCACTACAACCAATATACATTTCTGAGTCAACAATTGGCTTACCATCTGCTAGGCCTCGAAGCATATGTGCTTCCATGATGCCACGACCACCTGTATGAGAGCAAACAACATCCATGTTTTTATAGGCTGTATACAAATCAATTCCACGAGTACGAATAGTTGTAGGCTGGAAGGTTGCTAAAGCCTCTGAATCTACCTTTGTGTGAACAATTTTTGCACCTTCTGTTAGAAGCGAAGCAAAAGCCTTCTCCATAAACTTTGTGTACTCTACTAAAAATGCTGTAGGATTATCATTTTTGCCATAAGCTGCTGCAACCTCATCAAAAGATGCATAACGTTTTTCTGTACCAAATTCAGATTTAGTCCAAGCAGCATTTAGCTTTTCAATTGAGCCATATTTTTTCTTCATTGCAGCTGCGAAAGCCTTCTTTGTATATTCAGACTCATCCCAGCAAGCAGGTTCATTCATTAGCTCATAGCACCAAGGGCGAGCACCTACTGCCTTAGCCCAATTGTAGGAATCAATACATGCTCCTTCCCACATATGCTTCCAAATACTACGTCCCTCTGGATGCACAATACTCCAAGGCACCCAATGCTGTGAGCCTTGTGTCCAAGCTGCACTAGACAAGCGTCCTGGAGCACCAAGCTTTGCACCACATTCTGCATGATTACATATGCTACCATTGGCACCTTGCTTTTTGCATGGCTCTGGCTTCACCTTACTATCTGGATTTACAGGTATGTCAGCATGCCAAATTGAACCATGAGCCCACTCTGAAGCTGTGATATCAACATACATTGATAGTCCATTACCGATAGTAATGCCATAAAGAGGATCTGGCTTTGCCCAAACATCACCTCTTGTCCAAGGACGATAATAGCGCTTCATCCAATTTAGAGGTGCATAGAAGCCACCTGCATCCACACCAAGGCGCTGTGCTGCTTCATAATCTGGCATACGATTATATAGCCACTCTAATGGACCGAAATTCTCCTTTGCATTGTTTACTCCCCACTGTGTATCACCATACCACAACACTGCTGGCAAATATCTAGGCTTACCATCAACAAGAAGAGAGCCATCCTTTGCAATGGAGAAGCCCTTACCCTTAGGAAGAAGCTCGGAGCTTGGAATCTCATTGTAAGGGATAAATGGGTCGCTCTTTGGCATTTCTGCCGAAAGAGCTGCACCACTAACTAGAACAAAAGCTACAGACAAATTTCTATAAAACGATTTCATAATTTTAAGTTTTCAGTTAATTAATATATTTATTGCATGATTATTGAACAATAAGTAGTGTTCCTAGAGGAAGCTTTGTTACTGTGACAGCATAAGAGCCATCTGCCTGAGGAACATTATATTGAACCTTATAGCCATCTGATACACTTGAGAATTCTCCCGCCAACATTCCCTCGTGATATGTAATAATTGGGAAATACTTACCTGTCTCAATCACACCAGAATTATCAACCTCTAGCTTTCCAGCAAGGTTCACCTTTAGGAATTTATTTGCTACAGCAGTTTCTGTTGCATTTAATAAGGTTGATGTTCCATCTGAATTAATTGAGGCAATAAATGTTCCTCCCTCTCTAATTTCAAAGGAATTAAGCATTTTGATGTCACCCTGTGCCTGGTAAGAAAGCTTAATTTCACCTCTACGAGCACCATCATATTCAACAAGACCAGGGCAGAAGATACCTTTATTTCCAACAACTACAGAACCTGTTACTGTGTCATTAGTTACTGAGAGATAATCTTCCTCGCTCATCTCGCCTAGCCAAATATTACAGTTCCATTTATTTTGACCATTGTAGTTGTAATCAACATAACCAACACCAGCGATACCACCATAATTAGCTTTTATAGAAGTTGTATCAGAGGTTACTTTATTTCCCTTTAACTCAATAACGGCAGTTGGAGACATCGTTTTTCTAATGTAAAAATCTCTACCAATTTCTAGAGATACAATGCCAACAAAATTTGAATAATGTGATTTATGTGCCCAACCTAAGTTTTGTGATTCATGAGAAAGCATAGGCTTTAGCATATCAGCATTGCCTTCTGTGGCAAAATCAACTTTAACGCGAACATCTGCATTATTGGTTTGATCACTAAGTACATTTGGACGAGCGAATTTAATAACACCATTTTTTACCTCGCAACTCCAAAGATTTTTATCTCCCTCACGGAAAACACCAGACTTAACCGTTATTGTATGACCACCCAAGTCAAGACTTGCTCCGCTAACAATTAAAGCATTAACTGTTACATCATTTTCTAGCGTTGTGCTTGCACTAATACAGACATTATCTGTTTCTTCTGCATCAACAAATGTATCCTTCATTGTTGACTCAGGAATTCGCATTATTACACCATTTTCTAATGTACAAGCTCCTTTGCCGTACATTTGATCGCTATTTCTTCCTCCACCAATTTGGAAATTTGTGAGGACAGGAATCTTTGAAGTACCGTCTTCTAGAGAAGCGTCACCACCTACCATCTCAATTCCTGATACATCATCAAATGCTACATACCCACTCCTTACTGCAACAACAGGTACACCAGAACCATTTACTGCCTCAAATGACGCAAAACGAACACCTTTTTGTGTGTACTGGCTATGTGCGACAAGGTTTGGTCCACCGACGAGCTTTAATTTACCTAGCTTTAGCTCATCATTGTTACCATAAATAGCACCACAATAAAGTGTTGCACCAGACACTAGAACAATGTCTGTTACTTCTGAGGATGCAGGTTCTGCCTTTGCCTCATGCTGAAGAACAAGCTGCTTAAGCCCTGCAAGATCTTTTATCTTACTTTCAAAAACAACCGAATCAAGAACAAGTGTTCCGCCACCCTCTCCTGACAAAGTGACATCACCAGAGATTATTCTTGCAGAACGTAATGAGGAACTACGGAATATGTGCTTACCAGCTGAAGATATTGTGATATTAGATAGCTTAACACTAGAATCAAGAGTAATTTCACAATCCTCTGCTCCAATTATAATTGAGCAGCCATCTGATGGATAGCCAGCAGAGCCATCCTCTGTTGTATTCCATTTTGATTTATCACTCCAGTTACCAGAGTTGCCAATCCAAGTATATGTGGCTGTGTCTGACACGGAAATACTTTTTACTGGTGTTTCATTTACCCAAACAATATCATTATATGTAGTTGTTACTCTAATTGCACAGCTATAGCTACCAGGATTCAAAATTAAGGAGTCAAAAGTAATCATACCATTTTCTGGCATTTCTGTTAGCCCGTCAAAAGCTTGTACAACCTCAAGGCTATCATCGGCAGAACCTATCAAAAGCTCTACCTTAGTTGCTCCTATACCCCATTGCAAAACTTCTGCAGAAACTGACAATTTGCAATTTTCTGTAGTTACAGAGAATGCATCAGATACGACTGTTGATGCTTCAACAAGAAATGAACCAGTCTCTGTCCACAATGTTTCTGGAGTTTCAGCATCGTTAACGAGCTGAAAT
>JAFPBK010000126.1 GCA_017424105.1 Kiritimatiellia bacterium | reverse complement strand
CACAGCAGATGTTTTCCACGCACCTGCTGTTCCGTATAATACTCCAATACGAGGCAGACTTTCAACCCCGTTTACTGTTCTTTTCTTAGGAACAAGGAATACATTACCAGCACGAAAAGGCGTACACGGATGGGTTTGGGTGTGGTGTTTTTTCAAGGACACGAATGGGCAAATTGGGGTTTCATATCCCTTTTATAACGACAGGCAAACTAAAATTCTAAAGTAAAAGAGTACAAAATATTACAGAATCAACCTAATTAAGCTCTCCCATAATGACAGGAGAACATTCTTCTCGCTTCCGTAAAAAACATGCAAGCAAAACGAAAGTATTAGCGTCACACACCTTAGGAAATACTTAATTCTATACACTAATGCAAAGAATTAACAATTTCTTTTGCGCGAGCAAATTCCTCTGCACTCAATGCAGGTGTTTCTGCTAATGGGTCCGGGATTCCCAATCCCTCCCATTTACTTGCACCGAGCTTATGATAGCGAAGTAGTTCCAGCTTTTCTACACATGAATATTGCCTTGATAGCTCGCCTACAGCTTTAAGAGCCTCATCATCATATGTTATGCCAGGTACAACAACATGTCTTAACCATACACGTTTACCAACACTTTCACAATACTCAAGTGTGGCTAAAGCATTTTCATTGCTCTGCCCTGTCAGCTCGCTGCAAACACATGATATAGGCGACTTAATATCCAACAAAAGCATATCTGCAAGATCAATTGCGCGCTGGCTTTTATGTAATGGAATTGCACCAGATGTATCAATAGCAGTGTGAATCCCTGCTGTCTTAAATAATTCTAACAATGCTTCACAAAAGCCTGCCTGCAAAAGAGGCTCGCCTCCACTGAGTGTTACTCCTCCTGTGGCAATGTAACCACGGCAGCGCATTACTTTATCAAATACGCCACCTGCGGTATACTCCTCTCCTCCATTGCTTGGCCATGTATCTGGATTATGGCAGAACTTGCAATGCAAAGGACACCCCTGCAAAAATACTACAAAGCGAATACCAGGACCATCTAATGTCCCAAAACTCTCAAAAGAATGTATGCGTCCCTTATAGTTTCTCATGGAAGGTACGGCTGATTACATCCATCTGCTGCTCGCGTGTTAGCTTAACAAAGTTAACTGCATAGCCAGAAACACGAATTGTCAGCTGAGGATATTTCTCTGGGTGATCCATTGCGTCAAGAAGCACATTTCTATCAAGAACATTTACATTCAAATGATGTGCTCTATCGCCAAAATAGCCATCCATCAATGCAATCAGATTTGCTTTCTGCTCATATAGATTTCCACCCAAAGATTCTGGGGAAATTGAGAATGTATTTGAAATACCATCCTCTGCACAATGGTATGGAAGCTTAGATACAGAGCGAAGTGATGCTACTGCACCATTCTTATCGCGGCCATGCATTGGATTTGCTCCTGGAGCAAAAGGCTCACCTGCCATACGTCCATCAGGTGTAGACGCTGTCTTCTTTCCGTACATAACATTTGATGTAATTGTAAGAATTGAAATTGTTGGCTTCGCCTGACGATATGCGTGATGCTTAGCAAATTTAGTATAGAAGCTGCGAACAACATCTACTGCGATTTGGTCAACGCGATCATCATCGTTACCAAACTTAGGGAAGTCGCCTTCAATATTAAATTCAACAGCAAGGCCTGCCTCATTACAGATTGGAGTAACCTTTGCATACTTAATAGCAGAAAGACTGTCTACAAGCACTGATAAGCCTGCAATACCACCTGCCATTGTGCGAAGCACCTTATCATCATGCAATGCCATCTCAATGCGTTCATAGCAATATTTATCATGCATATAGTGGATGATATTCAAGGTATCCATATATAGCTTTGCAAGCCACTCGGTAACCTTCTCAAAATTAACCATAACATCAACAAAGTTCAATGGCTTTTTGTCATCACTTAAAACGCGAAGCTCTGGACCAACCTGGCGATTTTCAAGCTTAACATCCATACCGCCGTTGATTGCATATAGAAGAGTCTTTGCTAGATTTACACGAGCACCAAAGAACTGCATCTGCTTACCAATACGCATTGCAGATACGCAGCAAGCAATACCATAATCATCACCAAATAGAGAGCGCATCAAGTCATCATTCTCATACTGAATTGATGATGTCTTGATAGACATCTCTGCGCAGAAACGCTTAAAGCCTTCTGGAAGACGATTACTCCAAAGCACTGTCAGATTTGGTTCTGGTGCAGGGCCTAAATTGCGTAGTGTATGCAAGAAGCGGAAGCTCATCTTTGTTACAAGAGGACGGCCATCTACGCTCATACCACCAATTGATTCTGTTACCCATGTAGGATCGCCAGAGAATAGCTCATCATAAGCAGGAACACGTAGGAAGCGAACAATACGTAGCTTCATGATAAAGTGGTCTACAATCTCTTGAACCTCGCTCTCTGTAATCAAGCCTTTACGCAAATCATTTTCTGCATAGCAATCAAGGAAGGTTGAGATACGTCCAATTGACATAGCGGCACCATTCTGCTCTTTAACAGCAGCAAGATAACCTAAGTAAAGCCACTGCACTGCTTCCTTGAAATTCTGAGCAGGACGAGTTACATCAAAACCATAGCTCGCAGCCATCTCCTCAAATTCATGAAGAGCCTTAATTTGTTCTGCTGTTTCCTCACGCTTTTGGATCAAACCGCTATCCATAACATCGCGAATCATCTCATCCTTAGCGCGCTTCTTTTGCTCAATCAAGAAAGCTGTTCCATAAAGAGGTACACGACGATAATCACCAATGATACGACCACGGCCATAAGCATCTGGCAGGCCTGTAATAATACCAGCATGGCGTGCCAACTTCATTTCATCAGTGTATACATCAAACACACCGTCATTATGTGTTTTGCGATAATGGAAAATATTATCAATTTCCTCTGGCAGCTCGCGATTGTATGTTGCAAGCTGTGTCTTTACAAGACGAATACCACCAAAAGGCATAATTGCACGCTTCAAAGGAGCATCTGTTTGCAATCCAACAATCTGCTCTAAATCCTTATTGATGTAACCAGGCTTATGAGAGTTAATTGTAGAAATTGTTTTTTCATCAATATCAAGGACATGGCCCTTAGCAACTCTCTCCTCCTCCATTTTCTCTTTTAGCTCATTCCATAGCTGAACTGTACGCTCTGTAGGTTCAGTAAGAAAGCTCTCATCTCCATAATAAGGAGAAAAATTGCGGAGAATGAAGTCACGAACATCAACTACTCTATTCCAAGCACCTGAATTAAAATCCTCATTATAAATTTCCATAAATCCACCTCTTTCTATTCTGATATGAGCTAGAAAAACCATCGGAAACACTAAAAGCTCATATGCGCCTAAAATTATCCTATTTTTAGAGCAAAAAAGCAACAAAAATATTACTTTTTTACTAAAGTAAAAAGCGAATTCTAAATTCTAAAATCTAACAAAAAAAATAACAGTAGAAATTTGTTGTTACATAAATATGCAAAAGTAATATAAACTTTAAAAGTTTATTAACTCAATAGACAAAGAAACATATCTATTTAACACAATTATAATCAACAATAT
>JAFPBK010000125.1 GCA_017424105.1 Kiritimatiellia bacterium | reverse complement strand
GAAGCATCAATTGGTTATACAGGTGTTTTGGTTTTCGCAACGGTGATGCTTTTTATTTGTGGAATAATGTATTATGCTGTTGCAAAGTGTGTAAAAAATCAATTAGCAAACCCAATTAATTAAAAGGGGTAAAACAAATGAAACGACAACCAAAATTTATAATTCAAATGGACCCTTATATGGGAGAGCTTGCTAATATTCCAGAGGATAAGCTTATAGAATGGCTTTTTTACTGCATTGATAAGAAAGACGTAAAGGCAAATGCTTTCTTTTGGGAAACACATTGCTTCATAGAGCAGGAATGCCCTTATAATAATCTAGGAATATATAAAAAATTTCAAGAGAAGGGCATAAATATAATGCAACGCATTATAGATGAGTGCCACAAGCGAGGAATTAAAGCATATTACCATCACCGTTTTTCAGAGGTGGATTTGGGCACTGGCAGAAACGAAATTAAGCAGAAGCACAAGGATTGGATTATTAAAACATGGTGGCAGGAAGGATTATGGAATTTAGCATCGCCAGAGCTTCAGGAGTTTAAGCTTAATTACATATCAAAGGTTATGACAGAATATTCCTTTGACGGAATATGTATAGACTTTTTAAGACATCTTCCTTGTCTTCCTGTAGGTAAGCAATGGGATCACAGGGAATGTGCAACTGAGTTTATGAGTAAGCTCAAGGAAAATATGAATCAGCTAAATCGTGAGGTTGAAGTTGGTGCAAAGCTTCCAGAGAATGGAGAAGCTTGTAGGGTAGATGGCTTTGATGTTGAAGTATGGGCTAAAAATAATCTTGTAGATTTTGTTATTGGAGGCTCAAGAACAATTAACCCAGATATTGATTGGTATAAGAAAGTTACAGAAGGAACAGAAACATTAGTCTATACTTGTTGGGATCCATATCATGTGGCAGATGCATATCATGATCAGACAAAAGATTTCTATCGTGGAATGTTATCAAATTGGTCTGGCAAGGGTGTTGATGGAATTGTTGCATTTAACTTTGCACCAGCCCCACGCGATGAATTGGCCAAATTGCTTCCTCCTGAGGAAATTTTGAATTGTCTTGGTCGTGATTATTCTGATTTTTATAAATTCTTAATTGAGGAAAATTCGGGAGATGAAGATTTAAAATATGCTGCAGACCGAAAAGGTGGCTATCCGTTTTTGACAGGTGCTGGAGGAAATAATGTTTTTGCGCCACTTCCTGCTCCTATCCCAAATGATGAAACACCGCTTGATGTAAAGATTGATGTGTGCGGAGATTTTAAAGATAGAAATGCAGAAATACGATTTGTTATAACAAATGCTAAATCCTCTTGTGATAAATTTAAAATCTTTTTTAATGGGTTTGAAATACAAAATTATTCAGAGGATTATTCCTATACAGATAATCAGATTTTTTGGCCAGCTCCGCAACCTGAAATGTTTACTGCTAACAGCTTAAACAAAAATCCAGCTCCTATTTTAGAAATTAAAGCACAGGTAGATAACAAACTTATCAAAAATGGAACAAATACGCTATCAATAGCTGTTATTGATAGAATAAATTATATGCTGGATTCAGAAAGCATAAATGTTGAGCGGGCAGAAATCATTATTGGGGCTACCAGTGATTAGACGGCTCTAGTATATTGCTTTGCATCTAAAACAAAAAAAGCGGGCAACCCCGCTATCAAAAAAATGGTGCCGAGAGAGGGGATCGAACCCTCATGGTGTTGCCACCGGCAGATTTTGAGTCTGCTGCGTCTGCCATTTCGCCACCTCGGCTTAAAAATTGCAATTAGTATACTATTATTTGTGTTATAAATCAATAAGAATTTTAAAAATTGAATTTTTGTACACAAAAATGTGTGAATGGGAAGGGGATTGTGATGGGTTATGAAAGAATACGAATGTGCGCTAATAAGACTTAAAGCCATTGTAATCACGCTTTACTTTTTGCATAAAATATATTAAAATTGTGCCAAAAGTAAGGTGATATATGCAAAAAGATTCTCCACAAAATAATTTCTATTTATATTGGATTGATTTAACAAAAGTTAAGCGCATGCTCTCATTCCCATTTCCTGTTGATGTGATTGGTGCAGCACTTATTGAAAAGGACTCCTATGAAGGCGATCATATCGGAGGAATGGAGTTCGCTGTACGTCTTCGTGGTGAGGAAAAATATGCAACAGATCTTATTGGTGGCGAAAGAATAAAGAATGAATATCCCCACTTACTTATACAGCGTGAGGGAGTTCACCATGAATATGTATATAATAAACCACGAGAAACTTTTTTTGTGATTTATAACCCACAACTAGAGCAAGCTTTTGAAAGCTTTGGTATTCAAAAAACGGATGTAGACTGGCCTTTGAATATTACTTCTGATGTGGTTGCTATAATGGATGAGTTGCGCTCATATTTCCCAATTTATGACCAACCAGGTATCGCAGATAAGATTGATGTTGTTGCTTGGAATTTAGTGACAAAGCTGTTTCTTCAAAAACCGCACTTTGAAATTCCTAAGCATGATGAACGCATTCATGCTGTAGTGATGGAATTGCAACAGAATTTTATGAACGATATAGATTTTGACGAAATAGCAAAAAAATGCGGGATGAGCCGTCGCTCTTTCTTTAGATATTGGAATCGAATGATTGACCAAACACCACAAAACTTTTTGACAAATACCCGTCTAATGCATGCGGCAGGCTTTTTGAGCCACACAAATATGACTGTGAATGAGGTTTCGCGCAGTGCCGGTTTTAATGACCCTGCATATTTCTCAAATATTTTCAAAAAACATTATAATCTTTCTCCAACGGAGTATCGCATTTCAAAACGTGTTTCCCAAAATGCAGATTAAGGATTTATAACTATGGAAGAGAAAAAAGATAATAAGCTTATCGTAATGGATGTTATGCCTATCCTTTATCGAGGACACTTTGCTCTGATAAATCGTCCTCGTATGACAGCTACTGGCATCAATACATCTTCTATTTCTATCTTTGCTCAGATTGTACGCGATTTTCTTCAGGAACGCGGTGCCACTCATCTTGCGCTTGTGATGGATACATCGCCTACGTTCCGACATGAAAAGTATCCTGAGTACAAGGCTCAACGTGAAAAGCTTCCAGAGGATATTGCTGCAGCAATTCCACAGGCAGAGGAATTTGCTAAAATAATGAATATTCCTTTCTTAAGGCTTGATGGCTTTGAGGCAGATGATTTGATGGGTACACTTGCTACAATGGGAGAGAAGTGGGGTGTGCCAACTGTGCTTGTTTCTCCTGATAAGGATATTGCTCAGCTGGTAAATGAAAATACTATTTTGTATCGTCCTTCCAGCGGTGGCAAGAATGCAGGTGTTGATGAGGTGTATGATGTAGCCAAAGTCTGTGAGGATTGGGGAGTACAATCTCCTAAGCAGATGATTGACTACTTAGGTATGGCTGGTGATGCATCTGATAATATTCCTGGATTCCCAGGTGTCGGACCAAAAACTGCTATTCAACTAATCCAGCAATATGGTTCAATGGAGGGTGTGATTGAGCATGCGAATGAGCTTAAGGGCAAGCTAAAAGAGCGCGTGCTTGAAAATATTGAGATTGCTCGCATGTCTCGTTGGCTTGCAGAAATTCGCACAGACGCACCTCTGGATATAACGCTTGATGATTTGAAGATTAAAGACTTTGACGAGGAAAAGCTCAAGCTGTTCTGTCAAAAATATGAGCTGGCAGGAATTTATAGTAAGCTTACTGGGCATATTCTCAACACTGCCACAAAGTCAAGTGATGTGAGTGCAGATGCTTCAGATTCTCCAGCGGCAGACCCTGCCACAGAGGCAACAGAAGATGCTGCTCCAGTTTATGATACTGTCAGCACCGTGCCACATAAGTACTATACAATTACTACACGTAAGCCTCTTGAAGAGCTTGCTGCAAAGCTTAATGCGGTAGCTTGTTTTACTTTTGATACAGAAACAACAAGCGTAGACACACGTGTCGCAAAGCTTGTTGGTTTGTCTATTGCTATTAAGCCGCATGAAGCATATTACATTGCAATTCGCTATCCTGGTGCTCCGGAGCCAGTAAGTGGACCAGTTCAAGGAGATTTATTTGCTGGCTTTGATGCTCCTGCAGCTAAGCCAGTACAGTGCGAACTTTTTGATGATTTTGGCAGCTTCGCTCCTTCTGATACACAAGCAGAGGCAAAGCCTGTTAATGACTCTGCCACAGATGAGCATCTTACTGAGGAGCTTGTTCGCTCAATTCTTGGCCCTTGTTTTGAAAATCCAGCCATTGCTAAAACAGGTCATAATATTAAGTTTGATATGCACATTTTAAGCAATATTGGAATTAATGTTAATGGTCCTTTGTATGATTCAATGATTGAACATTATGTGCTAGATTCATCATCACGTCATGGTATGGATGCCCTTGCACGTGAGTATCTCTCATATAATCCAATTCCAATTGTTGCTTTAATTGGTGTTAATGGCAAGGGTAAAAAAGCACTTACTATGGATCAAGTTCCACTTGAGCAAGTGGCAGAGTATGCAGCTGAGGATGCAGATATATCTCTGCAACTTCATGAAAAGCTTTTTGCAATTTGTAAGGAGTCGCAGCTGCTTGACGCACTTGACAGAAGTGAGAATCCACTTATTCGCGTGCTTTTTGATATGGAGTGCGAGGGTATTCGAGTAGATACAAATGCTCTGCGTGAATATGGTCGTGAGCTAGAGCAAGAGCTATTGGCTATTGAAACTAAAATCTATGAATTAGCTGGAAGAAGTTTCAATATTTCTTCTCCAATTCAGCTTTCCGATGTGCTATTTAATGTTCTGGGATTAACACCTTCAGGAAAAACTTCCTCAGGTGCATATTCTACAAGTGAAGAGGTATTGCAAAGCTTAATTGGTCACCATCCAATTATTGAACAGGTGCTTGAATATCGTACTTGCTCAAAGCTTAAGTCAACATATGTAGATAAGCTTCCACAATGCGTAGACCCTGCCACAGGGCGTATTCATACGTCCTTTAATCAGGCATTAACTGAAACTGGGCGCCTTTCAAGTGATAATCCTAATCTGCAAAATATCCCTGTGCGCTCACCACGTGGTAAGCGAATTCGCCAAGCATTTGTTGCTCGTGATAATGAGCATGTGCTAATGGCTGCGGACTATTCCCAAATTGAGCTGCGTATGACAGCTGCAATGAGTATGGATGAGTCTATGCTTGAGGCATTCCGTAATGATACAGATATCCATTTGCAGACAGCAGCACGTGTCTATGGTGTGGATGAGGCAAATGTTACAAAGGAAATGCGCTCTCAGGCAAAACAAGTAAACTTTGGTATAATTTATGGCATCAGCGCATTTGGCCTTGCTCAGCGTATTGGCACCTCACGTACGGTTGCTGCGGAGCTGCGTAATACATACTTTGAGCAATTCCCAAAGATTCGTGCTTTTATTGATAACACTGTTGAAGCTGCACGTAAGGATGGCTATGTAAAAACACTTCTTGGAAGAAAGCGTCCATTGCGTGATATAAATTCTCGCAATGCAACTGTTCGTGCAGGTGCAGAGCGTATTGCTGTAAATACACCAGTGCAGGGAAGTGCTGCTGATTTAATCAAGCTCGCCATGGTTGCAGTAACTGACCGCATTAAAGAGCAAGGCTTAAAATCACGCCTTCTTTTGCAGGTGCATGACGAGCTTGTATTTGACGTTCCTCGCAATGAAGTGGAGCAAATGCGTGCACTTATTGATGAATGCATGACAACGGTTGTTGAGTTGCCAATTCCACTTAAGGTGGATATTGGTGTAGGTAATAATTGGCTTGAGGCTCATTAATCTTTAAAAGGAAGGGGGCTGCTATGGACGAAAATAGTATTGAAAAACCACAGACTTCTGAAGAAATGAATAAAGAGGTAAGTTCAAGCTCTTCTTTAGATGAGGGCGCTGGCACAACTCAGCAAATGACGCCTGCTCCGAGCCGACACAAGCCTCGTAGAAAGAAAAAACGCCAAGAAACAGTAGAAGAAATTCTTGAAAAGAAGTTTGGAACTAAGCGCAAGAAGCGCTATAAGTATGTTGACCCATGGGACTACTTGCCAGTCCTGAAAGATCACATTCCTGATACGGATTATGGAGCACCAGAACCTTGGTAATTAGCTTATGAATAATAAACCAACAGTGTCCGTAGTAATTCCAACATATAACTACGGTAAATATATAAAGCAAGCGATAGAAAGCGCATTAAATCAGACCCTGCCACCATGCGAGGTTATAGTGGCTGATGATGGTAGTACAGATGGTACAGACCAAATTGTGGCAGAGTTTTGTGATAAGGTGCGCTATATCCGCTATGAGCATAAAGGTATTTGTCATCTTAGAAATGCATTGCTAAATGAAATAAAAGGCGAGTGGTTTCTAAATCTTGATGCTGATGATTATCTTGCTCCTGATTTTATAGAGCAGAGTATAGAAGAAGTAATGTCTGGGGAAGAGACTTTAGCAGTTGTATATCCTGATAGGACATATTTTGGAGCAAAGAATTTTGAAGTGATTTCAGAAGAGTTTTCTGTTCAGAAAATGAAACATAGAAATCTAATTGTGATGAATTCTTTAATCAATACCGCTGCTGCTAAAAGTGTTGGTTTTGATATAGCCTTTGCGAGTGGTCTTGAGGATTATGATTTTTTCATGGGATTGATAAATGCAGGATATACGGCAAAGGTGCAGCATAAGAGCCGTGTATTTTGTCGTGTTCACGAGAAGAGCAGAACCTCTGCCATTCACAATGATATTTATCGCACCAATAGACTGATAAAACAAATGGTGGTAAAATATCCTAAATTGTTTTCAAAAAAAGAGGCTCGTGATGCTTTAGATTATTATAATGTCACAACGGCAATGAGAATGCATATATTACAGTTGTTGGGGGCTCGTCATTATCTTTTGACGGTATTATATGCAATTAAATATTTTGTCATAGTTCTTTTCCATCCTTGGTGGATTATCGGAGATATTCGAAGATTGAAGTTTCTAAACAAATAAGATTTGATGGTGATAATATGAAAATTAAAGATATTTTAGCAAATAAAAAGGTGTCGGTATCTCTTGAGGTGTTTCCTCCAAAGCAGAGCACAGCCTTTGAGAGTGTTAAGACCGCAGTGCATAAGCTTTGTGATTTACAGCCAAGCTTTATGAGTGTGACTTATGGTGCTGGCGGAGGTATTGGCTGGCATACAGCAGAGATTGCAGGCTTTGTGCAAAATGAGTGTTCTGTGCCAGCGCTCTCTCATTTGACTTGCTTGCTTTCAAATCGTGCAACAATTTCAGAAACGCTCGCTCAACTTAAAGAGAAGGGTATAGAAAATATTCTTGCTCTGCGTGGTGATGTTCCTCCAGATTCTTCATTTATTCCAGCTGGTGATTTTAATTATGCGAGCGAGCTTGTAGAAGAAATTCATAAAAATGGCGATTTTTGTGTTGGTGGAGCATGCTATCCAGAGGGCCATGTTGAAAGCGAACACATAGATGTGGATCTTGATAATCTTAAGCGCAAGGTTGATGCTGGTGTTGATTTTCTGACAACACAAATGTTCTTTGATAATGATATTCTTTATCGTTTCCTGTATAAGGCACGCGAGCGTGGTATAACAGTGCCAATTATTGCAGGAATTATGCCTGTTACAAATGCAAAGCAAATAAGCCGCATTTGTAAGCTTTCTGGCACTTATTTGCCTCAACGCTTTAAGGCAATAGTAGATCGTTTTGGTGATAATCCAGATACAATGGCTCAGGCGGGTATTGCATATGCAACAGAGCAAATTATTGATTTAATTGCAAATGGCGTTAATGCTGTTCATATTTACACAATGAATAAGCCTGAGATTGCTCAAGGCATTATGAATAATCTTTCCTCAATTATTGCAGATTAGTTTGCATTTAATTTATTCAAACAATTTAAGAAAATATATTAAAAATGGCTACTTATAATCAATCTGAAGCACTACGTTACATGGGCTGCAAATCTGGTACAGAAGTAACAGAAGAGCAAAAGAATAAGCTTGATGATATTTATTCAGAGCTGGCTAAGGTTGCGCTTTGCCGCTATCATGCAGTACGCCTTGCAATCGTGCTTAATACAGGAGACTATGTTGCATTTGAAAATGGCTATGTGTTAACAAGTAAGGACCTTGCCACAAAGCTTGATGGGTGTGATGAAGCAATTCTTCTTTGCGCAACGCTTGGCTCAGAAATTGATCGTGAGCTAATGCAGGCTGCTGTACGTGGGGTAGAGAAGCAGGTTATGGTTCAGGCTGTGGCAACGTCTATGCTTGAATGCTATTGTGATGAGATAGAGGCAGAGCTTTTAACAAAGGATGACATTGATGCTGGGTTATGCTTGCTTCCTCGCTTTTCTCCAGGCTATGGAGATTTATCAATTCAGGTGCAGCCAGAATTTTTACGTCAGGTTGATGCTGCACGTCGCGTAGGAGTTACACTTACTGATGGGCTTGTAATGACGCCTACAAAGAGTATAAGCGCAATTATAGGTGTTGCTTATAAGCCAGGAGCAAATCCACTTGAGCATCATGATTGCTCTTGCTGCTCATTGTCTAATTGCGCCTTTCGAAAGGATAAATAATTTATGTCAGCATTTTTAGATTTACTTCAGAAAAAGATTGTAATTGCCGATGGTGCAATGGGAACCTTGCTTCAGGCAAGTGGCTTGAAGGCTGGTGAGTTGCCTGAGGTGTGGAATATTACTCATCCTGATGTGCTAGTAGATATTCATACTCGCTATTACAATAGCGGTTCTGATTTTGTTTCTACTAATACCTTTGGTGTAAATCGTTACAAACTTTCTGAATTGCCTTCTGAATATACATTAGATCAGGTGCTGGAGGCAGGAATCAAAAATGCTAATACAGCACGAGAAAGCTTTGTTGCTCAAGGGCAACAAAAGCTTGTTATTTTAGATATTGGTCCTCTCGGTAAGCTTTTGAAACCATTGGGTGATGTAAGCTTTGATGATGCTTATGCTGCATTTGCTGAGGTAATAAACAAGGCAGATAAGATTGGCGGGTTTGATGCTGTTCTTATTGAAACAATGAGCGACACCCTTGAGCTTAAAGCAGCTGTGCTTGCTGCAAAGGAAAATTGCTCACTTCCAATTATTGCATCAGTTGCATTTGATGAAAAAGGTCAGCTGCTGACAGGTGCAAATCTTCGTGCAATGGTGGCATTGCTTGAGGGCTTACGCGTAGATGCAATCGGAATGAATTGTGGTCTTGGCCCTGTTCATATGAAGCCACTTGCATTAGAGCTTGCTGCAACAGCATCAGTTCCAACGATTGTGATGCCAAATGCAGGTCTTCCTCGTGTAGAATCAGGTAAAACAGTCTTTGATATAGATGCAGCACAATTTGCTGAGCATGTAGAGGAGATGGTTCGTGCAGGCATACGTATTGTAGGTGGATGCTGTGGTACAACGCCAGAGCATATACGTCAAGTTGCTTCAAGAGTAAATGCAATTACACCAGTTCCAACAAATGATAAAGGGCTGACCCTTGTATCTTCCTATACCCATGCTGTAGAGCTAAAACTGGACGATTCAATAATTGTTGGTGAAAGAATCAACCCAACAGGTAAAAAGCGCTTCAAGCAAGCACTCCGCGATAATGATATTGATTACATCTTAAAGGAAGGTTTAACACAGCTTGATAATGGTGCCCACATTCTTGATGTAAATGTAGGTCTGCCAGAAATTGATGAGCGAGCAATGCTCCCACGCGTTGTGGGCGAGTTGCAGTCGGTGCTTAACCTGCCATTGCAAATAGACACATCAGATACCATTGCTATGGAGCGCGCAATGCGTTACTACAATGGTAAGCCAATGGTAAATTCTGTAAATGGCAAGCAAGAATCAATGCACAGCGTATTCCCATTGATTAAAAAATATGGTGGAGTTGTTGTAGGTCTTACCCTTGATGAGAATGGTATTCCTGAGACTGTTGAGGGACGCATTGAAATAGCAAAGCGTATAATTAAAACAGCTGCAGAATATGGAATTAAGGCAAAGGATATTGTCATAGATGTGCTTTGCATGACAATCAGCTCAGATAAAAATGCTGCAAATGTAACACTTTCAGCACTTGAGTACATTTCTAAGGAGCTGAAGGTAAATACAATTTTGGGTGTATCAAATGTATCCTTTGGCTTACCAATGCGCGAACGCGTAAATTCAAATTTCTACACAATGGCTTTGCAGCGAGGACTTTCTTCTGCAATTATTAATCCAAATGCAGTAGGTATGCGCAGTGCTTATACATCATATCGTGCATTGCGTGGTTTAGATGATAATTGTGCTGATTATATTGCTTTCCACACAAGCGAGCAAGCACAGGAGCAGGTGGCAGCAGCAACTGCTGCAGTTACACAAGCATCTACAACTGTTGTCCAACAGCCAAGCACAATAGGTGGCGGAGAGCTTGCACAAGCAATTAAGCGCGGAATGTGCAAGCAAGCAGGCGAAATTGCTGCTGAGCTAATTAAGACAACTGACTCACTTACCATCATTAACGAGCAGCTTGTTCCTGCGCTTGATGAAGTAGGTTCTGGCTTTGAGCGTGGCAAGGTCTTCCTTCCGCAGCTGCTGATGAGTGCAGATGCAGCTAAGGCAGCCTTTGATTCTATAAAAGAATACCTCATAAATAACGGAGAAAAGCGTGAATCTCGTGGCAAGGTTGTTATTGCAACCGTTAAGGGAGATATTCACGATATTGGTAAGAACATTGTTAAGGTTTTGCTTGAAAACTATGGCTTTGATGTAATAGATTTGGGCAAAGATGTTCCGCCAGAAGCAATTGTTGCAGCAGTACGAGAACACAAAGTCGGCTTAGTAGGGCTTTCAGCACTTATGACTACAACAGTTGGTGCAATGGAAGAAACCATCAAGCAGCTGCGTGCGGCAGAGCTTCCAGTTAAGGTGATGGTTGGTGGGGCAGTGCTCACACAGGAGTATGCCGACCAAATAGGCGCTGATTTTTACTCTAAAGATGCAATGGGCTCAGTTCGTTACGCTTGCACACTCGCACTGACTTAATATTCCTGCCGTATCGCATTTATGTAAGCATGGTGCGAGATTTGTTTTCTCTGGGGTGCAACGCCGTCTCGTCTTGCTCAAAAATGCTAAATATATATGCAAAAACTTTGCTCTTTTAGTTACTACACTTACTCAAATTCTCGTTTTTAGGTTAAATTCTTATATTAAAAAGATTTATTTATAATTGAATTTTATCCATCAATTTGATAAGATTATTGAAATTTTAGTTGTACATCTAAATAGAAGAATTGATATGAAAACAGCATTAGTATGTGGTGCAGGTGGTTTTATTGGCTCGCATCTAGTTAAAATATTGAAAAGCAAAGGCTTTTGGGTTCGTGGCGTTGATCGCAGATTGCCAGAATTTTCTAAGTCAGCAGCAGATGAATTTCTTGTTTTAGACCTACGTGATTGTGAAAATTGCAAAAAGGCTTTGGCTCTTGATAATGGTAAGCCTTTTGATGAGGTTTATCAGCTCGCTGCAGATATGGGAGGCATGGGCTTTATTAAAAATGCAGAATGCGAAATCATGCATAACAGTATTCTCATCAATGTGAATATGATTTCTGAGGCTGCAAAGATGGGTGTATCACGCTATTTCTTCTCATCTTCTGTATGCGTTTACCGCGATATGCAACCAGGTGAATCAATGATTGATGAGACTGGTGCTTATCCAGCCCTGCCTGATAATGAGTATGGCTGGGAAAAACTCTATTCCGAGCGTATGCTTCAAGCATTTAGCCGTAAATATGGCATGATAGCAAGAATTGCTCGCTTCCAAAATTGCTATGGACCAGATAGCGCTTATGAGGGCGGTAGAGAAAAAGCTCCTGCTGCACTTTCTCGTAAGGTTGCACAAATTGAGGATGGTGGCAATGTTGAAATTTGGGGCGATGGCTTGGCAGAACGTAATTTTATCTATGTAGATGATCTTGTTCGCGCTGTTTATATGCTAATGCATTCTGAGTTAGAGGGTGCTGTTAATATTGGAACATACGAAAATGTAACAGTAAGACAGTTACTTCAATATACTGCCGAAGCTGCAGGAAAAACAGTTGGATTTAAGTCTATTGATGGTCCTGTAGGTGTTGCATCAAGAAACTTCTCAATTGAGCGAATCAGATCAATAGGTTGGGAGCCAGAATATTCTCTACGCGAGGGTATGAAAAAGACTTATGCTTGGGTCCGTGAGCAGCTCATCAAGAATGGCCAGGAAGTAAAATAAGTTTTCTAAAAATCCAAAAGTGTTATTTGGGGCTAAGCATTGAAATTCAAGAAAGTACGCGTATTTTTTAATCGTCGCTCAGGCATAGGTTCTTCATTTATGCAGGTGCAAGCAGCCTTTGCAAAGCATTGGGGCGAGGTTTCTAGTGATATTGCTTGGTATTTCCCTGGCTCTAAAGAAGAATCTGACAGGCTTGTTGATTTGGCAATTGCAGATGGAGTAGATTGCATTATTGCTGGCGGTGGTGACGGAACTATTGCAAGTATTGGAAAAAAGCTTATTGGAACAAATGTTGTTCTAGGTGTAATTCCTCTTGGTAGTGGTAATGGACTTGCCCGCCACTTCAGTCAGTCTTTAAAACCTGTAGATTCAATTCGCGAATTGGCAAATTCAACAATTGTTGGAATGGATGTCGGTTATATAAATGAGCATCCTTTTCTTGTAAGTGCCAGTATTGCTTGGGAAAGTGATATGGTTGATTTATATAATCGCTTCCCAGTACGTGGAGTTGGCTCCTATGTAATGGCAGGTATTGGTACATTCTTCACATATCGTGCATCAGAGACAACAATTAAGATTTCTAATGAGCAAGATGTTGTCATTAAGAAACCATTGCTACTTACTTTAGGTAATTTATCTGGATGGGGTGGTGGTGCCTTTATTGATGTTGAAGCCAGTGGATGTGATGGAAAACTTGAATTGGTTTATGCTGAGACAATTTACGCTCCAATAATGCTAGCCCACATAACTCGTGTTTTTGAAACAGGTCTAAAGAGTCTTCCTTATGTTACAATGAAGAAAATTAGTGAGGCAAAGCTTGTTCGTAAAGATCCTGTTCCAATTCAGCTTGATGGTGAACTGATAGAGGCTGGTTTGGAGCTTGATATTTCTGTAAAACAAAATATGCTCAAGGTTTTGGTTCCTCAAAATAATTGCATTGAAACAGAAAAGTAATTATTTGTAAAAATATGAATGGTAACATATCTATGAATAAAAAAGTTTTTATTATTGCGATGCTTTTTGCAGCTCAGTTTGGATTTTCAGCAACAAATAATGTTGCAGATAAATTAGTGTTGGAGATTAAGTCTGATAATTTAAGTGCTATCATGAATTTAGTTAAATCTTCAACTCTTGAAGATGTAAGTGCTGTCTCTAATACTGGCCTTACAGCACTTCATTTTGCTGCAAATCAAGATAATATTATAGCAATAAATGAATTGCTAAAAAAAGGTGTTCCTGTTGATGTTCTTGCACCAAAAAAGAATAATACAACACCATTGCACTGGGCTGCATCCAGTGAGTCAATTGATGCAATCAGACTTTTAGTTAAGAATGGTGCTCGCCTTGATTCTAAGGCAGATAATGGATGGACTCCACTTCATTTTGCAACTCGTAAGGGTAAGACAACAGCTGTTTCTACATTAGTAAAACTTGGTGCATCTGTTAATTCAAAGGATAATTCAGGAAATATGCCTATCCATTTGGCAGCTGCTGCAAATGATTTGAATATGGTTAAGCTATTGCTGTCTTTGAATGCAAAAATTGATGAGCCAAATGCTGCTGGAAAATTGCCAAGAGATATGGCAAAAGATAAGGATGTGATTGCTGCTTTAAATAAGCAAGCATCCGCTCCTAAAGTCGCTAAACCTGTAGAAAAAGCTCCTGCTCCAGTAATTCCGCCTAAAGTAGTAGAGCAGTCAGTAACTAAAACAGTTGCTCCTGCTCCAACGCCTGTAGCAAAAACACCAGTTGCTACTACAGCTCAATCTTCTACTCCTTCATCATCTCAAGAGCCTGTTGTAAAACAAGAGAAATCAATTGTGACTCTATCTGAAGAAGAAATTAAAAAACTTCAAGCAAACTCTGAAGAGAAACAAATTTCTTTAGCTCAACATATTCAGTCAATTATTTCTGATCCAGAAACTGATCGCCTATCAAATGGTTCTTATTATAAAGGAGCGTATAAGTATGGTAATTTCCATGGTGTTGGTATTCTTTATTCTCCTGATGGTACTCTTTACGAGGGAGAGTTCAAACGTGGTAGCAGAAGTGGATTAGGATCATTTACTTATAGTAACGGCGATGTTTATGCTGGTGAATGGAAGAGAAATGTTCCTCATGGTAAGGGTGTATTTACATTAGTAAATGGAACTCAAATTGTTGGTGTTTGGGAAAAAGGTCGCCTAATTAGTGGCGAAGGTGTATACATTGACATCCAACAGAATCGCTATCGCGCAATATGGGAAAATGGTGAGGTTGTTTCTAAGGAACCTATCAAATAAGTTTCTCATTCCCAATTTCTATTAGCCAATGTTTGTAGTAAAGCATAATTTGAATAATATTGGCAATAGATAGCGAATCGTTATATTTTCCATATGTCTGATTCATCTGAAAAAGCAGAAGAAAGCTTCACGTTACCAATTCTAGCACATAAGCAACGCATCCTTGATGCGATGCGCTTTAATCGTGTTATTGTTATTTCTGGCGAAACAGGCTCTGGTAAAACTACGCAGCTGCCACAATTCTGCATGGAGCTTGAAAAGAAGCGCCTCATCTGCTGTACCCAACCTCGACGCGTTGCTACAATTTCTGTAGCCGAGAGAGTAGAGGAGGAGCTAGGCAATCAAAAGTTGGTTGGCTGGCAGCATCGATTCCAACGCCAAACAGATAAGGCTAATCGCATCAAGTTTGTTACTGATGGTATTCTTTTAGCAGAAATCAAAAATGATCCGCTTCTAAGACAATATGGTATCATCATGATTGATGAAGCCCATGAGCGAACACTTAATATTGATTTCCTTCTAGGTTATTTAAAGCAGCTCTTACTCAAGCGTAAGGATTTACGCGTAATTATCTCATCTGCAACAATTGAAACTCAGCGCTTTAGCGAATTTTTTAATAATGCGCCAGTTCTCCATATCTCAGGCCGTACATATCCAATTACATATAAATACCTTCCTCCTGAGGATGCAGATGATGACACTGAGCTTCCTCGCATTGTTTCCAATGCTGTAGTTGATGCAATTAGCTCTGGTGCAAGTGGAGATATTCTTGTATTTTTGCCAGGAGAGCGCGATATTAAAGAAGCCTGCGAAATACTTCGTGGACGCTTCCTTTCCGATTGCGAGATTATTCCTCTCATGGCTAGCCTTCCTCCACAGGAGCAGCGCCGTGCATTTGTTTTAATTCCTGGTAAGCGTCGCGTAATTTTAGCAACTAATGTTGCTGAAACATCTGTTACTATTCCTAATATTAAAATAGTAATCGATTCGGGTGTTGCGCGCATAAGCCGCTTCAGCTATCGCTCTCACATTAAGAAGTTGCATGTTGAGCCAATTTCGCAAGCATCAGCAAATCAGCGTGCAGGCCGTTGTGGACGTATTGCGCCAGGCCTTTGTATTCGCCTCTATTCCCAAGAGGATTATAAAAAACGCTCTGAATTTACCGACCCAGAAATTCGCCGCACATCGCTTGCAGGAACAATTCTTACAATGCTTTCTCGTAGGCTTGGAGATATTTCCTCATTCCCATTTATTGAGCCTCCTGCAAATGTTGCAGTTCGTGAGGGATATAAAGAGCTACTTTGGTTAAAGGCTATTGTCCCTGCCGGCACGGATACGGAAACTGGTGCAACAACCTACCAGCTTACTCCACTTGGCCGTGCAATTGCCCAACTCAATATTGAGCCACGCCTTGCACGCATATTGCTTGAGTCAAAGCAATTTGGCGTATATAGTGAAGCACTTACAATTGTTGCATACCTCTCTGGTGAGACTGTGTATGTGCGCCCAGCTGAAGAATTGGATAAAGCAAATCAAGCACATGCTCAATTCAAATCACCTCATTCTGATTTTGATAGTATTTTGCGTTTGTGGGAATTTTTCCACCCTGCCACAGGAGAGATTTCTGGCACACAAAAGCGCAAGCTTTGTCAGAAAAACTATATCTCATTTAAGCGTATCCTTGAATGGGAGGAAATCCGTCTTCAACTCCACAAGAGCTTTGTTGAGAATGAGCGACACAATTCTGGCTCAAAGGATGCAAAGCAAGCGTCACACCCTGCCACAATCCCACCGATTGGCGACCCAGAGTCTCGCTCTATCGCTCATATCCATCAAGCTATGCTTTGTGGCTTCCTACCTAATGTGGGCAAGTATGATGACGAAAAACGCGAGTATGTCGGCATAGATGGTAAGCCATTTGTGATTTTCCCAGCATCAAGCCTTGCGAAGCGCACACCAAAGTGGCTGCTGGCTGCTGAGCTTGTAGATACCTCACGCACCTTTGCTCGTAATGTCTCACCAATTCAAATTGAATGGATAGAAAAGGCAGCAGAGCATGTGTCAAAGGTGCATTACACCGGACAATATTGGGATGGAGCAACAGGTACTGCCCGCGCAATAAAAACAACAACGCTTGGTGTGCTTACTATTGCTACAAATTCTCGTGCAGATATTTCCAAACTTTATCCTGTTGTTTCTCGAGAGCTATTTATTTCAGAGGGAATTGCACAGTGCAAGCTTCCTGAAAATATTCCACCATGTTTGCGTCAGACCTTTTCAAATATTCGCAGAGCAGAGGAGCAAGCAGCAAAGCTTCGTAAAATTGATTTTTCTGACATTGCTACAGATTGTGCTGCATTTTATGAAGCGCGCCTTCCTGAAGAGTGTGTTAATCTAGCTGCCTTTAAGCGCTGGGTTAACACCCTGCCACATAAAGAAAAGTCATCGCTTATATTTAATCCAACGCTTTCAATAGAAGCAGGTCAGGCAGATAAACAGCAATTCCCTGCAGAGCTTCGTTTTTCAGATCAGCGTTTTCGCTTGTCATATAAAAATGCACCTGGTGCCGATGAGGATGGTATTACCTGTACATTGCTTCCAGAGCAAATACATTTTGTAAAGTACATCAGAAGCGATTGGCTTGTTCCAGGCTATTTGAATGAGTTAGTATATTTTTATATTACATCAATTCCTCAAGCAGTGCTTCATCCGGCATTGCAGCTAATGGATGGAAGCAATTATAGAAATAGAGTTGATTCTCTTGTCCGTGAATGCTACGAGCGTCTTTCTGCAACAAAGTATAATATGCCAATTACTGCAGCAATATCTCATGCTATCTACGCTGCTACAGATTGTCATATCCCAGAGGGTGTTATTGCAAAGGCAACACCGACAGAGCATTTGCAGCTCCGTTGGCGTGTCGTGAGTGCAAATAAAAAGGTGCTTTACGAGACACGTAAGCTCGCTGATTTATATGAATTTTATGATGAATTATCAAAGCTGGTAAAGTTGCCAAAGCAGGAATTAAAATTTACTCTAGAGCAATTCCCAAATTCTGTTTCTGCACGAGAACTGTTGCTTGGTAATTGTGGTGCTCGTGAGTTATGTATATTCTTAGCAGGAAACTCAGAAAATTATGCAGTTGGAAGCTCTGCACATGAGGCTCAGCAGCTTCTAATCAGCCGCATCATAGAAGGCTTATTAAAGCAAAATCCTTCGCTTGTAAAGATGATTGGTGGTGTCGGTGGTGTTGCTACAAATAAAAG
>JAFPBK010000009.1 GCA_017424105.1 Kiritimatiellia bacterium | reverse complement strand
GTATGTGCATAGTCAACATAGTAATTAGCTTGAGAGCCTTTAAGCTTTACATGTTCAAGTCTTCCTCTAGTAGGTTTCTCTTTCTTAATTGCAGAAATTACCGTAGTTAAATCAATACCTGCTATAAGAGCTAATCCGATAGCGGTTAGTGCATTGTAGATATTGTGTCGGCCTAGTAGTTTTAGAGAAATTTCTTGTGTTGTACCTTTATATGAAAGTGTAAAATGTGTTGCTTCAGCAGTTAAGATTGGATTGCTGAAGTGTAGGTCTGCGGTAGGTGTATTTCCATATGTCAGTACATTGCCACCAGCTGCTTTTATTTGGGTTGCCAGCATAGAACCAAAACTGCTGTCAATATTTACGACAGCAGGTGCAATAGGAGGGAGAAAGAGTAGGGATTTTGCTTTAAAGTACTCTTCCATTGTTCCATGATAGTCAAGATGGTCTTGTGTTAGATTTGTGAATGCAACACCTTCAAAGCGAGTGCCGTATGTTCGTTTTTGCATTAAAGCGTGGGATGAAACTTCCATCACACAGGCATTGCATCCATTCTCATGCATTAAAGCAAGACTGTCTTGAAGTTCAATTGGTCCCGGAGTTGTATTATTTGCAGGTGTAAGTGTTCTTGAATTTGATAAAGAATCAGATGCTTCTTTGCTTAAAGGATAGAGATCATTGCCAATTGTACTTAGCAAGCCACATGGATAGTTTGCAGCAGTTAAGATTGCACGAAGAAGATTTGCTGTAGTTGTTTTTCCATTTGTACCTGTGATACCAAAAACCTTCATTTTGTGGGAAGGATTATCTGCTTGTGCACATGCACGGCGTGCTAATTCAAATCGGGCATCACGTACTTTTGTCCATTTTATGTTGTCAGGTATGTCAGACGGACGATTTAGTTCGCTGATAATTTCTCTTGCACCAGCTGCAATTGCTGCAGGGATAAAAATATTTCCATTTTGCTTTTCGCCAGAAATAGCTGCAAAAGTATCACCTGGGTGTAATTTGCGAGAATCGCATTCAGTGCGAGGAAAAGTATCTGCTTTCATGTTTTATGGATTTGCTTATGTGTTGTTAAATTATGGAAATATAGAGATGTTTACAAATTATTTGTTCATATCAATATAGTTGTATATATTGTGCACATTATCTGTATTTGTAGGGATATTTAAATAATCAGCAATGGCTTTTCCAAGTTCGGAAAATACAGGTGCTGCTACTGTGCTACCTTGATATTTTGGTTTAGGATTGTCAAAACCAACAAGAATTGTTACCTCAGGATTTTCTGCTGGGAAGAATCCAACAAAAGAACCTGTATAATCGGTCTCAGAGTAGCCTCCGTTTATACTCTTTTGTGCGGTACCGGTTTTGCCAGCAACTGAATAGCCAGGAATTCTTGCGCGGTGTCCTGTTCCTCCTATACTTCTATCTGTAACACCAACTAGAAGTTGAGCCATAATTTTTGCATTTTCGTTGCTGATAACGCGACCAATACGTTTTGGTTCGTTTTTTAATATTACCTCGCCAGTAGGAGAGTGGATTTCTCGAATCAAATAAGGTTTCATTCGCACTCCTCCATTAGCAATTGTGCTATACATGCCAATCATTTGTATAGGTGTCACAGAGATTCCCTGACCAATTGCAATTCGAATGAATTGAAGATCGGACCATTTTTTATGTGGAGATAGGATTCCTTTCTCTTCTCCTATTCTAATTATGCCAGTTTTTTCACAAAATCCATATGCCTTTATGTATTCCTCCATACGTTTTTTAGTGGTTGTCATTGCAATAATAGAGGAAGCACGGTTACTGGATTTTGCAAGCGCAGAAGCAAATGTTTCTTCATCTTTAACATGGTCACTAAGTCTGCGACCGAAAAACAGGCGGTCTCGACAATCAAAAACTTGATTCGTTGTACAATGTAGTTCTTCTAATCCAAGTGAAAAAATCATTGCTTTCATAATTGAACCTGGTTCAAAGTTAAAGCTTGTTACATTATTTCTGCGAAGTTCTTCATCTTCATTGCCATAGTTTTCTCGGGTAAAAGTAGGGTATGAAGCCATTGCAAGGATTTCACCAGTATAAGGACGTTGAACAACAATCCAACCTCTTTCTGCATTATTAGTAGCCATAGTCCTGACGAGAATATCCTCGGCAGTCTTTTGGATGAATGTGCTAATAGTCAGATAGATATCATTACCATTTGTCGGTTTAACTTCTTTTGTTCTTAATAGTCGAAGTTCTTTTCGTTTAGCATCGGTAACACCTTCTATAAAACCATTTGTACCAACAAGGTGTCGATTATATTCATATTCTAAGCCCATAATTGATTCACCATGTGAATTTACTATTCCTAAAACTGGGTTTAGAAAATTTCCCATAGGATACTTACGGACGAATGAGCTTTCAAATCCAACGCATTTGCGGGTGATTGAATTTGTTCTGAGATGTTCAACGAAGTCACGATTTGTAGTTTGCCCCAGAACAACATATTTTGATGATCTGTCTTTTTTTAATCCTTTATTTATGTTTTCAACGGGGAGCTCATTCCAGCTGGCAAGAGCTTCAAATAAAACAGCATCATTTGTGTTAATCATAGAAGGATCCAGGAACACCTTCCATTGAGGAGTAGATGTGGCAAGAACAGTTGGATTTTCCAGATTTCTGTCAAAAATATTGCCACGCACAGCATAAACTGTATTTGAAAAAGTTTGAGGTTTGCGAGAGTAATTTTTAGATTTATTATTAAATCCTAATTGGGTTCTATATAGATCAATCATTATTACCATGTAAACCATTACGATAATAACTACCAACCAGATAATCCATTTTTTCTGTAATTTTGATCTTTGACTCATATGGGTGGAATTCCTTGGAGTATTCTATGGAGTGGTTGTATTAAGCGGATAAAATAAAAAAGGTGCGGAAATCCGCACCTATAACTAATAACAATATAGAGGACAAAAATAGTGTTAACGATGCGTTAGAAAGGGATAATACTAGTTGTTTAAATAGGCAACTTCTCTATGATTATGAATGTTAGGTGCTTTAGTTTTATCAAAGCGTGTAACATATTTTTGATTGTGACGCAATTGACGCATAGCAATACCATGCTCTCGAAGAGATTTCTGAATCTCAGAGATATTTGTTTTTATACTGAGATTTGCTTTTTCACTTCTTAACACACTAATTAGCTCGCTTTGATGAGATTCTGCATTTTTAAGTTGTTTTGCTAGTACAGTATTGTTCTGTTGAATAAATAGTCCAATAAAAACAAAAAATACAACAAAAACAACAGGTAAAAAAATGCAATGTGATTTAGCAAAAGCATTTAATTTACCGCTATTTCGTCTGTTTCTATTTTTCTTAGTTCGGGCCATATTTGTTTTTCCCTTTATAAATTGTTATTAAAATCTTCAATTCTTTCCACGATTCTTAGCTTTGCAGAGCGGGCGCGTGGATTGTTGACCAACTCTTCTTCGCTTGCAGTAATTGGGTGCTTATTTACTCGCTTAACAGCAGGAAGGGTACCAATCCATTTTGAGCCTCCCTGTTGTAAGGATTCCCATCGGCCCTCGTGCTCTGCAAGTGTTTTCTTAACAACTCGATCCTCAATGCTATGAAAGCTAATTACAGCAAGCCTTCCGCCTGGCTTCAAAAGCGAAATGGCGGCTTCTATTCCTTTTTTTACTTCTTGCAATTCGGAATTTATTGCAATGCGGATAGCCTGGAAGGTTTTTGTGGCAGGGTGTCGAGGTGCTCCTTTACGACCACCTACGGCTTTTTCCACAAGATCAGCCAGCTGCAGTGTTGTTTCGATAGGGGATGAATGTTGAGCAGCTATGATTGCACGTGCAATTTTTGCAGCTTGTTTTTCTTCTCCATAATCAAACAAAACGGATGCCAGTGATTTCCAGTCTTCTCCAAATGAATCAATATATTCAGCAGCGGTGATGCCAGATGAATTATCCATCCTCATATCAAGCGGAGCATCACCCATAAAGCTGAACCCACGTTCTCGCTCATCAAGCTGAAAGGAGGAAACACCTAAATCTAGCATGATGCCATCTACTTGGTTGAAGCCAGCCTTTGGGGCAACCTCTCCCATAAGTGAGAATGGAGTATGGACAATGCGTACGTTATCGCCAAATTCTTCAAGAGCAGCAGAGCAGCGTTCTATAGCAGCAGGATCTCTATCAAGACCAAGAAGCTTTGCTCCAGCACCTGCACGCTTAAGCAGCTCTCTGGAATGTCCTGCACCACCTAGTGTGCCATCAATATATGAGGCATTGGCAGTAGGAAGCAATCCATCAACTGTCTCGTTAAGCAATACAGGAATATGCATATGTAGCAGCTCCTTTGTTTTTGATTTTGACTAGAAGCCCAATTGCTGTGCTTCTGCAGCCAAAAGCTCGAGAATATCTGCTTCAGAACCATCAAGTTTAGGACGATTGGCCAATGACCAAACCTCAAAATGATAGCCTGTGCCGATTAGGACAACCTCATCCTTGATACCAATATATGCGAGGAGAGAGTCCTTCACACGAATGCGATTTTGTGTATCCACTGTGACACAACTAATCAGTTCACCAATACGACTGGTAAACTTTGAATTACCTGTATCTGAAAGTGCTTTACTACGAAATGCTTCCATGCGCTTGTCAAATTCAGCAGGACAGAATACATCAAGGCAACGTTCACGAGAAAGAGAAGGCATTACATAGACCTGAGAAGGTCTGCACATTCTTTCATACCAATCACTAGGTATGGTGAAGCGCCGTTTAGGGTCTAAACGGTGATCTGCCCTACCAAGAATAGGCTGAATCTCTGTGTTTTTTTGTGAAATTTCTTCTAAATTTGTGTCCATTGCTGACATTTTGTTCCATTTGTTGACACTATTAAACACTTTGTGACACCAAAAGTAAAGTAGAAAACATAAAAAAATAAATTTTTTTTCAATATTTTTTTCTTTTAAGGGTTAAAATCACCTAACTTAGAGCATTTTTGCTCAAAATTTTTAAAAGAAGCATAAATGAGATGTGAAAAAAGTGCAATTTTCTTTCAGAATTGAAGTGTATCAGTTATTACTAAGTTTCTGGTTTGAAGAAAATATAGATGTTGAGTTGTGAATTTATGTTTTCAGAGCCTGATTTTGACATAGAATTGTCGGATTTCTGTTGAGTAAATGCAGACATTGGCAGGATGCCCAATTTAGCCCAAAAATATTGCATAATACTGCAAATTTCAAGCTTTTTGAGAAATTTGTATTTTTATGATTTTTTTAGTGTTGACTTTAATTCATAAAAATGCTACTATTTCGCCCAATTAACAAGTTTTTAGAACTAGTTAGTTAGGTTGGGGCGTTAGCTCAGTCGGTAGAGCACGTGACTTTTAATCACGGGGTCCCGGGTTCGAACCCCGGACGCCTCACCACTTTTATCTGCAAGAAATTGCAGTTTTTTAGTATATAGTCAATGTGCGGCTGTACTTCAAGGGAAGATTACAGATAAGCACGAAGCGATACCTGGTCGCTTGCCAGGGAAGCGGATTCACCGCAGCGGATGGGAGAAAACGTCCGTAATTACTTAAAAGCATGAAAGGTGCATTATATATGGCAGACACAAGCCTATCAAACGTAACAGTACGTGATCTAATGAATGCTGGCCTACACTTCGGCCACCAGACTAAGCGTTGGAACCCAAAGATGAAGAAGTACATCTTTGACAAGCGCAACGGCATTCACATTATTGATATTACTCAGTCTCTAGAGCTTCTAGAGGACGCACTAAAGTTCGTTCTAGACATCGCTCAGAAGGGCAAGAAGATTCTTTTCGTTGGTACAAAGAAGCAGGCACAGGAAGTTATCCGCATTGCTGCTGAAGAGTCTGATATGTTCTATGTAACAACTCGTTGGTTGGGTGGTACACTAACAAACGCTCAGACAATCCGCAAGAGCGTTCGCCGCATGACTCAGATTCAGACAGCAAAGAAGAACAACAATGGTATCCTTTCTGTACACAAGAAGGAAGCTGCAACACTAGCACGCGAGCTAGCTAAGTTAGAGAAGAATCTAACAGGTATCGCAGCTATGGATAAGATGCCAGGTGCTCTATTCGTAGTAGATATCGTTCGCGAGGCAAACGCAGTTGCAGAAGCACGCAGCCTAGGTATCCCAGTTATCGCAATCGTTGATACAAACGCAGATCCTGAGCAGGTTAAGTTCCCAATTCCTGGTAACGATGACTCAATCCGCGCAATCAAGATCATCGCAGATTGCATCGCAGCAACAGCTAAGGCTGGCGCAGAGACATATGCAGCAGTAGCAGCAGAGGAAATGCGTAAGGCAGAGGCTGAGAAGGCAGCTCGCCGTGAGGAGAAGGGCGAAGAGAAGCCAAAGAGAACACGCCGTGCTCCAGCAGCTAAGGGTGAGGAAAAGGCAAAGAGCAGCAGCGAGAATCGTCGTAAGAATGCAGCTGCAGCTAAGGCTAACATCGAGAAGCGCGCTAAGGCAGCTCGTGAGGCAGCAAGCACAGCAGCTGAGGTTGTTGCAGAGGCAGCAGCTGAGGCAGCTCCAGAGGCTTAATTTTAACTTAAACAAATCAATAAATTATAAAGGAATTTAAATTATGGCACAGATTACAGCAGCTGATGTTAATAAGCTACGTCAGATGACAGGCGTTAGCATGATGGAGTGCAAGAAGGCACTTACAGAGACAGATGGTGATGTTGATGCAGCAGTAAAGATTCTTCGCGAGCGTGGTGTTGCAGTTGCAGCTAAGCGCGCTGAGAAGGAAGTTAAGCAGGGTGTTATCGCTGCTAAGGCTTCTGCAGATGGCAACACAATCGCTATGGTTGAAGTTAACTGCGAGACAGACTTCGTTGCTAAGAACGCAGATTTCGTAGCATTCGTTGATACAGTAGCTCAGGCAGCTCTTGACAATGACAAGGACGTTGCTGAGGTTATGGCTGACGATCTATCAGCTTTCATCTCAAAGACAGGTGAGAACGTAAAGATCCGCCGTTCTGAGAAGTTCTCAGTAGCAGGTACAGGCAAGGTTGCTTCTTACATCCACATGGGTGGTAAGGTTGGTGTTCTACTAGAGGTTGCTTGCGGTAAGGCAGAGACACTAGAGAATGCTGAGTTCGTAGAGATGGTTAAGGACATCACTCTACAGATTGCAGCTGTTGCTCCAAAATGGCTAGATCGCTCAGTTGTTCCAGAGGCAGACATCGCAGCAGAGCGTGAAATCTACGCAAAGCAGATGGAAGGTCAGAACAAGCCAGCTAACATCCTTGAGAAGATCATCGATGGTAAAATCAACAAGTTCTTCACAGAGAACTGCTTGGTTGACCAGGTATTCGTTAAGGATGGCGAGCTAACAATCACAAAGCTTATCGCTAAGGTTGCTAAGGCATGCGGCGATGAGATCAAGATTGTTCGCTATACACGCTACCAGCTAGGTGCTTAATTTAATTTGCACGCAAATTAAATTCTAAATAGACAAAAGGCGTCCCTCGGGGCGCCTTTTGTATTTTAGAAATTTGCTGTTAAATTCATCTCAGGATCACATTGTTTTCTGTGCTCGCACTTCGTCTGGCGTGCTTTGCACGCAGAGCGAGCGTGCAAGCACGCCAAAGCTATCGCTTGGCTCGCTTTCTCATAACGTGCCAGCAAAATGCGTTGCATTTTGCGTGGCGTACTCAGACGAGGCTCTGGCGCAATGCGCTCGCGCCAGCGTTAAAGCTCTGTGCAGCACGGGGACAATAGCATAAATTCGTGTCCGAATTTAGATGAAGCAGCGCAATGCACTATGAAGCGGTGCAAAGCACTATGAAGCATGCCTACGGCATATGAAGCATTGCGAAGCAATATATGCGGTGGGATTATTTAAAGTTTTCAGCAAGGCGAGGACGCCATGCCGCCCAGTTATTCTGTAAGACGGGGACGTCTTACAGCCCAGTTAACGTGTAGGACGGGGACGTCCTACACCCCAGTTAAGCACACACTTTAAATATTTTTACCTCATCTATTCGTTATTCACTATTATCTATTCACTAATTCTGCGATAGCCAATACAGGTAAATCCTGAGAAATCATCTTGGTGCTCCAGCCAGGGCGACACCTGGCTGCTCTGAGATAATTGAATCACGCGCACACAGCACTAAGCCATCACACTCACACAGTACCTAGAAATCCTGCCATCCTGCGCAATCCCGTAATCCTGTACCCTTTCTTCGCACGATCAGGCATCACGCTTGCACCTAATTGCGCATCGCAACTTTGTTGCGATATTCTGTCATTGAAATGCCGTACTTGCGCTTGAATAATGTACAAAGACTGGAATAGGATACTAGTCCTGTAATTCCCGCAATCTCAGAAATAGACTTGTTGGAGCTCTCCAACATTCGCTTTACTTCTTCTAATAGCCTATTGTGAATTGCAGATAAAATTGTTCTGCCAGTTTCTTTCTTAAAGCGATTCTGTAAATAGCTGCGTGAGGCACCACTCGCAATAACTACATTGTTCACATTTAAAAAGCTGATATGCGTTGTGCGTATATATGTTAATGCACGTTCAACATGCTTGTCCTTTGGTGCTTGACGCATAGTTGAATCTCTCTCTACAATGCGGATAGGAGGGCACATAATGCTCTTATCGACATTATAGTCGCCTTTTTCTATCATCTCACAAAGCAGATTGATTGCAATACGTCCCAAACGATGATGCTCAACCTTAATTGAGGAAATTGTTGTTGCTGCACTTTCACAAATGCTTGTCTCATCATCAACTCCTAATATAGCAATATCATCTGGTATGTGAAGCGACCCAATTTCGCAAAAAGTTATTACCTCACGGGCTATGCGATCATTACAAGCAAAGACGGCAATTGGTCGTGGTATGTCTTTTATATTTTTAAGAAATCTCTTGCCGTCATCCTCTGGAGGAAGATCCAGTAAATTAAAGTGGTAGATAGGTCCATTATAACCATGCTCTCGCAGGGTTTCTTTAAAGCTGTCGTGACGCAGCTTTGACCACCAATCCCAGTCAGATCTATTGATTGCATCAATATAAACATATGAGGCAAAGCGCCCTTGCTCATAAAAATAATCGGCAGCAACCTGGGCAATAGCTTCGTTATTGATTGTGCATGATGGGACAGACCTATCTTTTATCTTTGTCTGTGTATTACCCAAAAGAATAGCAGGTATATTGTATTTTTCAATATACTCTAAAAGCTCTATTTTCTTTAAATGGCAAATAATAGCTAAATCGCTGTTTTTAAGGTTTTCTGAGTTTTTTAAATCGTTTAGGATTGTTTCACAGCCTTCAATTCGAATTCTGCTTAGTCCGAGCTCTGCAGCTCTAGCCATAGCGCCAGATCTAAACTCTGTATCAAAAAGATTATTTCCGTCTGTAATTGCAATCCAAAAATCTTTTGGGTTTCTTGATTTATTCATGCTTTCATTTTACAAAAAAACGCACAATATTATCAATGAATAAATCTAAAATCATAAAAACTTGTGGATAAAATCAAAATGAATTTTATTGTTTATAATTTAAAACTTTTCGTTGTTTTGGTAAAATAAGAGTCGCAGTGAGGGGATATCCCCAATGCTATTTTGTTTAAATTCGATTAAAGAGATACTATTATGAAAATAAAAAACACATTTATATTTGAGAAAATTAGATGCTTTTTAGCTATGGTAATAGCAGTATTACCAATTTTTGCTATTGCTGAGGGTGAATTTAAGTTCGCATCTGTTTGTTCAGACAATATGGTGCTTCAGCGTGATGTTGAGGCTCCAGTATGGGGCTTTGCAAAACCAGGCTCAAAGGTTGTTGTTGGTTTAAATGGAAAAAAAGTTGCTGAAACAATCACAGATGAGAATGGTCGATGGCTTGTAAAGCTTCCTCCACAAAAGGCAAATAAGAAGCCTTCAAAGATTGCTGCAAAGTGTGATGGCGAAATGATTGTAATTTCTAATGTGCTTTTTGGTGATGTTTGGTTTGGCTGTGGTCAGTCAAATATGGCATATACATTCAATGGATATGGGCGTTTACCTATAGGAGGAGAGGAGTTCCTAAAGAAGGCAGAGGGAAATCCATATATTCGCACACTTTTGATGAATGATGGAGATAATAGAAATGCCCCTGCACCACGCGCAGATGCTATAGGTATCAAGTGGGAGACCTCAACAATAGATTCTATTCGCAAGAATGGAGCGGCTCTTTATTGGATGGGCTACAAGCTTAATCAGGAGCTAGATGTTCCTATCGGACTAGTTAATGCTTCTTGGGGTGCTACAAAAATTGACGGCTGGATTTCTCAAGCATGGGCAAAGGATAATGGCACTGGTCATGCTAAGAATATAGCTAGATTTTGGCATGAGCGTTGGATGAGTTTTGTTCGCATGGGTGGTCCTGAGGCTTATGAAAAGAAAATTTATGAGTGGAATAAGCGTTTTGATCCAGCAAGCAATTTTGTAAAGACAAAGCCATCTCTACATGATGCAGATTTTGTGGAGGATGAAAGCTGGAAGCCTATTACAATTGATGGCAGGGGCTTTCAGGTAGATCCTTTCCCTGAAGGCTTTAAGGGAGATGTTTGGCTTCGTGCTACATTCACACTTACTGAAGCAGATTTAAAGAAACCGTGGTGTGTTCAGTATAGAGAATCATATGGAAATGATTTGACATATTTAAATGGAGTTGCATTTGGTGGTTCTGGAAATCCAAATCATGGGTATGGCTGCCCAATTGACAAACATGGAGTTGTCGGAACAAATGTGATTGCGATCCGCTATAAGGTGTGGGGGGCTTCAAATGATAAACCAGGTGGAATGCTAAAACCAGTAAAGCTATGCTTGTGGCCAAAATTGGATAATGAAATTGAGTTAAAGTTTAAGGCTTGTATTGGGGAACAATTACCTCATAATCTTTGGAAGTATCCAGAGCTACAAAAGCCAGTGGATGCTCGCTCAATAAATATGTTTTCAGCAACCTCTATGGATGCAGGCCTTGTAAATCCTCTTTATCCTATGGCTATAAAGGGAGCTGTGTGGTATCAAGGCTGCAGTGATTTAGGAAATGGAAGATATAAGGAATACTTTAAGACTCTTGTTGAGGGTTGGCGAGCACAATTTACATACAAGGATAAGCTTCCTGTGCTTATAACCGAGATTTGCCCTCATAAGCTTGATACTAAACCAAATTCTGTGGAGCGCATGAAAAATGGTGAGACAGATTCTCCAACTTGGTCAGTAAATGCTGATATGCGTCGAGAGCTTAATGAGCTAGCAACATTTTTACCAGACTGTGACACAATTTCACTTCTTGATTTAGGTGAGGAGGATATTCATCCAATCCGTAAGAAGGAGGTTGGTTCTCGTTATGCAAATTGGGCACTACAAAATGTCTATGGCAAGTCAATACAGGGCTCTTCTCCACAGGTAGAAAAGGTCGAGTGGGTAGGAAGCAAGTGTATTATACATTTAAAGAATGCAAAAGGCTTGAAAACACGCGATGGTTTGGCTCCAAAAGGCTTTGAACTTAGTGGACCGGTTGAAAGCACTACCGATGAAAATGGCAAAACAAAGGAAGGTGTGGTCTACTATTATGCTAATGCAAAAATCGTAGGTAACACAATTGAGCTTACTCACCCTAATGTTAAAGAAGCATTTGCCTTCCGCTATGCATGGTTTGATCTTGATTTAGGCTGGAATGTTGTCAATGGAGCAAATCTTCCACTAGGAACATGTCGTGGCTATAAGGATGGTCAATATCATCAGCAGATTTTCAAAAAATAACATCAACAAAATTGGATATAAGCTATGAAAAAAATAATTACTTCATTAGTTTGTGCTGTACTAGCTACATTAGCTCAGTCAGAGGTGCTTGATTCTTCACTATTCAATATGAAAGTAGACTTTACTGTGCCAGGTTATTCAGGAACAACAACCTTGGATAATTTTCCTGTACTTGTGAAGCTCGCTAATAATGCCCCATCTGGGTTTAATTATTTGGATTGCGCAGAGGATGGCTCAGATGTGCGATTTACAGATGCATTGGGAAATTTAATTCCACACGAAATTGATACGTGGGATGCAAGTGGTACATCGTATGTTTGGGTTATGCTTCCAACGCTTTCTGGGAATGACACATCATTTTCAATGTATTATGGTGTAAATGATATTTCTTTTCTTCAAGATGTTGATGCTTCTAAAGTATGGACAGAGACAGGGTATCGTGCTGTTTGGCATTTTGCAGAAGATACAAAGGAATCTGCTCAAGGATTAGTTCCATCAAAAATATCTGGCAATCCTTCATTTACAACAGATGGTGCTGTTGGTAAGTGCTGGCAGTCCTCTGGATCAGCATGGGCACAATATTCAAATGATGCAAAATGGAGTGCTCTTGGAGACGGTTCAACAGTTTCTATTTCTGTTTGGGCAAAGTATGATGGTGGAGCAAATAGCTATGCACGCATTTTTTCAACAATGTCTAGTTGGACAAACAAACAGGGATATGAGCTAACAATCCAAAAGCAAATAAATGAGATTACTGTCGGTTCAAGTGCTGAAAGTCAATTCCAATATGTTGATGATAAGGGTCCTGGCGGAGAGATGGTTTATTTGACTGCTGTATTTGAGGCAGACAAGACAGCCCGCCTTTACATCAATGGTGTATGTGAAAAGGCTCAGACCTTAAATCAGGTTGTACAGCCAACAGAGCCAATGCACATCGCATGTGTAAGCAATGGTGGAAATATTTGGAATGGTAAGCTTGATGAGCTTCGTCTTCATGCAGCAGCAGAAACACCAGATTGGGTTAAGGCTTGCTATGATACAATGACATCAGAAGAATTTCTTTATACTGATGGTTCATTTGCTTTAGGAGGAGAAGTGCCTCTAAGCTTTAGAGTAGCTGATTGCGTACAGTCTGGTACACAAGCAGAAATCTCAGGTATCTTAACACAATTGGGGAAGAGGCCAATGTCGCCAGGCTCTGGATGGTAATAGGTGCCAGTCTGGAAGCCTTCCGTGATGGCGCTGCCGTAGTGCGCGGCGTTGTATTCCGGCGGATATGCCGGCAAGATGACATAGTTGTACGTCACGTTCATAGCGTCGGCCTTCACTTCCGTCTGCCGTTTGCCCTTGTTGCGCATTGAGTTGGCGATGCCGCTGTTGGCGCCCGGATCGACCATGTGGCTCATCAGATAGGCGTCGTACATCGAGGTCATCTGGCCGTAGCGTGCCTCGTAGGTGGCACGCAGGGCGGCAAAGTCGCCCGTGGTGTCGGTGGTCAGGTGGGTGTAGTATTCCTTCATTCCGAGGTGCGCCGAGTCTTCGCCGGTGTAGTCACGCACGCCCAGGTTAAAGGTCGCCTCGTTCATTACGTGCGCGCCTGGATTGGCGATGCTGCCGCCTTCACCATCGTCGCTGAAGGTGCTCTCGCCGCTCACGGATGCCCACGACTTGAACCTTGCGAAATTGTCGCCGCAACGATACGAATAGTTGTAGCCGTCGTTGGCGATCAGCGTTGTCGAGTCGCCCACGAGGTTCTGGCCGAGGATCGTGCGCGTAGTGGCGCCTCTCCAGTTGTGGTGCGCGTTGCCGATGAACGTCCACGATGCTGTCGGCACGAAGG
>JAFPBK010000124.1 GCA_017424105.1 Kiritimatiellia bacterium | reverse complement strand
TGTAGTGCCTTTAACAGCATTACCAAACATTGCCACATCGGTTGAAAGGGTTGGATTTGCATATGAGGTTTTTGCTGTCGCGGTAAAACCATTACCTGTAGCATCAAATACAGATGCGCCATCATCTGACACCTCATTCATATGCCATACAGCAACATAATCTGCTGCAGACCAAACAGCCGCAGGTGTATTAGCAGTATTTACACTGCCCTCATTCAATCCGTAAAAGCTTTTAATGATAACAACTTTTCCACTTAGGACAGTAGGAACAGAAACCCAAATTAAAGATTCGCCTTCTGGATTCCAGGTATCAATTTCATAATTGAGGCTATTATCTTCGCCATCTGTAAAGCAAAGATTTTTATATACATCTTCCTTTGTTAATCCGATGTCTTTATAATTGAAACCAACCGGATTATTTGCTGAAAAGCGTACAAGCAAAGGGAAATTATTAAGTGTTGTAGAACCTTTATAGCCACTAATTGTAAATTCTATCATTTTAGAATAATTAGAAGAATCTACTTTCTCTGCAAAAGCAGGTGAAATAAGAAGAGACAAAGCGAAAAATATTGCTGTTAGAAACTTTTTCATAATAAACCTCATATAAAGATAAAAATACAATTTAGTATGATATCAAAAAACATGGTCAGATGTCTAGTTTTACATATTTATGTTTAATCCTAAATTTGCGAAATCTTTGACAGGATTGACTAGATTTTGAATGATGTTTACATCGCTTCATCTAAACAAAAAAGGGGCACCCAATCGGATGCCCCTCAAAAATTTATGTTAGATAAGATTATTTAATAATTATTGTTGTTGGACGTAGCAAGTCATCTGACAATACTTTGATAACACCCTCACCTGCAAATAATGTATCGTCTACAAATTCTGCAGCACTTAAAGATGAACCCCAAGTACCACGAGCAAGTGTTACCTCTTCTCCATTCTCATCCTGAACATACAACTTATAAATTGAAACTGCTGTTTCCTCTTCTGGAATTTCAACAGAACCAACAGTCAAGCCGCTACGCTCCAATGTAATAGTATTGCGCTTATCCTTACCATATGCGATAACAGGCTCATTTACCTCATTACCATCACTGTCAACACCATTATAGCCAGAGGATGCAATAGCTAGTACAGCACCACCACGTACGCGGAAGCTGCAGTCCATTGCTACACCATGCATTGGCCAGCCTTTCTCAGGATTTCCTACACTGTATAGATAGCCAGTCTTTTCATAAGAAGGATAACCTAAGAATAAACGGCCACCATTCAGCACCATTGTCCCTTTAATTCCTCTTTGGTCACCTGCAATACCAATTGCGCCATTATTACCAATAACAAGATCATTCTCTGCAACTAATGGAACCCAAACCATATTAAAGTCAGACCCACCGTTATTTGATACTATTCTAGAATGACCAGAAGTAGAATGAAGATAAGAAGGATTACCCTCAAGAACTATTTTTCCATTACGTGTCATATCAATAGGCTGACCAAGCCACTTAGCATTTCGAATGACAGCCATAGCTCCACTGGTAATGTAGAGCTTATGACCACCCTTTGATGTATCTAGATAGAAATTACCTCCAGCCGCGTAAGACACTGCTTCACCTATAGAATAAACAAGAGAGAAAATTCTTCTATCTGCACCATTAAGCTGGAATCCACCCTTATCTGCAAAGTAGAAGTTATCGTTTTCCCCTCGTGAGCTTAAGGTTGAGGTACCTCTATTATTCAAACTAACATATAGTTGGACAAGTCCGTCACTCTCTCTAATTGCAGGGAAGGTATGCTCTCCACCCCAATCTAAGTCAAAAATATCTTGGTTATTGTCGTTTGCATGAACAGTAAGCCATGGAATAATAGCATATTCCTTTTCATTATAATTTTCTGGATTTACACCTTCTGGACGAACAATGTAATCTGCCCAATTATCAATTTTTACTGTTCCTCTAATTTCATTTGTACTAGCAGTATTTCGACAGAAATTAAAACCATTGATTGATAGTGTTGTCCATTTATCATCTCGTAGAAGACTATTAAAACGAAGATTTGTCGTTACACGACCTCTTTGTTGTCCATCTGCTGTTAAGTGACCACCATCAGGATTATATGCTGGGTTGGTATAAAACTTAACATGGCCTCTAACTGTAACCTTTTCTGCTGTATTTGTAGATTGAAGATATTCTACAGTTGGAGCATATTCTCCATTTATATCTAACCACCATGCTGTCCCTGACAGGAATATTGATTTTGACAATACAGCATTTGGTGTTCCTGTTTTCCATGAACTACGAAGATGATTATAATAATTGTGATTTGTTGGACAAGTTCCAGACAAAACTTCTATATCAAAATCTGGTATAGTTGTAAAACTAGTTGAGAAGCGAGACACATTATTATTAACACCATTAGAATCAAAGCCAGAATTTACACATAACTTTCCTGGTTCGAAAAGGTGAGATGCTTCTTTAGTATTAAGACAAACATCTTTGATTTCAACTGTTCCTTCACCAAACACACCAGAACCCAAACGACCACGAATATAAAAATCATCATAGTTTCTTTGTGTAACATAAGAACCATTCTGAAGCTTTAAGGTTTGACCCTCATTTATTGTAATGCTTGTGCGACCCAAAGCAAATTGTATAGCTCTTGTTCTACAATAAGAGGCTACAGACATTGTGTCACCAGTCCAATCAATTATCATTTCTGGACCATCAAAGGATATGGCTAAAACATTTCCCCCATCCTCTTTATCATGCTCACCCATGCGGAATTGAGTAGTGTTGTTATTCTCATTAGTAATTTTTGTGGTTGAAAGATAAATGATTGGTGCTTTAGAATCTGTTCTACTAAACTTTAAGTATCTAGTAGCCCCTCCTGTTTGGTTAATTGTAAAAGGATTATCTAAGCATACAACAAGCTGACCTATTGTGATACCATCACCTCTAACATCGATATAGCGATAATTTGATGTGCGGTTAACTATAATAGCAACATCATCAGGAGCATTTGGATAGGTGCGATCTGATGAGCCATATACCTTAGTCCAAGCAAATGTATCCCAACTAACATTGTTATTTACTAGCTCACAGAAGAATACCTCACCATTGTTGGCTGGTGTTTCATAGACATAGAAGATGTGCTCTACGCCTGATTTATCCTTAAGAAGTAATCCGCCTGGGCCAACCATAGTAATAGTTTGCTCCTTCAGGGTTGCAATTTTTTCACCCATAACCGCATCGGCTGAGCTATCACTAATGGTTACAGTATCACCAACAGCATAGCATTGATTTGCAATATCTGCAGATGTACTAATTGTATAATTTGCTGCAGTTAGTACAAAAGAACTGATTGCTATAGCAAAAACTGTTAAGTATTTTAATAACTTATTATTCATAATTTAATCCCATATTTTTGTTAAAAAATATTTATAATTGGTTATAAATAATACCACATATAAACCTCTTTAGTAAACATAAAATATTTTTAAATCCTGTAATTTGCAAAAGTGTAATTTGCAAAAGTAAATGCACCTCTTTTGGTGCATTTACTTTTGCAATCTACATATTTTTAAATCTCAATATTCTAATGCTATAAGATATAAATGGTGAGGTTTAAGATTTCATTTCAATCAAATGGACATAATCGCCAATCTTTAAATTGAAAAAACCAGATACAGAACCATCTCTTGAAGACATTGCCTCTAAAGTTGTGCAAGCACCACGCCCACCACTGAGCATTCGCCATGGAGAAACATTATACTCAACACGCAACACCTTGCCACATCTGTCAAGAAAAACAATATCTATGTTAAAGCGCATAAACCAAGTATGCACACTGCCACATTTGGGAATTACCATAATGCGATTAGCTGGGTATGACTTGCGTCCTAGCAAGCCCCATCCACGCTCAAAAAAAGTGGCAGCATAATCACACTGCCACTTTTTATCTTCAAATTGAAGCTCGTACTCTTTCAACGATATACCTTTAGTCTAATTTGTGATATTTGCAGAAAATATCATCTGCTTCATCACCCATATAACGTCTGCGTGTACGCTTATCTGTCTTACGTAAGTCAATGAGAATTAGACCATCAACAACATCAGAGAACTCTTCATCCAAATTAAAAGCTAAGATTTTACCGCCAAGCTTTAGATATTGCTTGATAAGAACAGGAATGCTCTTACGATCATCCTCAATATCCTGAATTAAAGTTGAAACATCATCTACTGAAGCGATAATCTCCTCAAAATCAGGATTTTTCCATTCATCGCGTTTCTTGTAACGAGCTGGCTTATTACGTGGCTTTACAAGATGAGCCAAATCATTAGCAAAATTAGACAACTCAAGAGAGCGCAATAGCATATTTCTTGAAGAATCCTTATAATCTGCAGTGATACTTACAGGGCCAAATAGATTTACATATTGAGGATTGCGAGAAATAAAGATACCAATACCCTTCCACAAATATAATAGTGGTTGGAATGCCTTTTGATATTCTGGGCGAACAAATGAGCGCCCCAACTCAATTCCTGGAAGAATTTTATTTGTTAATTCCTCATTAAACTTGAACAATGTATGTGTATAAAGACCTCGAGGACCATACTTTGCACAAATTTCATCCGCTAATCCAAGACGATATGCACCAACTATTTCCTTAGCCTTTGCATTCCAAATGAACAAATGCAAATATTCTGCATCATAAACATCTGTATCTTTAGGTAATCCAGTTCCCTCACCTACTGCGCGGAAAGTTATCTCACGCAAACGTGAAAGCTCGCGCATAATTGCAGAATCTGTTCCTAGCTTAGAAATATAAACTTCTAAATCTCCACCAGTAAATAGATGAGCCTCAGGAGCAAATGCTTTAATCTCTGCCTCTATTGCCTCTGCAGGTGTCTCATCAATAATTGGCTGATGATCTGCCTTTGTTATCTTCCTCTTTTTTCTAAATAAGCAGAACTTTTTCTTTTTACCAGTAAAACGACCTTCCAGAGCATAAGAACGAAGACGAAGATACTTCATCAACTCTTCTTCATTCTCATACTTCTTAATCTCAGAAGGAACAATTGGAGCACCAACTGCAACCTCTAAAGTCATCTTACGTTTATTTGCAACCATAGAAGGAAGCATAACTGTGCGAAGACGAGGATGAATAAGACCAGCCATCTGGAACAATGCTGGATTTGCTCCTGCGAAATACATAGGTATAACAGTTGCACCTGTTTTACGAATTACTCCACCAATTGTTTCTTGCCACTTAGGATCACGAACACGGCGGCTCTTCAAATCAATACTTGAAACCTCTCCTGATGGGAACACACCTAAAAGATGTCCTTCCTTCACCCACTTCATTGTCTCCATGAGTGGTCGGATATTTTTCTTCATTGCCGCAGCTGTTCCAAAAACATCTACGCCAATGAAATTCTCACGAAGTTCTGGCACCATTTCCAAAATATAATTTACAAGCACCTTATAATCTGGACGAACCTTATTGAGGATACTCATAAGCACAACACCCTCAATACCACCAAATGGGTGATTAGCAACAACTATAACAGGTCCTGTTTTTGGAATACGAGCTAAATCCTCGTCAGAAATGTTTACCTTAACATTCATTCCCTCAAGAATTCTATCTGAAAAGCATTCACCTGAGCGCTGCTCTACAGCTCTGCCTTCACACACAATTCTGTTGAGCTTATCAAGTCTTGTCAGATGTTCAACAAAGCTTCGCACAAAAACATTACGAATTCCAAGAGGAGAAGATTCTGGATTCAGGTGAAATACCTTATCATATTTTTTCTTCATAAAACCTACACACATACTAATTTATACAAATTATTTTAACAACATACGTTACAGGATATTCTGTAACAGGCACGATTACAAATTTATTAACATTTTACAATAAATCATTTGAAAAAGACAAGACATTTTATAAAAAAAAGAAATTATTGAAAAATAGCTTAAAAACGGCAGTTGAATCCAAATTTAATCAATAAAAGTGCGAAGTTTTTGACTTTTCTGCTTTTTTGAACAGAAAAGCTCCACATTTCGCACTTTCAACCGTATAAAATAATTTTGCCGTATCTTAACAGAATTATCGAATAATTAACATAAATGAGCTGCCTAAAACAACAACGGTTCCATCAGCATCTTTTGATGTATCAACAAAATAATCGCTCATTGCGATACTTGTGCCATCATTTGCCACTGCTGTGGAATCTACACTATATGTTCCTGTAGGAATGCTCTTACCTCCAAGTGACAGCTTTGATGTCTTAAATGTACTACCACGTAGATCTATCTTTGAAATATTTGATACTACAATTACTGATTCTACTGTCATATCTGTAGCCCAAGCAATAGCACCACCTCCAACTTTAACTGTAGACTTTCTAAAGTCTGTGATAGCGTCTCCTCCAACAGAAAGTTGAGAAACAATAGGTGTTATTTGATTTGTAGTGGTAGTAGAGGTGCGTCCTGCATTTATTAATATAACACCACCCTTATCTACACAAGTTGAGTCCTGTGTATAAACTGTGCCGGCACCAGAACCACCAGAACGCAAATAGTTTGCAGTTGCTGAGCTGGAAATTGTTGAAGCAATTGTATTTGCATAGATAGCAATACGACCACCACCTGAGCCTTGTCCATCAGAAACAGATAATCCATTTGCTTGCATTGAGCCTGTTCCTGTCAAATCTCCTTCAACCTCAACCCAAATAGAACCAGCGCCACCACCACCGTAGCCACCTATATATGAGTTAGCATTAATTTTTCCAAGCAGCTCAAAATCACCACCAACAGTTAGATGAATTGCACCACTGCCCGCAGCATATTTTGCATATTGATCAGTTCCCTTTTGAGTACCAATACCACCAATTGAGGTAGGTTTAAATACACTGCCATATGATTCCCATGCTCCCAGATGTGTTCCTGCATGAGTACCATAGCCCATTGTTGTCACAGAGCCAATTCCTGTTGGATATGCACCCTTTGCATAGCAAGAAATTGTTGCATCAGTGCCAACCTTTAGATTGCCTCCAATTGTTACGTCCAACTTATATACACCACCTGTAGCACAAATTTCTGAATTTGCTTTACTGCCACTATTGAAGGAACGTGAAACAGGATGAGTCCAAATACCTGTTTCAAGAATAGCATCTCCTGTTATATTAAATGTTGTAAACGAGCCTCTGCTTTCATAAGTTGTATAGAATATAGCATTGCTGACTCCTGCATTTATTTGTTTCCAGCCAGCAACTGTATCTGTTAAATCATTATTTGCTGTATCCCAAATCATTTCCTTCTGTGATACCACGCCATCCCATACAACAATATCTGTTGGAACAGGGGTGCGACCCAATGACCAGTTTAAAGGATTTGAAGCCAGTCCGTCTGAATATTCACCAGCAAGCCAATAGTTGCAACCTTCAGGTGTAACAAAATTAAAAACAGAAACCTCAACACCTTCTGAAGGTGCTACATAATTTCCATTTGCAATCGCAACCGTCAGACTTGTGTCTAAATTGCTAACTGGGTCAATAATTGGAGTAACTTCAATGGTTACTGAGCTTTCCCCCTCTTGAATAACAGCTTTTCCTGCATTATCAACAAAATTTACACCTGCCTTTGCTGTACCATCCACAAATGAATAATTTACATTTAATGGAAGAGGATCTGCATTTTGACGACTAATTTTAACAACAGCTTTTGTCAGACCAGTCTCAGAAGCATCAGAAATCTTTTCAATTACTAATTCACCGCCATAGATTGTACCTACAGGTATAGTGGTTGATTCTCCTCTTGCACTTACTGAATATAATAACACCTCATAAGTCTTAGAATCTGTAGGTGCTTCAAAGGTATAAGAAATCTCGTCACCATTGCTATATGAACCAATCAAATTTGTTATAGAAGTTGTTCCATCGTACAAAATATATGATACAATCGCATCACTCTGAACAAGAGATGAAGTAATAGTATAACCATCGTCAGTTAGGTTACTTATAGAAGAATTCTCCATCTTTGGAGCAGTATAAGGGGTATGATAAAATGCTTCCTCTGGGGTTGTTGTAACAACAAATTCATCAAATGAAACCCACTGATCAGCAGTGCGATACTGACCAATCATTTGTAAATGGTTAAAAGCTTTTTCTCTAGAAATTAATCCTTTTGCAGGGAATGAGCCAATCCATTCAAAATCATTATTCCAGGAATCTATTGGAGCAGCATAAAAAGAAATAGTATTTTCACCTGTTCTATCATAATCAATCTTTGCTACTGCAATACAATCTAATTGCTTTGATGTATCAATAGTAAATAAATTTGTTGTCATAATAGAACTTGTGGCAGGGTCATAAACATATCCAGAGAAACGTAAAGTGCCTGCATTATTGCGAACACCCATATAAACACCATTTGTAATATTGCAAGAGTCGTTAGCAGGATTTGAAATTGCAGAAGTACCTAAACCAGCCATCCAATAGTTATTCACACCTAAAAATGTTGTTTTCAAAAGAGATTGTGAGACACGCATTACAAAGCGCAAATAAATAGTCCCAGATTCTGGCCACTCATAATTAATTCCACGTTGCTGAGCGCGATTACTTCTTACTGTTGTTGCTGATGCGTTATTTTTTATGACGCAACGCAAATCACCATCCCCAACATATACACCATTTTCTTCCCAACCCTCAGGTAAAGTAAGTCCACTTGATTGTGCAAAATAAACACCCGTGGCAGAGAACCAACCTTTTGTATTATCCATTCCTATTGAATCATTAACAGATTTTGCATCTCTAATACTTGTTGAAAGCGTATAGTCATTAGAGCTAAAGCCTTCATATACTAAAACCTCAGCAGAAGAAATACCTACAAGCATAGTGGCCATAGTAGCAATAACACATTTAAGTATAGAATGGATTTTGTTCATAAAATATATCTCCAATATAAATCTTGGTTGAATAACAACCTCTGTTGGTGAGTCTTAATTATATACAAAATGCAAGAAGTGTCAACATTGCTTAGCATATTTCTATCGTTTTTTAAATAAAAAAACATAATATATGCAAAACTTATTTCAAATATGAACTTTTCTTAAAAATCACGAATCAAGTATCAATTCTTGGTTTGACTTCAAAAAATTCACCTTAATTTCTGCATTAAGAAGTAAATTCAATTCCTAAAATATGCCTTTTTTATGACAAATAATGCTCATAAAAAATTGTGCTTTTTTCTAATATGTATTTGCACCCACAGTATGATTGTGCTATACTATTATATAGTTAAGAAAAATTATATGGATATTATACAAAGATGAGATTTATAAAACTTGATAGACCTCTTGCGATTTTTGATATAGAAGCAACAGGACTTAATGCACGTACCGATAGAATTATTGAGCTTTCTGTTATTAGAATTGAAACTAATGGTGCTCGTTCATCACAAACCTGGTTATTAAACCCTTCAATCCCTATTCCTATTGAGACTATTGCAATACATGGTATTGATGATGATATGGTTAAAGATTGCCCAACATTTGCTGATGTGGCAGACGAAATCTTTGACTATTTTGAGGATTGCGACTTAGGTGGTTTTGGAATGGGTCGATTGGATATTCCTCTTCTTGAAGAAGAATTTCTACGTTGCGGACTAAAGTTCAATCCAAATGAGCGCCGTCAATTTGATGCCCAGCGCATTTTCCACAGAAAAGAACCTCGCGATCTTTCTGCAGCGATGCGCTTCTATTGCGGAGTAGAACTTGAAGATGCACATGGTGCAGAAGCAGATACAGAGGCAACCCTTCGTGTTTTAGAAGGAGAATTTGCAAAGTATGAAGATTTGCCAACAGACCCAGATGAATTGGATCGTCTGCTAAACGACAGAGACCCATTTTTACTGGATAGAGATGGTCGTCTACGCTGGCTTGATGGAGAAATCACAATCAACTTTGGCAAGAAAAAAGGCACACGTCTACGTGACCTTGTTCTCGATGAGCCAAGCTTCCTAAAATGGATGCTACGTGGTGATTTTGCTCATGACACAAAAGCTATTGTTCAAAATGCACTTGAAGGTATTTGGCCAACACCTCCACCAAATACTCCATCATCTCAAAGTGTAAAACTTTAAATAATTTTTCGCTCACCTCAACTAACAATGGAGCAGCAATGAAGGAATATAGATTAACTATAATAAGCGGTAATAGCGTTGGAAAAGCACAAATTTTAACATCTTTTCCTGTAACCTTGGGTCGTTCCTCAAAAAATGATTTTTCTATTCCAGACGAAATGCTTTCGCGTCATCACTGCTCTATTGATATGCGTGGTGATGAGCTATGGCTAACAGACCTTGCATCTGCAAATGGAACTGCCGTTAATGGGAAAATCATAGATGAGGTTCAATTAAATCTTGGCGATGAAATTCAGCTAGGTGACACCATTATTAAGCTTACTGCGGGAAATGAAAATGCAACAATTGCTACACCTGCTACGAATAATCATTCCTCTGTAATTCCCGAAATTAAAGAGCAAGCTCCAAAACCAATAATAAACGAAAAAATCGACCTTGGTTTAAATGCAACCTCTACATCAGAGGATACCGCTGAGCAAAAGAAGAACAATATTCAATCTATCAAAAATTTATCAATTGTCGCGATTGCAACAATTGCTATTGTTGGTATAGGCATGTTCTGCTTCAATTCTTTTATGAACAAAGAAGAAAAGAAGGAAACTCCAAAAATTCAAAAATTGGAACGCTCTCTCGAATTTCATTATTGCGAAATTGAAGCAACCGACAGCAATATTTTTAGATATGAATTAAAGCTTGCGTCTGATGGTATTCTTACTGCTGTTATTGATGATTTATCTCAAAGCAGGCACATTGAAAAAAAGACAGATACACCTATCAACAAAGGGTTAATTCTAGACCTTCTTAAAAATATTGAGCAATCTGGTTTTTCTTCTCTCGCTGAAATCTATGAAGATAGCAACAAGCAAGGTGAATGGAACGAATCAACAATCACAATTATTAATACAAAGGAAGCAAAGACTGTTACTGTATTAAATAATCAAACACCAAATCCATTTGCAATCGTACGCGATGTTCTAAAAGATTTTGCGGAGGCAGAGCTAAATCTTGAATCAATCAATTACTCAAAAGAAAAGTTAGAGCAATTGGCAGCAGAATCCCTTGAACTAGCTGACAAATTTTATGCTGAAATGGAGATTGCATCAGACAATCTTTTCAAAGCAATTCTTAACTATTCAAAAACAATTGATTATCTAGAAAACATCTCTCCAAAACCTGATGCATATGATATTGCGTTTGATAAAAAACGCGAAACAGAAGAGCTGATGAAAAAGCTACTTGAGGAAAAGGAATTTGAAATTGAACGTGCAACAAATCTTAAGGATTGGGAAACTGCTGCAGAATATTTGCGTGAGCTTTGCGCAATAATTCCAGACAAACATGATGCACGCCACATTAAATATAATCGCCAGCTTCTTCAGGTAGAGGCTCGCCTAAACAAGAATCGTTAAGCGTTAGGATAGGAGCACTAATTTATGAAATCATTATTTAAAATTTTTAATTTCGCAATTCTCATTCTAAGTCTGACAGCTATTTGCCAAGCTGCAGAGCCAATAGCAAATGGCAGCCTTGAGATTCAAACAAATCCAGATGGTGTTAAGGTTTATATTGATGGAAAATATAAGGGCAATACACCTTTGACTTTTATGGCTAATCCAAACGTACAAAAATACGTTGTGGAGTTACAACAAGAAGGTTATAAGCCAGTATATAGAACTGCAATTATAAAACCTGGTTCAATAGAAACAATGAGCTATGCAATGCAACCAAGCACATGCCTTGCTCTAATTACATCAGAACCAGATGGAGCAACTGTAACAAAGGACGGCATTGACATTGGCATTACGCCTCTGCTTGTTACAGATTTAAGATATGGAGAATACAATATTGAACTCTCCCTCAATGGATATAAAACTCAAAAACATGTGCTCAAGGTAAATTCAGACAAACCACAAAAGCTTAATGCAGAATTAGTCAGCACATTCGCAACCACAATTATTTCTTCAAATCCATCTGGTGCAAATGTATTAATCAATGGTTCTAATGTTGGAATCACCCCATGCACAATTAGCAACATCCCTGAAGGCAATGCTCAAATAAGCGTTTCTCTTGATGGTTATAAAGACTTCTCTGAAACAGTTGCACTTGTTGCTGGTCAGGAACACACAATCAATGCAACACTGGAAGCACTACCTGCATCACTAAAGATTATATCTATGCCTGATAAAGCTCGCATTTATATTAACAATCAATATAAGGGAGAAACTCCACTTGAGTTGAATCCATACGATGCTGGCTCATACCGAATCAGAGCAGAGTTGGCAGGCTACGAAATTTTAGCTAGAAATGTTGATTTACGTCCTTCTGAAGAACGCGTTGAAGAATTTCGTCTTCAACAAAATTCTGGTGCAATTTCTGTAATAACAACTCCTGCACTCGTTTCTATAAAAATTGACGGTAAGGAATATGCTAAGACAAAACCAGCAAATGAATCAGACCAACTTTCTGCAGAAACTCTAGTGAATCTGATTCCTGAAGGAGAGCATGAAATTACATTTTCGCGTGCTGGATATGCAGCAGTTAAGATTACAAAAACTATTACAAGAAATTCTGTTGAACAGCTCGGAACAATTCAGTTAAAGAGACTCTTCATTCCTGATTTTGAAGTAAAGACTTCTACACAAACATATCGTGGAATGTATTTACATGATGATGCTGAATATATCTATTTGGAAACTCGTCCAGGTGTAAAAACAGCAATTGAAAAAACAAAAATTACTGGTCGCAAAATTATTAAACAAAAAGAATAATTTTCACAAGAGCAGCAAAGCAAAAATATTTTAGGAGTTTTATATGAAAGAAGAATTAAAACAAAAAGTTTATGATGCAAACATTGAACTAGTTAAGAATGGACTTGTTATTCTAACATGGGGAAATGTTTCTGGGATTGATCGCGAGGATGGAATTGTTGCAATCAAACCAAGTGGTGTTGATTATGCAAAGCTTACACCAGAGGATATTGTTCTAGTTGATTTAGATGGCAACATTGTAGAAGGCAAACTTCGCCCTTCTTCTGATTTACCAACACACTTGGCCCTTTACAAAGCTTGGGATTGTATTGGCGGTGTGGTACATACTCATTCAGCTAATGCAACATCATTTGCTCAGGCAGGCGTTCCTATTCCATGCTTTGGAACAACACATGCAGATCATTTCCATGGTTCAGTTCCTTGCACACGCATCCTGACAAAGGAAGAGGTAGAGGAAGCATATGAGCTTAACACAGGTAATGTAATCATAGAGCGCTTCCAAAAAATCACTGGTGGAATTACACAAGAAGAGCTAAGCGGAAAAATTATTGAATGCGAAGCGGAATTAGATCCAGTTGCAATTCCAGGTGTGCTTGTTGCTGGTCATGCTCCATTCACATGGGGACCATCAGCAAAGAAAGCTGTCGAGAATGCAATTGCTCTTGAGCAGATTGCACTAATGGCAATGAATACTCGCCTAATAAATCCAAAGGCAGAGACTGTGCCACAATATGTGTTAAACAAACACTATTTCCGTAAGCATGGTGCAAATGCTTACTATGGTCAAAACTAAGGTGTAATTAAACTATGCTTCTTAATCGATTTGGTGCATGGAGCTTAATTCTTTTCTCTATGCTTTGCACACTCTGCCACGCGGTAGAGTTGGAGCAAGCATTTCCAATTGAATTTGCTCTTACACCAAATTATATTGGAACAAAAATTTCAATTATCAGAAGCAATACATCTGAGCTTCCTGAATCTATAAATCGAGAAGCGTATGCCACAATAGATAGAGCTCGCGATGCATTGGTTGAACTGCAATCTGCAAATGGCATGTGGAAAACTAATTATGGAGACGAGACTATTCTCCCTGCTCTTGCTTTATTTGATGGTTATACTCCATCTCCATTTTATAGCAATAAATTGGAACGAGCAATATCTGCTGCACAGGATTGGTTAAAAGTAAATGCTAATAAACCATGGTCAATAAAGCAAACAAAAGAAGCCGCTATTACCATAAATTTATTAGCACTATCTAAGCAAACAGACACTGTACCACCAGCTGCAATTGATCACCTTAAAAATATTTCTCCTGCTACATTACACCAGCTTGATCCTATTGGAAAATATTTTTTGATTATTGCATTAGCCCAACTCAACGAGCTCACACTTACAAGCTTTGATACAATTATTCGCGAGCAAGCTTCTGTGGACAAGAACGATCTTCTTCCAATTAGCATTATTGGCATCTCAAGATTAATGCGTGCAAAAACAGATATCCCAACAAATGATGCAAAAGCATACCTAAGATTTCTCTCAAGCAAGCTGCAACTCGGCTATCATAATCCATCTCCTAATAACGAAGTACTCTCTCCTCAGCTTGCTTTTTTGACAACTATTTTTGCATCAAGCTTTACTAATCGACAGCTTGCCTTAGATACAACTCTTTTCCCATACGATTGGCGAAATCATTTAGCAAATCGAATAATTGCTGCTCAAATTTACTGCTCCGAAACGGGAGCCCCATATTGGAAAGAAAATGCAGGGAAGGACGAAGCACGCTCCTCATATAAAGCTTTAGAAGCAACCTCCCTAGCGTTAATTACATTAACAAATTTAGCAAACTAAAGGTATTGTAATGGAATCAAAAAAGATTTTACTGCATGCATGCTGCGGACCTTGTGCTACTCATTGCATAGAGGTTTTACGAAATGAAGGAATTGAACCTGTTTTATTTTTCTCTAATAGCAATATTATGCCAAAGGAAGAATACGACAAACGTTTAGAAGCAATAAGAATGCTTGCAGAGCGAGTTGGCGTAGAGTTAGTTGAAGACAAATATGATAACGAAGCATGGCGCGCAAGTATTGCGAGCTACGAGAACGAACCTGAAGGTGGCAAGCGATGCACGATGTGCTTTACATATAATTTATCCAGAGCAGCCCGATATGCTATAAAAAATGGATTTACCTCATTTACGACAACACTTACAGTCAGCCCACACAAAAATAGCGAACAAATTTTTGGTGTGGGCGATATGCTTGCTGAGGTTGCTTCTGAGCAAGGCTCCCCTCTCGTTTTTGAGCACTACAATTTCAAAAAACAAAATGGTTTTTTTAACTCTGTCAAATTAGCCAAAGAATATGGTTTATATAGACAGAATTATTGTGGGTGCTGTTATTCGAATTAAACAAACTTTGTAGATTGCAAATTAAACAAATTTTTCGTAAACCTTTATTTACGCTTGTTTTAAAAGGATATTTTTAGTATACTCTTATGCATAAGAATGAAATAATCATAACAAAATAACTAACAAGGTAATTATGACAAAAAAAACTATATCTTTACTATCTCTTGCAATTTCAGCAATAATTATAGCTACTGGTTGTGAAAAGTCAGAAAATAGCGCAATCGGTTGGAATTCTAGTTCATCATCTTCTTCTACAAGTTCATCACCTTCAACAACCACACCAGATTCGGGTAGTGCTTCTGCATCAGATCAAGTTCCTTTTTCATCTCTACAATGGTCGTATGGTGGCATCAATGGTTCTGGAGCATCTCATTCTGGTGTAAATATTTCTGGCATGAGTTGCAGTGGTCCTGCTGATGCAAGCGGTAATGTTGCTTGGAAATACGATACTGATATGAGCGCATGGGGTTGCTCATACGAAGAATTAGGTGGTTATTTCTGCTTCTTTATTAAGGAGAAAGATGGTGTATGGCGCGGTGGTAAACTAGACTGGATTTCATCTAGCCGTTCATCACGTAATTTCCACAATATAAATCCAAATAAGTACCATGGTTGGACAGTAAGCAATTCTACAAGTCCAACACAGGTTGCAATGCTTATCCTAAATAAAGATTGCAAGCGCCGTTCAAATGTTATTACAACAACATGGGCTTTCTAAAAGAATATTTAAATTGATTTAAATATAAGACAATAAAATAAAAAAGGGCAAATTGAGGAAATTTGCTCTTTTTATTTTTGAGGAGGGCTAAAGCCCTCCGCTCCGATGTTTTTAAGGTGAAAGCAAATTTAAGAAAAGGCCCTCCGCTCCAATTAAGTTAAGGGAATAGGTTTTACTCAAAGTCAACAACTTGATGCTTCTCTGCAGACTCAAAGATTGCTTCCATAAGCTTGAATACACGCATTACTTGATCAAGCTTAACAATCTGCTCCGCCTTACCCTCTATTACAGCCATCACATTCTTATAAAAATCATGGATATCTCCATTTACTGGCTGAAGAGGATCCTCATGAATTGTATCTTCTGTGCGTGGAGCCATTGTCTTTGTCAATCCAGCAGCTGTACGAATTGGCACCGCATCATTATTACTCCAATCAGTAATGCGAACCATCTTACCCTTGCAACCCCACTCAACAATTGCTGTACCGTCACGACCAAGTACATACCAACGTGGTAGATTGATGAAATTGCTTGTTCCAACCTCTACCAAAACACGAATTCCATTCTCAAACTCAAGTTCTGAAGTAAAGCCATCATCAACTATCTCATTTGTAACATGAGACATAGAAGCATAAACCTTCTTTAGTTTACCTGGGATCATCAATAGAATTTGGTCCAAAAGATGTACACCCCAATCAAGCACCATGCCACCGCCATGCTCTTTCTCCTGACGCCAATCACCTGGAATACCACGAGAACCATGTACACGAGACTCAATTCTAAATGTCTCACCGAGCATCTTCTCTTCAAAAATCTTCTTTACTGTTAGGAAATCCTCGTCCCAGCGACGATTCTGATGAACAACAAAAACCTTACCAGTCTCCTTTGCTACTGCCATCATATCTGCGAGTTCAACAGAAGACATTGCCACTGGCTTTTCACAAACAACATTCTTACCTGCACGTAATGCACGAACAACAATGTCATGGTGCTGATCGTTAGGAGTTGCGCAAAGCACAATATCAACCTTTGGGTCTGCTAGCACTTCCTCAAAACTGCCATATGCATAAAGTCCATTATCACGTGCAAATTGCTGGCGTTCTTCCTTTAAATCAAAAGCACCACATACTGTTAGATTATCTATCTCAGCAATTGTCTCTCTGTGCCAATTACCCATACCGCCAAGACCAACAATAGCAAGATTGAATTGTCTTTCCATACCTAAATTCTCCTATTTTTATAGCAAGACATATATTGAATGCTCAATTTTTATTGATATTTTACTCTACTTTCAGATATCAATTCAAGCATTATTACATAATAAATAGACAAATAAAACCATTTTTTACAATTTCTACCTAATCATCCAAATTGGAAAACTCAATTTCCTTTAGTTCAATCTCACCCTCTCCCTTGTAAACAAAGAAAATTGGTGATACTGTTCCTGCTTGAATATCAAGTATTGTAAATGCCTTTTCCCACGCCTCTGGAGCAGAAAGAGAGATGCGTGCAACAGGCTCACCATATTCCTCTAACTTAATCAAAATTTCACCACTTGGAGGGAGCTCACCAGCACGATAATTTACACCAACTTTTGTTGGTCCATTAAAGCGGAAATATTTAAATCCGATATGTGTATTATTGTCAATTTCCGCAATAATGCGTTCTCCTTTTTTACAAATAATATGAGGCAATCTTCTCTCTGGACACTTACCATGTGGCATATTGTAATTAGTTAAATTGCAACTAATTATAGCAGGATATACTCCCTCTGCAATCAGAGGCCCGTTATTGAGGCCGCATGAGGTAACTTCAACTTGTGGAATTGTGCCATCTGGTAAAATCTTAATTTTCTCTGCACATGCCTGACGTGAATACTCCCACTTGGTGGTTTGACGGTGATAAAATACATACCATTCGCCATTGATAAACTCAATACTTCCGTGATTATTTCCTGTGCGAGTTACGCGATTCTCTGGAAGGCGTCCATTTAGTCCGACATCACCATTTGAGATAATTGCTCCACCAAACTTAAAGTCTCTGTCTGGGTAATCGCTTGTTGCATAGATAAGCTCATGTCCTTTGTATGAAGAATAAATGAAATAATACTTTGAACCTACCTTACGGATCGAACTTGCTTCAAAAAATGGATGATCTTCCCATTCTGTTCCTTTAACTAGATTTGGAAGGATATGAACTGGTGTATGTTTAATTGTGAGCATATCATCCTCAAGCTCTACAGTGACGGGTCCGAAGCAGCCTCCCTCCTCATTTTGTTCCTGCAAAACCTGCTCACGAGTTTTACCTAAGATTCTCATTTGATGGAAGATACAATCCTCTACAGTAAATTTAGGATCTTCGTACCAATTATGCCAAACACCATAATAAAGTCGAATCACACCATCATCATTTATCACGCCAGGGTCAAAAATACCAAACTTTTGCATTGGTGTGCCATCAGGATTTCTAACAAAGCCATGGAACTGAAATTCGCCATAAGGCGTATCACACACTGCCACACTTAAAATATTGCTACAACCATTTTTATTATCTGCGATTGAATAGAACAAGTAAAATCTTCCGTCATTACCTTGAACTACATCTGGGGCATACATATACTTGTACTTTGGATAAAGAGGATCTTGGCTGGCTTTATAGATTACACCCTCATAACGCCAATCCTTGAGATTATCAATTGGAGCAGAATATGTCACATAGTCAAGCATGCAAAAGAACTCGCCATTTTCTTTATCGTGTGAGCCATAAACATACACACGATCACCAAATACATGTGGTTCTCCATCAGGGATATAGTCATCAAGTGGCGTAAACGGATTAAAGACTTGTTTTTCCATATTGCAAGGGTCCTTTCAAGAAAAATTAATGTAACATTCCCAATCTATTAACACAATAATACCACATACTAGCATCATAAATCAAACATTTACACTAAAATTCGTTTAAATCATCAGAAAAACACTAAAAATAAAACATATACGTTATTTTTTCTATGTGTTATAATATACCACGTTCACACATTATAAAAAACACTTCAAATCAATCTCCAATTACCACATAAAATTTCAAGAAAAAGCACACTAAAATTTTATCAATTTTAGGTTGATTGCTTTATATATATTTGGTATAATCTTAACTATTGAATTTGACACCAAAATACGAACTGAATAATATCAAAATTTGTTTTTCAAAATTATCGATAAAAAGGGACATAAATGAACAAAAGATTGCATGGCTTTACACTTGTAGAACTTCTCATAGTTCTAGCTATTATTGGCATTCTTGCTGCTATGACATACCCAGCCATCACAAAGGGTATATCTAAAGCTCAGGATGAAAAGTGCAGAACCAATCTTAAGCAATTGCATACTGCATGCGTAAGCTATGCAAACGAGCATGGTGGCAGTTTCCCTTACGCTCAATCTTTTGAAATTTTCAATACCCGTAGCAGACGTTATGAGGAGCGCCGCGGATGGACCGCATGGACTCCTTCCGATCATGACATTGACACACTAAACTCAAAATGGGCTGGCAAAGAAGGTGAAAAGAGCCAATCCTCCAGCCTCAAGCATGACAGAGGACATGGTGATGATGCTCTATTCGGTGTTCAGAATGGTGTAATCTTTGAATACATGAGCGAATCTCTTGAACATTATGTTTGCCCTGCTTCCGCAAAAATTTCATATACAGAGAAAAGTGTTAATCAAGACAAATCTAAAGTTTATCGCACATATGCTATGAACGAATTTTTCTATGGACAGCACTATCCTTCTGCATGGCACAACAGAACAATAACACGTATTGGCACAGATGAATCATTTGCTTACGGCGACGGTGAAAACAAAAAAACATTCACTCCTGAAGCTTCCAAGCTTTTAATGTTTGCTGAAATTATTGTTCCAAGCAACGATTCAGACAAAGGCAAGTTTAATCTTCCACGTAAGGATATTTGCCGCCAAGGTGACAGCGTATTGGTTGCATGGAACAGAGAAAGCTCTAAAGACGATAAGTTTGATACACTTTTACCTGTTCACCAGCGCAGAAAACAAGGCAATTTAAACGATACGGGTGTAACTGATTTTGGATTTGCTTACACTGTTTTTGTTGATGGTCACATCGAGCAACTACAATCAACATTCAATATTGGTACAATACCACAAAATACTCTTTGGTTCCTAATCCGAGGCATAGATCCTAAAAATACAAATGCTTTAGGCGAGGGAATAAAATAATAAAGCAATACAACAACAATCATAACAACAATGTTGATAAAGCAGAAAACTTGTTTGCTTTATTAGAACACACAAAATAGAAGCTTATAATGAAAAAAACTACAACAACCACAAAAAAATCTACCGAAACAAAGAAATCATCTACTACTGCTGAGAAAAAAGAAGTAGTTAAGAATGACACTGCTGCAAAGGAAGAGAAAAAAGTTAAAGCTGCTGAAGCAAAGAAAAATGAAAAGGTTGATACTTTCACAAAATCAACAAAAGCTTCAAAAGAGAAAAAAGCAGATAACACAAAGAAACAAGCAGAAGAGAAAGACGTTGTAGAAACAAAAACTTCAAAGGACAGCAAGAAAAGCTCCTCTAAAACAGTAAAGACTTCAAAGGCTATCCCAGAAAAAGTGAAGAACGAAAAGCCTAAGAAATCAGCTCCTCGTATTGATGACTTTGACGATGATGACGATGATTTAGACTCTGATATTGGTTTTGACAGCTATGACGATCCAGCATTTGACAAGCCTGCTCGTCGCAGCAATCGCCATAGTGACCTAGATATGTTTGATGATTTTGATGATTACAATCCAAACTCGGAGTTTGAACATGATGATTTCTTTGATGGAGATTTTGACGATAACAAAGAAATCGCTCCTTCAGACGATGAGCTTGCAGAGCTAGATGAAGAGGTCCTAGAATTTGACGAGAAGATTATCAACGAAATCATCAAAACAGAAAATAGTGGTAATTCTGTTCATAACGATGGCGATGAAGATGATGAGGAAATTGGACCTGTTGCAGCTAGCGATGACGACGATGATTTCCTTTCTGCTCCTGATGACGATAGTGACCGCTACATCAATTCAAAGGGATTTGCTATCCCTGGCGAATCAGAAGAAGATATGGAATCCTTTACTATGGGTTCTCGTCACTCAAACTTTGAATTTGAAAAGCTTCAAGAACTTGTTAAGACAGCAGAATCAAAGGGTGGTTTCTTAACCTACGAAGATATTCACGATATCCTACCTGAGCACACAGTTGAGGCTGACGATATTGATCTTTACATCTCTGAATTAAACAGACTTCAAATTGATGTTATTACATCATCAAACGTTGATGAGTATCTTAATAACAAACAGAATCAGGCTCAAGAAGCAGGTGCTACAGCACAACCTCGCCCAGATTTCTATGACGATCCTATTCGTATGTATCTTCACCAAATGGGTCAAGTACAGCTACTAACTCGCGAACAGGAGCGTGATATTTGCATCCGCATTGAAGAAAACGAAAAGATTATCAAAGAAAAATTCAATCGTTACGGCTTTGCAACTAGAATGTATCTTGATTTGCTTGATCAGATTGAGCAAAAAGAAGATCGCTTTGATCGCATCGTTATGGATAAACTTGCAGATAATCGTGATGCATACACAGCTAAGATTGAAACATTCCGTAAGGATCTAAATTCCCTAAAGGAAGATTTATTCAAGGCTTATGATGCTGTATCAAAAGCAAAGAATAACAATGCAAATCTTTCTGTAAAGCGTCGCGAATCAATTATTGCAGAGAAGCAAGCAAAGCTAAATGCAAAGCACACAGACTTTCTTGCTAACTATGAAAATCTAAGTTTCAAGCAGAAGACTCTTGAAAATCTTGCTCAGCGTGCAGAGGAAGAAATCTACAAAGTTTACAAGAATTTGATTGTAGAGAAAGAGCAAGTAGAAAAAGAGCGCAAGACAAAGGCTCGCCAACAGAAGCTAGAAGAAATTACAGCAAAACAAGAAGAAATTGCTAGCGAATTCTTAATGGAACCAGAGGAATTCCTACATGACTTTGATAAGCTTCGCACTGCTCTGGCGGAAGGTGCAAAGGCACGAACAGAGATGGTTGAAGCAAACCTACGTCTTGTAATTTCTATTGTTAAGCGCTATATGAATCGTGGTCTATCCTTCCTTGATTTGATTCAAGAAGGTAACACAGGCTTAATGAAGGCTGTTGAGAAGTTTGAATATCGCCGTGGTTACAAGTTCTCCACTTATGCAACTTGGTGGATTCGTCAGGCAGCTACTCGTGCGATTGCAGATCAGGCAAGAACAATTCGTATTCCAGTGCATATGATTGAGACAATCAATCGTCTGCTTCGCGTACAAAAGACACTTGTTCAAGAAAAGGGCCGCGAGCCAACTCCTGAGGAGATTTCTGAGAAAATGAATCTTCCTTTGGACAGAGTTCGTCAGGTGATTAAAATGTCACAGCAACCAATTTCTTTGCAAAGCCCAGTAGGTGACAGCGAAGATGCACACTTTGGTGATTTTATTGCTGATCAAGGCGCAGAAAATCCAGCAGATCAAGCTTCATATGCAATGTTGAAGGAAAGAATCTCTGAGGTATTAGATACTCTTAGCGAGCGTGAGAAACAAGTTATTGTGGCTCGCTTTGGTCTAAGCACTGGCTATGCTAAGACACTTGAAGAGGTTGGTAAGGAGTACAATGTTACACGTGAGCGTATTCGCCAAATTGAAGCTAAGGCTCTTAAGAAACTACGCCACCCAACCCGCTTAAAGCGTTTACAAGGATTTATTGACGGAAATTAATAAACAATTTTGGAGGCTGGAAGGCTTCCTAGTATGAGAAGACGATGAGTGCGACGGGATTTATTTGTGCAAAAAAGTTTATGTATCCGAAATCCTCTCGTGCCTAACTAGAACCAGCGTATGTGGAGCGCAATAAAAAAATCCACGGAAGAAACCGAGAAAGAAACAAAATGGAAGATATATCCAACAATTCAATAGCGGCAGTTTCAGAAGCTGTTGAAGAAAAGACAAATGAAGTAGTTGATACTACTGTAGCAAACGAACAGGCAGAGACTCCTGCTACAGAAGATATTGTACCAGTAGAAGATGCAGGACAAGTAATAACAACAACAGAGCAACCAGCACAAGAAGCTTGTGCAGACGAGGAATGCAATTCTGCTCCTATTTATGGTGGGATTGCTATCGTTGTAGTAATTATTCTAGTTGTAGTAATTATTCTATTTGTAATTGCATCAATTATTAAATCAAAGAAAAAGGCAGCTAATAACAAGGGCAAGAAAAAGTCCTTTAAATCTAACCCAAATGCAGTAGAGATTTACGTTGGTAATCTAAGCTACGAAATGGGTAATTCCGAGCTACGCAAGGAATTTGAGAAGTTTGGTATTGTTACATCTGCTCGCATCATCACACAGCACAATAGCCGTAAATCAAAGGGTTATGGCTTTGTTGAGATGCCTCATCGCACAGAAGCTGAGGAAGCAATCCGAGCATTAAACAACAAAGAGATTAAGGGCCGCAAGATTCATGTTAACGAGGCACGTACAAATACACGCCAAACTAATCGCTAAAATCAAATATAGTTAGAAAACACACAATGAGTAAATTTACAGCATTTTTCAAAAAGCCATGGGAGCGCGATAATGATGCAGGTTCATCAAAGCGCGATGGTGGTAACTTTAAGAAGCCATGGGAGCGTGACGAAGATCGCGGTTTTGGCCGTGGTGAGAAGCGTGAGCGTGGTGGCTTCGGCGGTGGCAAGCGTGATGGCGGATTTAAGAAGCCATGGGAGCGCGATGAAGATCGTGGCTTTGGTCGCGGCGAGAAGCGTGATCGTGGCGGCTTCGGCGGTGGCAAGCGCGATGGCGGTTTTAAGAAGCCATGGGAGCGTGACGAAGATCGTGGCTTTGGCCGCGGTGAGAAGCGCGAGCGTGGTGGCTTCGGCGGTGGCAAGCGCGATGGCGGATTTAAGAAGCCATGGGAGCGTGACGAAGATCGCGGGTTTGGTCGCGGTGAGAAGCGCGATCGTGGCGGCTTCGGCGGTGGCAAGCGTGATGGCGGATTTAAGAAGCCATGGGAGCGCGATGAAAAGCGTAGCTTTGACCGTGATGAGAAGAGAGACAATGGCTTTAAGCGCAAGAGCTTTGATGCTGCTGAGGATGTAGCACCAGCAAAGAAGCTTGAGTCTGTTCCTTCACGCCCAGAAGGTGAGCTACTATTTGGTCGCCAGCCAGTAATCGAGATGCTAAGAGCAAATCGCCGTCAGGTACTAGATATGGTTCTAGCTGATGGTGTAAAGGATAGCGATGAAGTAGATGAGATTAAGAAGACATGTGAAGAGCGTGGTATTCGTATTCTTAAGCATAAGCGTGAGACACTAGATGCATGGATGAATTCTGCAAATCATCAGGGTGTTGTTGCTGTTTGTGCTGACTATCCTTATGTAGATATCGATGAGCTATATGCAGAGGCAGAAAAAGAGGATGAAGAGAATCAGCTTTTTGTTATCATTGACCATGTAGTTGACCCACAGAATTTAGGTTCTATCATTCGTTCCTGTGAGTGCGCAGGTGTTAAGGGTGTTGTACTTCCTGCTGACAGAGCAGTTGGTGTAACTCCTGCAGCAGTTCGTGCATCAGCTGGTGCAGCAGAGCATATTCGCATTGCTCTTGTTCCAAATATCTCTGAAGTAATTGACAGACTAAAGAAATACAATGTATGGACAACAGGTCTTGAGGCTCTTCCTGAATCCAAGAATTATACAGACATTGACTTTAAAGGCAAGGTTTGTATCGTAATTGGCAGTGAAGGACAGGGTCTTGGTCGCCTAGTTCGCGAGCGCTGTGACAACCTGGCACGTCTACCTATGTTTGGTAAGGTAGGTTCACTAAATGCTGGTGTTGCTGGAGCGTTAGCATTTTATGAAGTTATTCGCCAGCAGAGTGCAAAATAGTTATCAAGCTATAGTTTCTAATATATATTATATAGTAAAGAAGTAAAATGACAGAACAATTCAAGGTTTTAAAGACAGCAAAGGTGCTAAATGGAGGCTTTGAGGCTCGCCGCTCCCAGCTTATGACTAAGCATGGGGTTGTAGAGACTCCTTGCTTTATGCCTGTTGGCACACAAGGTACTGTAAAGACCTTAGAGCCTAGAGACCTAAAGGAGCTAGGCGTAGGAATGATTTTGTCTAACACTTATCACTTGATGCTTCGTCCTGGCAAGGAAATTATGGAGGCTGTTGGTGGTCTCCATAGCTTCATGCAATATGATGGACCAATCTTGACGGATAGTGGAGGCTTCCAAGTATTTTCTCTTGGAAAGCTTCGCAAGATTCGTCAAGATGGTGTTGAGTTTAACTCCCACATAGACGGAAAGCGCTTTTTCCTAGGTCCAAAGGAGTCAATTGCAATGCAAAAAGCTATTGGCTCTGATGTGGCAATGTGCTTTGACGAATGCATCCCATATCCATGCACACCTGAATATGCACAAAAATCTATTTCCAAGACATTGGCTTGGGCAAAGGTTTGTGCTGAGCAGGAGCTTGCAGATGGACAAAAGCTCTTTGGCATTGTTCAAGGAGGCATTTATCCAGAGCTACGCAAACGCTGTGCAGAAGGATTAGTAGATATTGGCTTTGATGGCTATGCTGTAGGTGGAGTAAGTGTTGGTGAGCCAGAGGATGTTCTTATTAAGGGAGTTGAGGATAGCACACCATATCTTCCTGAGGATAAGCCTCGCTATTTGATGGGTGTTGGAGACAGATTGCAGATGGTAGAAGCGGTTGCACGTGGCATTGATATGTTTGACTGCGTAATACCTACACGCCATGCACGCAATGGATCTGCCTTTACTCGCCATGGCTCAGTGCAAATCAAAGCTGGCAGATACAAGCAAGATTTACGCCCTGTAGAAGAAGGTTGTAAGTGTGTTTGCTGCCAAAACTTTACACGTGCCTACATCCGCCATTTGCTAAATGCAGGAGAAGTATTAGGAATTCGCTTGTTAACTCTTCATAACATTCATTGCTATATGGAATTTATGCGCGAGCTAAGAGCCTCACTAGATAATGGTACCTTTGAGGAATTTAGACGTATTGCTCATGAAGAGCTACGTAGCAGTAGAGATTAATTTAAAAACAAACAAAAAAGAGAGATACAATAAAAATGAATACATTAACAACAATTATGGCTAATGCAGCAGCTCAACCGCCAGCACAATCCGCTGGAGGCTTTGCTTCATTCTTGCCTATCATCATTATATTTGCAATTTTCTATTTTATTCTTATTCGTCCACAGCAGCGAAAGGAAAAAGAACGTAAGCAGCAAATCAATGAGCTACGTGCTGGCGCAAAGATTCTATTTGCAGGTGGCCTAATTGGCACAATTGCAGAGGTTAAGGAATCTACCTTTATGGTACAGATTGCTCCAAACACAGTTATTGAGATTGCTCGTGGTGCTGTACTACGCACTATCAAGGATGGCGAAACTCCTTCCGTTGAGGCACGCTAAATAATATAACAAACATAATATTAAACTAAGGTATAATAAAATGAAAACAGAAGCATTATGGAAATGGATTGTTCTAGTTGTATTACTAGCATTTTCATTTATTCTAATTGGTAAAAAGGGTGAAAACATTCGTCTAGGTCTTGATCTTCAGGGCGGATACAGCTTTACTCTTGAAATAGATCAGGATGCCCTAAAGCAGACAATTATTGAACGCGCTGAGTCTGAAGGCAAAACTCTTACAGAGGAAGAGATTGCTGTTAAGATGGACAAGGCAATGAGCAATGCTAACGAAACAGCAGTTGAAGTTGTTCGTGCTCGTATCGATGCTCTTGGCACAGAAGAGCCAGTTATCTCACGCGGTAGCAATGGCCGTATCTATGTACAGATGCCAGGCGCAACAGAAGAGAAGCGCCAGCAGGCAGAGGAGCTAGTTCGCAGTGTTGCATTCCTAAAGTTCAGCCTAGTATCTGAAAGCTCAGCTCAGAAGGTTGCTAAGCTACTAGCCGACAGCAAAGCTCCACGTGGCTACAAGATGTCAGAAGACAACAATGGCAATCCTTGCTATGTTAAAGACCTTTCTCAGAATGTTGATTATACATCTTCAGAGTATGCTCTTTACCTACGTAAGTTTGGCAATCCAAATCCTGGAACAAACTTCATGCTAGAAAAGCAGTCTCAAGATAAAATTGATTACTACTACCCTATCTTCGTAAAGCGCACAGTTGAACTAACAGGTGAAAACCTATCACGTGCTAAAGCAGATTCAAACCCACAGACAGGCGAGCGCATTGTCAGCCTAACATTTGACTCTGAGGGTAGAAGAAAGTTTGCTGCAGTTACAGGCAAAAACATTGGTAAGCAGCTAGCAATCATCCTTGACGATGTTGTATATTCTGCACCAGCTATCCAATCTCGCATTGATGGCGATGCGATTATCACAGGCCGCTTCTCTGTAGAAGAGGCACGTCAGTTACAGAATGTTCTAAATGCAGGTTCTCTACCAGCTCCTCTAAAGTTCATGGGTAAGCGCTTCGTTTCTCCAACACTTGGTGAGGATGCAATCGCAAATTCAAAGCTAGCAATCATCGTTGGCTGCATTGGCATTTTCGTATTCCTAGTTATTTACTATCGCGCAATTGGTATTGTAGCAGCAATTGCTCTTGCTCTAAATATCGTATTGCTTCCAGTATTTGCAGTGATTGCTTCTGGCGTATTGAGCGCATTTGCTCAGGATGCTACAGCAAGCTCATCAATTACAAAGCTACCAGTTCTAACACTTCCTGGTATCGCTGGTATCCTTCTAACAATCGGTATGGCAGTTGACGCAAACGTTCTTATCTTCGAGCGTACACGTGAAGAACTTGCAGCAGGTCGCCCAGCATTTGCTTCTATCATGGCTGGTTATCAGCGTGCATTCCTAGCAATCTTTGATGGTAACCTAACAACTGTTATCACAGCTATCATCCTATTCATCTTTGGTACAGGTCTAATCCGTGGCTTCTCTGTAACACTTGTTGCAGGTATCATGGCTTCTATGTTCACAGCACTTGTTGTAACAAAGCTAATCTTCCAGGCAACAATCAAGCCTGATACAACTAAGAAGATTAAGATGATGGAGCTTGTTTCTCCTAACATCAAGATTGACTTCCTAAAGCGCACAAAGGCATTCATTATGGCAGCAGTTATCTTAATTGTTGTTCTTGATGCAGTTGCAATTATCCGTGGCCTAAGCAATCCTGCAAGCATCTTCGCTGTTGACTTCACAGGTGGTGCTAAGGTTACTTTCGAAGTAGCAGACAAGGATAAGGCTCCTCTAGAGAATGTTCGTGCAGCACTAGAAGGTGCTGGCGTTGTTGATGCAAAGCCACAGTACCAGAACACAACAGAAGAAGTTGATGGTGTAAAGAAAGAGATCAACTTCCTTGAGGTTTCAACTGTTCACACAGAGCTAAATGGCACAGAAATTTCTAGCGTTATGGATACAGCTCTAAAGGGTAAGCTTCCTGAGGCTGGCTTCAAGTTTATCGATGTTGACTCAGTTGGTTCTCAAATCGGTTCTGAAATGAAGAGAACAGCATATATCGCAATTACTCTTTCAGCAATTGCAATGCTTCTATACATCACACTACGCTTTGAGTTCGGTTTCGCTCTAGGTGCAATCGTTGCTCTAATTCACGACGTTCTAATCACAATTGGTATCTTCACAGCACTAGGTATGCAGTTCAACCTAACAATCGTTGCTGCTATGCTAACAATTGTTGGTTACGGTGTAAACGATACAATCGTTCTATTTGACCGCGTACGTGAAGAGCTAAAGCTTAACAACAAGCTTTCATTCCCTGAGCTTGCAAATAAGTGTATCAATGTTACATTGAGCAGAACTCTTCTAACTTCAATCACTACCCTAATCACTGTTGTTGCTCTATTGATATTCTCATCTGGCGATATCTTTGGCTTCGCAACATGCATGCTTATCGGTATTATTGTAAGTACATTCTCAACCATCTACATTGCAACTCCTGTAATGCTAGCTTGGTACAAGAATAAGCGTCCAAATTTTGCAAAGAAATAAAATCTAACTAAAATATACATTTCTATATTAGAAAGGAAATTCTTATGAATACAGCAATTATTGTTGCAGCAGGAAAAAGTGAAAGAATGGGTGGCAAGGTAGACAAGGCCTTTTTAAGCCTAGGACCGAAGCCTGTGTTGGCATATTCATTGATGGCATTTGAAGCATGCGCTGATATTGATGCAATAATTGTTGTAGTTCGTAAGGATCAAGTAATTGCAACTCAGGGCGTCGCTCGCATGTTTGGTTGCCGCAAAGTTCAAGCAGTTGTTCCTGGTGGCTCTTGCCGCCAGGCATCTGTTCGTAATGGCATGAAGGAATGTGACCCTGATACAACAATTGTATCAGTACATGATGCTGCACGCCCTTGCATTACTCCTGCTCTAATTTCAGAAACAATCAAATCCGCTAAGCGTAATGGCTCTGGTATCGCAGCTCAGCATATGACCGATACAGTAAAGCTAGTAGAAAAAGGACAAACTGTTTCAAGCACATTAGATCGTAGCAAGATTTGGACAGTTCAAACTCCACAAACATTTAAATATGATCTGCTAGCTCGCGCTTTTGATGCTGCTGATATCAATGACGAAACAATTACTGATGAAGCAAGCGCAGTTGAAAAGCTTGGCGAAAAAGTTCACTTAATTCCTAGTCGATTCCCTAATATTAAAATCACAGTTCCAGAGGATCTACACATCGCAGCCCTCTTACTAGGAATGCAAGCATAATTTTTTATATGGAAAAGAAAATCGCCATACTTGGAGATATCCACGCTAATATTGATGCACTCAATGCCGTGCTTGAGGATGCTGCAACAGAAAATGTTACAGACATCCTCTGCGTGGGTGATGTTGTCGGTTACAATGCCGCTCCAAATGAATGTATGGAAATAATAAAAAAACATGCCTCTCTAACTGTTTGTGGTAACCATGATCATTATTGTGCCTTCAATGAGTCTCTTGATGATTTTCATCCTGTGGCTGCTAATGTTGTTGAATGGACACGTCGCGAACTGACATCTGAAAATGTCGAGTGGCTTAAAAAGCTTCCTTATAGTGTCGTAAATAAAAATATAACTCTTGTTCATAGCACACTTGATATGCCAGAGCGTTGGGGTTATGTCTTTGATTCAATCGAAGCTGAATCTCACTTAAATTACCAAAGCACACAAATCTGCTTCCATGGCCATACGCATGTCCCTACGATTTTTAAAAAACAAGGCATGATGGTAGAACAAATGCCAGCTCAAAATATTCGCATAGAGATTGGTAAAAAATACTTTATCAACACAGGAAGTGTAGGACAGCCACGTGATGGAAATCCTATGGCTTCTTATTGCATTTTCTGTCCAGAAAGCAAGGAAGTATTCTTTAGGCGAGTTGCTTATGATATTGCTGCAGCTCAGACAAGGATTCGTGCGGCAGGACTTCCAGAACGCCTCGCTGCTCGAATTGAAAGAGGTCAATAAAGATTTTTTTAATTAAAATAATTGTGGAGAAAAAATGAAACTAAATCTAAAACTTATTGCAACATCTATAATTGCATCCTTCCTGTTTATTACAGGATGTGAGAGCGATGACGGTGGCGTTTCTGGTGATATTGGCGACAATAATCCAAATCTTGTTGCTTGTGTAGGTGACAGTCTAACAGAAGGCTATGCTTGTGATGGAGCTCCTTACCCATCAAGACTTGCAGGTATGATTTCAAAGAATGTTGCAAACTATGGTGTTGGTGGCAAAAAATCTGGCGAAGGCATCTCACTTGTAAAATCTGCTCTCTCAGCAAAGCCTGCATATGTTTGTATCATGTTTGGAAGCAATGATGCAATATTTGGTTATGATGCTAATGAAGTTGCGGAAAACGTTCGTACAATGATTCGCTTATGTAAAGAAAACAATTCTATCCCTATTGTAGCTACAATTCCTATAATGGTTGGCGAACACGAAATTTTCAACTCAGCTGGTGAGCGCATCTCAAATGCTATTATCCAAGTGGTAAAAGAAGAAGGTGTTACTCTAGTTAATGTACGCAGTGCATTTGGCAATGGTGAAGGCCTGCTAAACACTGATGGTCTTCACCTAACTGAAGCAGGCGGCGATAAACTAGCACAATGCTTTGCATCAAAATTCTAACATAGCCATATAAATGAGATATTCTCATTATGGCTTTGGAACGAGTAATTAAAATGAAAAAGAATAGAAGCGATAAAAAAAACATAAAAAGAACCATTGGCTTTTTTAAGCTTAATGTGTTTCTTTCTATTCTCTTCGCTTCTATTCTTCTCTTTTTAACTAATCTTTGTGCTTCGCGTATCTATGTTCGATATCACTATGATTCTCTCGTTCCAAATGGTTTAAGTAAACAATCTATTGATATCCTACGCGAAACAAAAGGCGAGCTTAAAATCATTTCTATATTTGAGCGTTCACACCCTTTTAGAAAACCTGCTCGCCGTCTCTTGAAGGAATATCAAGAAATATCAAAACAATTCTCCCAACTAAATATTGAAACGCAAATTATTGATGCAAATCTTGATATTACCGAAACAGCTGCAATACTAAAAAAATATGATGTTGAAGTTAATTCAATTATCATAACTCGTGGTCTTGAATTCCGTAGTATCTCTGAAGCAGAATTGTCCGGTTTTTCTCCAAACACGCAAAAAACAAATACAAATCTTGCGTCAAATTTTATAGGTGAATCTGTTTGTACTCTTGCAATCCATAAACTTCTTCATTCAAATTCATCTAAAATTTATTTTTTGAGCGGTCACGGCGAATATAATCCAACAAGTGCGGATAAACATACTGGTGCTTCAAATATCGCACACCTTCTGGAACTTTATGACAATGACATTGAACTTCTACAATTAGGTAGTGAGAATAAAATTCCTAATGATTGTGATATTCTTGTCATTGCAGGTCCAACAACTATCTTCTCTGAAACAGAAATAAATGCAATCTCAACATATCTAAATAATGGTGGTAAGGCATTATTTCTACTTGGGTCATACCATGCAAATGGTTTAGGTCCTCTTCTTAATTTATGGAATATCCAACTCTCACCTCCTGCTAGTGGTAAGTCATATGGAATTAAACCTACAACCACAACAATTTACAACCAGCATGAGATAACAGAACCGCTTACAAATATTGCAACAACATTCTCTGCACCTTGCTTCCTTTCTCCTGTTTCAGAGATGTATCTCACAACAAAAGAATTAGCTGATAAACCTCAATTCTTCCCTTTGATTCTCACAGATCCTTCTACACAACAACCTGAATCTCCAAAAACAATTGCAGCCGCAGTGCAACTTGGCAAACCAGATGATTTGGGCAAAAAACAAAATACACGTATAGTTGTTTGCGGAGATGATTCGATTATCTCTAATGCAATGATAGGTCAAGGCATCTCAGGTAATAAGTTATTTATCTTTTCTGCTATTGAATGGTTAAAAGGAAATGATTTTACAGACAAAATGATTCCTGCTGAAGCAACTATGCTAAGTTCAGGAATTCCTGCCGATGGATGGTCAGATCTGGCAATTAGATTAGCAGTCTACCTTCCTCTAGCAATTCTTCTTATTGGGTTAATTATTGTATCCCCTATTCTAAAACGTATATAATATATTTTAACTTTAAAGGCTATAATTATGGTTCAAGTATTAGTAGCAGCTTTCTCCGGTTTAATAATCGGCATCTTCGTAGGCTATCAACTACGCTCTATTCTAATTAAAAACACAATCTCTTCGTTACAAAAAAATTCTAAAACAGCAAAGCTTGATGCAGAGCGTGAGGCTGCTAATATTATTCGAACAGCAGAAATTCAAGCAAAAACAGCTGCAATCAAAGCACGCGAAGCTTTCGAAGCAACTACTCGCGATCAGAAGAAACAGCTCTCCAAAGAACAGGAAGCAATCAATAAGCGCGAAGAGATACTTCTTTCCCGTGAACAAAATCTTAATAGCAAAGCCGATTTTATAAATAAAAAAGAAGCTATCCTCGATAAACGCCAAGAGGAAAATGAGAAATATAATGCCTCTATCAAAGAGCGCGAAGCAAAAGCTGATGCCCTCGCAAAAGAAGCTACAGAAAAGCTGCAAAAACTTGCACGCTTCACTCGCGATGAAGCTAAGAAAGAGCTATTTGATGAAGCTAAGAAGGAACTTGAAGAGGACATTTCCACACTTATTAAGCGTGAGAAAGAAAACCTCAAAGAAACCTCAGAGGAAATGGCTCGCGAGATTCTTATCCCAGCAATGCAGCGCTACTCTGCCTCACACATTACAGACCTGATGCTTCGCACGGTTACTTTTGATGATCCAACTGTTAAAGGCAAGATTATTGGCCGCGAAGGCAGAAATATCCGCGCACTTGAAGCTGCTACTGGTGTAAATATTATTATCGAAGATGCGCCAAACTCCGTAACTGTTTCATCACTCTCTCCTGAGCGTCGCGAACTTGCAGGTATTGTTCTTGAGAAGCTAATTGCCGGTGGCACCATTACAGTACAAAAAATTGAAGAAATGGTACGCGAAGTTTCTGAGAATTTTGATAAATATCTCAACGATATTGGTGCAAAAGCATGCGCAAAGGCCAACATCATTGAGAATGACAAACAAATCCTCAATAAACTTGGTCGCCTATATTTTCGTACAAGCTTCACACAAAATGTTTTGCAACATAGCATCGAGGTTGCAAATCTTGCTGGTATGATTGCCACAGAGCTTCATTTAGACGCTACAATCGCTCGTAAGATAGGTTTACTGCATGATATCGGTAAAGCCCTTGATCACGAGATTCAGGGTCCTCATGCAGCGATTGGTGCAGATTTCCTACGCAAGCTAAATCAGCCAGAAGAAATTGTTGCTGGCGTGGCAGGTCACCATGGTGAAGTAACAAATGTTACTCGCTATGCAATCATTGCATCAATTGCTGATGCAATTTCATCTTCTCGCCCTGGTGCTCGCTGTGAAACCACATCTCTATACCTAGAGCGTGTAGAAAAAATGGAAAAGATAGCAACCTCCTTTAAGCAAACAAAGAATTGTTATGCTGTTCAGGCAGGTCGCGAAATTAATGTAATTGTTGACCCAGTTGAAACAAGCGACAGCCAAGCAATGAATCTTGCAAAAGAAATTGCACGACGCATTCAGCTTGAAGTTAAATATCCTGGTCAGATTAAAGTTGTTGTCATCCGCGAAAACCGTTGCATAGAATACGCAAAATAATTATTTTGCGTTCTGAGCACATACATATCAAATTGCCAAATTAGGCATTTGCAAATGTGGAAAGCATATGCGTACAGCGAGAGATAATATCATCGCCTGAATGGACAAGATTTGTTGTAAGCAAAGACAATTCTTGCTCTATAGTTCCAGCAATATCAACAACTAAATCTATTTGTGATTGCTTAATCTTTTTCTTAAAGAAATCTGTTGATTCTTTAATTGTGGCAGCGTAACCAAAAACAACTAATGTATAACCTATAGAGCTTGCCAGCTTTTCTATTTCAGCCAGCAACTTAATCTGAGCATCATTATGCTCAATCCCTGCTATATTTACCCCAATATTGTAAGATCGTGAAGCTATAGGTAAATATTTGCTGCGCATTGAGGCGTAGCCTAACTCTTCAGCTACGCGCTCAATTTTTTGACGCAACTCCTCGGTGCAGGAAATATTTCCGTAGGATTTATTTAAAATATGCGAAGCTAGTGCAACAGAACAATCTGCAGCCTCAGCAACATCACGAAGCGTAGGCTTCCCCTGATTTTTAGTTACACCAGCTTTTCGCATAATCTATTCCGTTACAGACTAAAGACCACGCCATGCAGCATGACGTAATGGACCTACCCAACGATTCAATGGGAATGATCCCTGTAGAGCCTTTTGCTCAAATTCCTTTGCCTTCATAATTGCTTCAGTAACAGGCATACCCATTGCAAGATTTGCACAAATTGCAGCTGAAATTGTGCAACCAGCACCATGCGTATAAGCATTAGGAATTAACTCTGTTTCAAGGCGTGTTATCTCGCCACCTGAACAAACAACATCGATAGCCTTTGTTGCATTAGGAAGTTTGCTGCCGCCCTTGATAAGAACAGTGCGAGCACCTGCCTTGCAAAGCTCCTTAGCAGCCTTTTCCATTCCCTCAACAGAATTAATCTCACCAAGACCAGACATAATTGCTGCCTCATATAGATTTGGAGTAATCACAGTTGAAAGTGGCATCAAATCATCACGCAATGCAGTAGCAACCTCTGGATTTAGAGGTGTTGAAGCACCCTTACAAGCCATAACAGGATCAACAACCAAATTAGGTGTGTTATGCTCTTTAATTGTTTTTACAACAAGTTTAATTAGCTCTTGAGTTGCTAGCATACCTGTCTTAGCTGCATTAACCCCAATACCATCAAGAATAGTTGCAAGCTGTGCTTCAATTACATTTAGCTCAACAGGATAAACATCGTGACGCCATTCTGCTGTTGGATTTTGAGCTACAATGCAAGTAAGAGCAACCATACCATAAACGCCATGCTCTTGGAATGTTTTTAAATCAGCCTCCAAACCAGCTCCACCACTAACATCAGAGCCAGCAATTGTCATTGCTTTAAATGGAATATTCATAATTTACCTCCCTAAGTTTTCAAAAATGATTTAATAGGTGTAAATTATACAACTGCTGTACGCAAATGTAAATATAAGAATTTATTTTTCTTAAAATAAAAATTATAACCTCCAACAATTCAACACTTAAAATATAGGTTTAGCAACCAAATGAATGAAAACCAAAAAAAATTATTGTAGATTGCAAAAGTAAACGCACCATTGCGCAACTAAATGCACCTTTTTGTAGTCAGAAAGTATGATTTTGTTAGTTTTAGAGCTGTAAGTTAAGTTTTTGTATTTACAAAACATCATCAAATATTTAAAATAGTTAACCAAATTTTACTTTTTCAATAGATACCATTGAGTATCCTTTTGCTTCTGTCAATGCCACATTATCGATGTATG